>NZ_CAMZMZ010000027.1:0-57659 GCF_947311905.1 Alteromonas sp. CyTr2 | reverse complement strand
ATTGGGTATGGTAGTCGTCTCTTCGAATAAACATCGGCGCTTCCAAGCTAATACCGACACCAGAAGCGTGCTGTCATTCCACTATCTCGGTCTGAGAGCTGTTGCTTGCCGAATAAGATTCACTATGCGACAGTGGAAAACTGCACTCAAATGGTACAGCTCCATAGTCGACGGGGCCTGGACCGCAGGCACATGGAATTAAATTCGTGGGGATCCCTCAGGGTCAGAGTACATTTATTTCTATTCAGTCTCTGGGGTGGCGTTTGATATGCTCTCTAGGTGCAGGCTAATCGCTTCAGACAGCCCGGAATAACGCTTATCCACCCGTTGAACCATGTGGCTAAATGTAGCGTTGTCAGAAATAATTAAGCAGCCGTCTTTAGCTCGGGTTAACCCTGTGTACACTAGGCCTCGATGAAATAAATTGGCGGCTTTCTCGCTATCAGGCTTAGGTAAAATAAGTACAACATGGTTAAACTCAGAGCCTTGAGATTTATGTATGGTCATGGCATACACAGTTTCAAACTGCGGTACTCTTGATAGCGATATGCTGCGCAACGCTTGTTTTTCCTGTAGCGCCTTGTCAGCATTGTCTCCCGCATTTGCCGAAGCATTCTGACTTGAACCGTTTTGACCTGAAGCTTGGCTGTCTTGGTAAAACCACGCATATAGCTTTCCTTTGCTGTCAGGCCAGATTACACCAACCTCACCGTTTGATAGTCGTTGAGGATGATGATTCTTGACAATCATAATGGGCTGACCTTGATAGAAATGGCCTTCCCGCTTTCTGATTTTGTGCTTGATAGCATCGAACACCAAATTATTCAGGCCTTCTACGCCCATTCCGCCCTTGCGGACTGGGGTTAGCCACCTAACCACATTCAGGCGATTAAGCGCTTCTTCGGCACTGCCAGCGTCAAAAATAGGCAAGAAGCTTTCTTTGGCCAACTGTTGTAAATCACGGCCGCTAACCTGGAGTTCTGGCCATAGATGAACGCCGGATTGTAGTCGCGATGCCGTATTTGAACCAAGACCCGCACTTTCGTCATTGGCATCAGCCTGGTCATTAATTGCAGTAAGTGCGCCGCTTGCATCACCTCGCTGTATGGCCGTTGCAACTTTTGCCACCTGCCCCTTGAAGCGCTGCGGTGCTTGCAGAGTTGCTACATAGCTTTTTGCCTGCTCATCAACAGGTAACAGGGGCAAATGCGGGCACAGCGTAGCGATGTGCTGACGCATTAACGATGGCACGCCACCTAAAGAAAACGCGTCGTCATGACTGTTTAAACTAAGTGAGCTATGTGCGCTGTTTGTGCCATTTGGCACATTCGCGTTGTCATCAAAACATGCTGGCCCGGTACTAACTAGCTGCTCTAACACGTTGCCAAGCTCAACCGCAGGAAGCTGATCTGCATCACCGATAAAATAGAGCCGTGCATGGTCTGGTAACGCTCGTACTATGCGCGTCATTAGCGCTAAGTCGACCATACTTGCTTCATCGACAATAAGTACATCTGCTGCCAATTGATTGTGCTGATTGAACTTAGTCGATACACCGTGCTCGCGCAATCCTAGTAATCTATGTAGCGTCACAGCATCGGTAGGCACGTTGTTAAGTACTGTGTCGTTCAACTTGCCGCGAAGCCCGTCTATGCTGTTCATGATAGATTCGGTCATACGCTGTTGCGCTTTACCTGTAGGCGCTGCCAGCACAATTTTTAAGTTTTCATCGCAAGCCTGTAGCGCCAGTAATAAGCGCAATACAGTATAGGTTTTACCTGTTCCTGGCCCACCGTTTATAACGCAAAAGCGCTGCATCAGGCTTTTCGCCACCGCTATTTGCTGCCAATCTTGCCGATCGGTTGTTTCGGTAGGAAAGATTGCTGGCCAAAGTTGCTTTACTTTTTCGCTTGCCTCATCACTTAACGGCGTAAGCGCAGCTCGTTTTACAACATTGCGTGCTACTTCTTGTTCAAATTCATAGTAGCGACGGCTGTACAGCTTGCCGTTGCTATAGACAAATAGTTGAGCCACCTGCTCGTTAACCAGTGCGCTTTTTAAAATTCTAAGTAACGGTGTTAGTTGTGGCACGTCAACACCTGCTTTGGGCGCTTTTTCCTGCTCGGTTTGTTCAACCAGCGTCAGTGAAGCAGCCGCCGCCCCATTACTGCTATGCTCATTCGTTTCAAACGCCAAGGCTGCCTCTTGTTCTGCGACTACCTCTTTAAAAAGCGTCGTACCCGCTATGTCTTTTAAATAGATACAGCTGTGGCCATTGCGCTGCATATACGACAAGTATGCTAAGATCCCAGCCCAAATAAACTGTTCTTCTTGCTCCAGTTCATCAATAAAGCCAAATTCTTTTGCGACAAATTTGTCGATCGCCTCGATGCCAAACAAGTTATCAAAAAATGACGGTACAGAGTGTTGATTGCTTTTCATTATTTTCCTTTGCTTTAGCCTCTATGATGTTGACTACTTGTCATCGAAACTAAACTGCTGCTGACCCGAAGACGTTTGTTCCAAAGGCTGGCGAGAGCTGCCTGCATTCGAAGAACTATTGCCTTGCTGGGCATCGCCTTTGCTCGCAAATATCCCGTCTAATCGATTGAGTACAGACGATGGAACATCAGTATAAAATACCCCTTCCCCGCGCTCGTTTTCTGGGTGCATACCTCGTAGATACAAGTAATACACTCCACCAAAATGCATATCTGGGTCGTAGTTAGGCAGCGTATTCTTTAAATAGCGATGTAGCGCCAAACAGTAAATTAAGTACTGAAGGTCGTAAAGGTGATGCTGGTTATTGTGAAACAGCGCTGTTGGCGTGTAGCTATCAAGGGTATCGCCAAGCCAGGTTGATTTGTAGTCTGCCACATAAAACTGACCGTCATGTTCAAAAATCAAATCAATAAACCCGTGCATCATTCCCTGTAATTTAGCTGTGATTAATTGAGGCGCTGTTTCCATCTCGCCACCAATAACGTCAGCCACGTTTTTTCGATGAGTCGCGAGTACTTCACGAAGCTGAGTCCATTGCGTGTCGTTCATTGGAAAATAGAATTCGGCTTCGCGCAGGGTTTGCGCTAAGGGCAAATCACTCATACTTAGCTGCATATTGGGATACAGAGGCGTCTGTAGCGCTTCTTCTAACCATTTATAGAATAGCGGCGTTCGCTTTTCATCTAACCCGAAGCGGTTAACCAGTTCCTTACCCGTTTCTTCCCAATCGGGCGCACTAAAGTCACTGTGCTCTAGAATATCGTGAAGTAAATTACCTGCGCTCGCACCTTTCTCTAGGGTAAAACGCAGATCACTTTTACTTACCGTACTTTCAATACCTGCCGAGGAATTGATGTCTGCATCAATTGTGCCCATCTCACCCATAAGGGGGTCACTTGCATACACTTCTTCATCTCGAATGGTTTGAAGTACTGGCACATTAGGAAGGGTTTGACTCAAGGGCTCTGTTGTTGCGCCGGACTCTGCTGCTGTGCCTGTTTCAACGCTTTGGTTAGCACCAGCCGTGGTTAAACGGCTCATTGCTGAGAATGAATACAGTCGCCATTCTTCGCTTGCCGTGCCGGTAAATTGCAACGCGGTTAGCTGAGGTAACTCATCTTCTTGTTCAAAGCCATTATACACTTCCTCAAACTCATCACCGTCGATATGGCTGGCATGGGACGCATCTTCATCAGCAACGCGGTTTAACACACTCGACCAATCGTTGTTGCTGCCATCGTCGCCTACACCAAGTGCTCGTGCTAATGCGCTTCTTTCATTGTTAGTTAGCGGTACAACGCCCATGTAACAGCGATGGGCAGCTCGTGTTACCGCCACATAGGCCAGTCGCATGTCTTCCGCTTCACTCTCACTTTGAACGCGAGCTATCGCCTGTGGCGTCTGCCCAAGCTGCATTTGCAAATCTTGTTTTTCTTCGTCGTAATAAGTAAATATTTGCGATGTAGTGTTGCCGTTTTTAGCGGCGTCTCTGTAGCCGGTGGCAAATGGAACAAACACAATGGGGTACTCTAGCCCTTTCGAGCCGTGCTGAGTAATAAGTCGAATAAGTTGGCTGTCACTTTCAAGACGCAAAGTAAGCTCTTCATCGCTTTCAGGCTTATGAATTTGCTTATTCAACCAGTCGAGTAGCTGCTCTGGGCGCTGGTGAGTAGTGCTGGCTTTTTCGAGTACTTCGGCTAGGTGTTGATAGTTAGTAAGGGCGCGTTCCACGCTGTCAGCATGAGGTTGATAGCTGTCTTGCATTAAATACAGCAGCACACTCATGCACCCTTTTTGCAGCCACATATCGCGCAGCGACAATACCTTGTCGATAGCCGCATCCCACTGCGCGTCATCTTCATGGTACAACAGTTCAATAAGTGTTTGGGCACTATAACCCCAAAGCGGTGACGCCAAGCTCGACGCTACTTTACTGGTGTCGTTAGCATGCCAAATACCGTTAAGTAACCGCAGTACATCTTTGGCTTCGGCACTGGCAAATAAGTTACTGCGATCGCTTAAATAAACGCACGCCAAGCCTTTTTGCTGCAGTACACTTTTGATAGCGCCAGCTTCGGTCCTGTCTTTCACCAAGATAGCGATATCCTGAGGCTTAACAGGCGCGGTGCCACCATTGGCGGTTTGGAAGTGCGCTTCGTTCAATAAGCGGTAAATCTCCTGCGCAATCCATTGAGCCATTTTGCGGCGCATAATGTGGGCGTTTTCTTTGTCATCTAAACACATGCTAACGTAGTTCATTGCACTGCGTTTCGTTACAGCACTTTTCATTACACCGCTCTTCATTACAGCACTTTTCATTACATTGTCTTGTTCGGCAGGATCGATAAGTGGCGTTTTTGCCGCGGCCGCTTTAGGCGTAAATTCGACTGGGTTGTATTTGATATCAAAACCAAACACATCGGCAGGTCTATTTGATGCCACAGGCGCGCCATAAAATAACCGATTATAGGCTTTAACCATTCCCTCAACCGAGCGCCAGTTGGTATTCATCACCCAGCGGTAATCTGCCTGCCTACCCGCTTTTAAATAGGTAAAAATATCGCCACCGCGAAAGCGATAAATCGCCTGCTTGGGGTCACCTATCATTAATAACGCACTTTCGTTAGCATTCTCAAGATTAGGATAAACTGCGTCTAAAATCGCGTACTGCTTTGCATCGGTATCTTGAAATTCGTCGATAAGCGCTACGGGAAATTTTTTGCGAAGCTCAGGCACTAGAGTATTGTTTGGCTTCACCACTTCGTCGGCGAGCATGCGAATAAGATCGTCGAAGTCGATAACGCCAAGCTGCTTTTTCTGCTTTTCAACGCGGGATTTGATGAACGCAATGGCTTCAACCACCAGCTTGAATACAGGCACCTTACCAAGCGCTTTGTCTTTCTCACTAAATGCTTTTTTAAGCGCCCCTGCAAAATCTTTTATAGGCGTTAAGATCTCTTTTACACCAGATGAATTTCGCGCATATCGGTTACCTTTAACAAAGGCTTCCGCTTCGGGCGGCGGAAGATAATAACTTTGTTCATCCACGCAAGAACGCAACCAAGCTTTAAGTGCGGCCAATTCCTGCGGCCGCTCTTTTTTATGGGCCGGTGTTTTGATGAGCTGTTCTACCAATAGCCCTTCATTATCCTCTACGCTTTGAAGTAGAGACTTCACGTAGGCTAAAGACGTGTGCGGCGCTTCATCTAACTGCTTTTTACACGCTGCCTCAATATCCTCTTCACTAAGCAATATTGGGGTCAGAGTACTTTTAATGCTGGCGTTAAACTCTCGCAGCAGTCTGTCAGGTGTATGCCAACCTGACTCTGCCAGTAGCCTAAACTCGTCCTCGCTTTTGCTAATTTTTCGAATGAAGTCTTCGGCAGCTTCAAGGTATAAGTCGCTGGTGTCATTGCCCAAGTTAAGTGACATGGCAAAGCCGCTGTTAAACGCTAGCTGGGTGATAACATGCTGACAGAAGCCGTGAATAGTAAACACCGAGGCTTCATCAAGCTCTAGCTGCGCCGCTTTTAAAAGGGCCAGACTCTCGTCAATATCACAGTTGTTAAATAAATACTGATAAACCGGGTCACAGCTACTGTCTATTTCATTGCCGTTATCTTTGGCTTGCTGCCAAATAAGTAGAGCTTCTCTCAGTGTTGCCGCAATACGCCCCTTTATTTCCTCGGTCGCGGCTTTGGTGAAAGTCATCACCAATATTTCTTTGACGGTGAGCTTTTTTTCAAGCAATAGACGCAGATACAAGCGCGTAATATTAAAGGTTTTACCTGTACCAGCGCTGGCCTCAATAAGGTGGCGCCCTTTTAACGGCATAGCGACTACATCGAGTAATTGCGCTTCAGTGCCGCTGTGGTCGTCGGTTTGCAGCTTAGCTTGCTCGTCTAGAGGGTTGTCAGAGGATGTAGGGGTGTAACTCATAGCTTCTCCTCCTGAGACGCATTGTCGACCATGGCGAGCAGCACAAAAGCACTTAAATACGGCACATCGTTCCAACTCACGCCCTGAGGAAACAACCAATTTAAGTAAGGGTTGCTTGCCATATCGGCGCTGAACTGCCCGCTACTTTGTTGCCAGTCGGTTAATGCTCGCTGTAACTCTATCGTGTTAAAAAGTGCAGCGGCTTGATCCACCGCCTGTTTCGCTTTTTCATGTTTTTCATTTGTCGTTTCGCTAGCTACAGCGTTGTCTTTATCAGTGAACGGGCACATCTCGTCAATTGCATGTTGAACTTGGCTAAGTATCGCTTTGTCGGTTTCACTAGTCCCGTCCGCACTCTCTAGTAGCGCATGCAGAATGTCGGTAAACATCTCAGGCTTTATGCTTTCCACTACAGGCTTAGTGTCTGAATTTCTGGTCCCGGGCATAAAAGTACCGAACAAACTTAAATGAACTGGTGTCGGCGCCGTGTAAACTGCCATATAAAGCTGTTCAATAAACAAAAGTAAACGCACAGCAGTTTCTCGGTCGTAAGCGGGGAAGCGCTGCTTTTTCAAAATGGTTTCGCCTTTTTCCCAGGCACACGAATAGATATCCAGCGGATAGTTGCTGTAGCTGGTTTCTTCAACGCTGCTTGAAAAAACTAATTGTGAGATGAAGAAACCCAAAGCGCGGTGTGCGTCAATCTTGCCTGCACAAAGCTCGACTAGCGCGTCACTGCCTAATAAAGCCGATGAAGTAAAGGTGATGTATTTGCCTTGAAAGTGCGCTTTTTTAGGCTCCGCGTCATGAGGGCCCATGGCCTGACTCAATGCCAACGCCCCTTCTTTCCACATGTCAACTTCATCTCTGGCAACGGGGTTATTGGGAATATCCCCTCTAAGCGACGCAAACGTGATCACTTTTTCACTATAGGAAAGAGAGGCGACATCATCTTTCTCTGGCGCAACGCGCTCTGCAGACGAAAAGATAGCGTCGAGCACCTGGTAGCGCAGCAGCGCATTGGTTTCAAACGGCTCGCTATTTTCAAGTAGCGTAAACGATTGAGACAGATTCACGCCCAGCCGTTGGACAGAAAAATACTCCAGCGGATCTTTGAAAGCTCTCGCAACTTGAATACCTGATAGACGAAGCGATTGCGTTGATAGTGCATCAGGTGATGGCGCTAACGTTGACGTATCCGCATCATTGGTAGAGTCATTGTCTGCTTCGTCTGTATTTAATTTCGTTTTTTGTAACGCGTCAGCTAACCGTAACCACCCTGTTTCGTAGCTCGGCAAGGTTCCCGTAAAGCCTTCTTCACTAAACGGGTGTAGCGGCGCGTTAACGCTGTACTTTGATAACTCCAGTGCGTAGCTGTTTTCTAGCATATCCATGAACTCAGCCAATACCAGACTGGGTTGTCGCTCACTATTATTAGTAACGTCGTTTCCTTGGTAGCTTAAATATAAGCTCTCTCTGGTGGAAATAATGGCTTCGAGGAATAAATATCTGTCCTCCAAACGTCTTGAGCGGTCACCAATCTGGCGGCCAGCGCCCGCCATTAAATCGAGACCCAGCGGGCTTGATTTTCTGGGGAATTCACTGTCGTTCAGGCCCAAAATGCACACTTTTTTAAACGGTATGCTTCGCATGGGCAGCATTGAACACACCGTAACCTGACCGGTCATAAAGTGGTTACCAGCATCTGGCGACGAGAATCGATTGAGTAGCAGGTCGCGAACCTGACGAAGGGTGAGTTCGTGTTCATAACCTGCCTCTTCGCATCGTGCAGCAAGATCGGCAGCAACTTTGGCAATAAGATCCCAACTTTGCTGCTGCTCTTTTATTGGCATAAAACACGCATCTCTAAGCGATATTAAGGCTTTAGACCACTGCGCCGCCGTCCTTGGGGCTGTTAATACTTGGGCAAACTCACCCAACAGCGCCACAACGTCAATAAGCTTGCCTAGCGTAAGCGCACTTTGTCCTTCAACGTCGGGAATAGTAAGTAAGTCACTCACAATGACTTCACTATCTGGTGCAAGCATACCCATAAGTAATCGACGTATTCCCCACCACCAGCTGTAAGTGTCGTCTAGATCAACACCTTCTGAAACGGCCGTTTTATGGGCGCTATTAAGACCCCAATGAATATGAGCTTGTTTTAGCCAAACCACCATTTGCTCGATATCATCTTGTGACACTGAGAAACGCTTTTGCACTGAATCTAGCTGCAGATAATCCATAATGTCCGACACACCAAAGCGGCTATCGGGCAGCTGTAACAGCGCCATAAACGCCGCAATCAACGGCTCTGCATCCATTGGGCTTCTATCTGCAATGGTACACGGAAGCCTAACCTGCCCTCTGCCAGCCAAAGCCTTTGTGCCTACTCTGTGAAATACAGCATCAACAAATGGCGCGTAGTTTTCGATGGCCGGGCACATCACCAGAATATCAGATGGGGTGCGCGTTTTATCTTGAGATAACCAGTGTAACAAGTGGTCGTGTAAAACCTGCACTTCGCGAAGTGCGGAATGGGTACACATGATAGTAACGCTATCGTCTTTTTCTCTTAAATCATGAGTAAGTGGCTTCGGTTGAGCGGCTTGCAATATATCGTTGTGAATATATTCGAGTAGACCATAACGGTGAACGTTCTCACCACTGTTAGAAGCCTCTTCAAAATCCGGTGAATCAAACGCACTAATCTCAAAGGTATCTAGCTCAGTAAGTAAGTTGAATAGCTCTCTGCCCTGTTTACCTAAGTTGCCAAGCAGCGGGTTTGACTGATCGTCTTCCATCCATTTTTTGAGCCCTTCTAAACGTAATAGCTTCGCCTGTTCGCTACTGCTTTTCGCTTCCCCCCAATAATTAACGCTGGGGTTTAGGTGAAATATATGAATATCAATGTGCTGCGCGAGGGCGTCAAAAAACGCGATAAGCTGCGGGGCCATGGTGTTAATAGCAAACACTATCACACGATTAGGCAATTTGTTCGTTGGCTCATTCGGTAAATGACCAGCTTCTAACGCCTCTAAGGTCATTTGATGCAAACGTGCAGGATGCAGCGGTTGCTCTTTGACCAATATGCGCCAAATTTCGCTTTGCCATATCTCCATGTCATCAAATACAGCGCGTTCGTTAGCTTCCCATTTAAATAACCAGTCTGGGCGGTACAACAAGTATTGCTCGTACACGTCGGCCAGAGCGGTAGCTAGCTGAAGGCGCTGTAACCCCTGCTCTTGTTCACTACCGGCGCTTTGCCAATACCGGTTAACTTGCTCGAAAGCTTCTGTGCTCATTAGCGAGCTATCTTGGAGAATATTGTCGATACGCCATGTCAGTACTTCACGACGATAGGGAGATTGCTTGGGTACTTTGTCTTGTCCTAATACAGTACGTGCTGTATTCCACATAAAGCGCACCGGTAGAGGATAATCAATATTCATTGCCACGCCGTGTTCTGTGGCAAGCTGCATGCTGACCCAGTGCTGCATTCCCGGGCTTTCAACCAAGATGGTTTCTGGCGTAAATACGCCCATGGGCTGCTGACGTAAAAGCGTGGTGAGAAGAAAACTTAAGTGTTCTAATTTATTAGAGGGATATAGCGCAAGCAATCGAAAAATCCTTTGTAGAACGTGCTTTTTAGATACTGTGCAAAGACTGTACAGGTATCGTCGACCTTATAATTTAGTGTATCGCATTGGGCTCAGTAGTTAAGTTATTTCTCCAAAATTTAGATGAGCAAATGTCTTATGAAAATAAAACAAATACTGGGGGCATGGCGAAATCAATACCCGGAGAGTTCTAAGCAAAGTGATTGAGAGATCTGGCGCAGTAAATGAGTGCAAAAAAGCGTGTGTGGGCGATTTTCAGACAAAAAAAACCCACACAGACCTCAGGACACGAAAAATCTGTATGGGTAAGGTTTACGGTCTACTCAGTAACAACGTGAATAAGCGTTGCCTGGCACTCATTCACGTTAGCGCTACTCAGCAGCACTGTTAACGATTAATGTTTTGCAGATTGAATGCCAACTTTTTAATCATTAAGTATCAACAACTTACACGAAACGAGAAAACATGACCAATAAGTCATAGTTTTACCATGGTGCAAGTGCACCACAAGCAAGCAGACATTAAAGAAAGCGCTTTACTCTCGCCATCCTAAATTTTGCAGTTTCTCCCGGAGCGTCATTCAAGTACAATTTCGCCTTTATAAAATGCAACACAATTTCACGGTCAGGAGCAACAATGTTAACCGCGCAACAACTCGCCACTATGCTTTCTCTTCAGGATAAAATGAACGCCAAAGTAAACCCAGACTGGCTAAATGCTGGTTACGGATACTTACGTGCAGCAATGGTAGAGTCAGTTGAAGCGATTGAGCATCACGGCTGGAAATGGTGGAAAGCACAGCAAAAAGACTTGCCACAGCTTCAGATGGAATTGGTGGATATCTGGCACTTTGCACTAAGTGCCTGCATTATTGAATATAAAGGCGATATCGCTGAATCTGCAAAAAGTATTGCTTCTGAATTAGCAAGTGGCAAAACGCTAGTAACCTTCGATGGAAAGGACTACGACGCGTCAAATCTGACGCTTCTTGATAATTTAGAGCTCATGACGGGCCTTTGCGCCGCCAAACGCTTTAGCGTGCCACTATTCATGTTCATCGTAAGCCAGTGTGAAATGTCAGCTGACGAGCTGTATCGTCAGTACGTAGGTAAAAATGTGCTCAATTTTTTCCGCCAAGATAACGGCTATAAAGAAGGCACTTACGTAAAAGTGTGGGAAGGTCGTGAAGACAACGAGCACCTGGTAGAAGTAATGGATGTCCTAGATTTAACGAAGCCAGAGTTTAGCGACTTAGTGTATGAAGGGTTACGCTCTCGCTACCCTTCTTAAAGCGACCATTGCGTTTCGTTTGACGCGATTTAGCCTCGCTGTAGTACTTATAGCCCAACACAGTTTTAACGCTTATTGCGCCTCCTTCTAATAAAAAAAGCTCTGTCATGGACAGAGCTTTTTCAATTAGTGCCAAAGCAAAAGACTCAACGAGGATTTTATGCGTCAACCCAAACTAATTTGTCGCGATAGCTACCTTGGATAATATCAACAAAGCGGTCTTCTAAAACATGACGCTTTACTTTGAGCGTCGGAGTCAGCAAGTCGTTTTCGATGCTCCATTCGTTTTTCATAATGACAACGCGATCCATAACTTGATGGCTTTCCAGTTTTGCGTTGATAGCTTCGAACGTTTTCTTAAGGCTTGCTTCAATGCCCGCTTTGTCTTTTTTCTGCGCTTCTTCACTAAGCACTAGCAAAGCCACAGGTTGAGGCAAATTAGTCCCCGTTACGCACACTTGCTCAACAATAGGGTTTTCCATGAATTTTGCTTCAATCGGTGCTGGTGTAACATACTTACCCTTCGCGGTTTTAAAGATGTCTTTCAAACGACCAGTAATTTTAACGTAGCCATCAGCATCAATTACCCCTTTATCACCAGTGCGCAGATAACCATCCTCAGTAAAGACTTCAGCCGTTTTTTGTGGTTCCAAGTAGTATTCCAGCATGTTGCACGGCGACTTAACTTGAATCTCACCTTCTTCTGACGTGCGAATGTCTACGCCGTCGTATGGCTTGCCGATACAGCCGATTTTATCATGACGGAAAGGTACACTGCCGGTGCCATAGGCACTGTTTTCGGTCATTCCCCATCCCTCAGAAATGTAGATACCAATTTTCGCGAACCATTCAATGACTGCTGGTGCAAGTGGCGCCGAACCACTTGCCCACAAACGTGCGTTATTAATGCCCAAGCCATCGCGAATTTTCTTCGCAACAATTTTGTTCAAAATTGGAATTTTAAGCAGCGTATCCAGCTTCTTCTGCGGCATTTTCGCTAACACGCCCATCTGGAACTTTGTCCATAAACGCGGTACCGAAATAAATAGCGTTGGCTGACAGTGACCTACATCCCGTTGGAAGGTAGTTAAATCTTCTACAAAGTGAATTTTGCCACCACTGTAGTAGCTTGAAAGCTCGACCAGTACACGCTCTGTAATATGCGCAAGAGGTAAGTAGCTCATTGTGCGATCGTTTTGGTTAATACCCAATTGATCGAGTGAGCGACGCGCTGCCCAACAAGCCGTATTGTAACTGTGCACCACCCCTTTAGGCTGACCGGTACTGCCAGACGTATAAATGATCGTCATCAAATCATCCATATCAGGTACAGGCGAGTCTGTTATGGGCGCGATATCCATAAATTCTTTCCACTGCTGTTTAGTAGCAATGTTTGGGTAAGGAAATGCAACCGTTAAATATTCTGAAGGAATAGAGGCAACTTGTTCCGCAGTATTATCTAGTTTTCCAACGAACAATAGCTGTACGTCAGCATGCTTCAATACATACTGGACCGTGTCTGGACCGGCTGTTGAGAAAATAGGTACCGACACGTGACCTGCCATCATAATGCCCAGATCAGCGATAAACCACTCAGCACAGTTTTTTGAAAAGATACCTATACGGCTGCCTTGCGGGAAATCGAATTCACGTAACCGTGCTGCCACTTTTCTGGCTTGTTCGGCGACTTGTTTCCATGTGTAGTCGTGATATTCACCGTTAATAGGCTGCGTAAGAAATACGTCGTTCCCACGGCTTTGTTCCCAGTGGTACAACATACTTAATGGCGATGTTATTACTTCCGTGGTATTTGCGTTTGCTGTCATGTCTAGCGGCATAAGTCACTCATATGTTGTTATAATGTAGCTCATTTTTACAATGATTTCACAGACTTCTAATAAGCCCTATTTTTTATTGAAAAACAAGCTTTTTAAACAAGCGTTTACATTCTATGCGACGAATAACAAGGCTTTAGAGGCTAAATTTAGTTTTCTTATAGATTTGGCTTTTGAATCTTTATGGTCTTATCTGTTAGAAAAACGTGGTAAATATCGACGTTTTACCACGCTTTAAATAACAGCGGTGCAACTTCCTCGGCGGTACAAGGCTTGGCGTAGAAATAGCCCTGGTGGAAATAACACGCTTTTCCAATCAATTCTTCCGCTTGCGCTTTTGTTTCAACGCCTTCCGCAACACAACTCATATTCAAGTTATTCGCTAACGTAATGGTTGTTGTTACCAGCGCTTCGTTTGCATTACCCGGCGCCATTTCGTTAACGAAGCTCTTGTCGATTTTTAATACCGACAACGGATAACGCTTTAAATAGCTTAAAGACGAGTAACCTGTACCAAAATCGTCAAGGGCTAATACAAAGCCTTCTTTCACAAACCGATTAATCTGTCTTAACGCATTATCACTGTCATCCATCAATACGCCTTCGGTAATCTCGAATCGAAACGCTTCTTTGGGTAGGTTGAACTCATCAAGCAGGGTTAGCACACCGGTTAAGTCGAATTCGGTTTTGAAGTGAAGTGCAGATAGGTTAATAGAAACAAACCCCGTGAAGCCCTGGCTATACCAGGACGACAAATCCTCTGCCGCTCTTCGCATTGCCTGTCGTGTAACTTCTATTATGTACTTCAATTCTTCAAGTACCGGAATGAACTGATCGGGGAAAAGAGGCTCGTTATCCAGTTTTCCTCGCAGCAGTAACTCAACCCCAATAGTGGTATTGGTTCTGGCATCTATAATTGGCTGGTAGTGATTGAAGAAACAGTCATCTGAATAGGCCCGCTTTACTTTATTCTCAAGCTGTAAACGCGTTTTGGCACGTTCATTCATGTCTGTCGTAAAGTAGGTAAAGCCGCTTAATGCGTCCTTCTTCGCCGTATACATAGCCACATCAGCCTGCTTGATAAGCTCAGCAGGCTCAGAGGCGTCTTCGGGATAAAACGCCACACCAATACTGCACGAGACACGAAGCACTTCCTCTGCTAACGATATAGGCGTTTCTACCGATTCAATGATTTGTGCCACGAATGAGCTCAAGTCGTCACTGGCATTAACTTCCTCAACAACAATAACGAATTCATCGCCGCCCAATCGCGCAACGGTGCCCGACTCAGCCACAAGGTTTCGCATTCGGTTGGCTACAATGCGCAGCAGTTTGTCACCGTAGTCATGCCCAAGTGAGTCGTTAATACCTTTAAATCTATCCAAGTCAACAAACATCACCGCCACACGATGCTCATGATGACGGGCAAGCCCAATAGCATGCTCCAGTCTGTCTAGCAGCAATGTTCTGTTGACCAAGCCTGTTAAGCCATCGTAGGTCGCGATTTTCAGAAGTTTGCGCTCAGCATTTTTTTGTTCTGTGATGTCGGAAATAACAATCAGGTAATGCTCTGCAGTATTACTTTCGCCACTTACCGCTGTTATATCAATAAGCACGTCGTAGCGCTTGCCATCAGCACCATCGATCACGGCCTCGTCTTTCCAAAAATCCCCTCCCTGCATTTCCGGTAATTTGCCAGAAAGGTGTCTATTCAACGTTGGGTAACGCAAATAAAGTCGTGCCAACTGCTTGGGTAACGGCTCTTTATTATTAAAGCCGAACACGTGTTCAAAAGCTGGGTTCGCGGCAACTAAACGCTTTTCTTTATCAAAAATTAAAACCCAGTCTCGAGTTTGTCTAAAAGCGTCACTGAATAGCGTTACCTGCTGCTGCGCTTTTTGTAGTCTAAACAGTTGGCGTTGACGGGAGAGTAAATATGCTACGAATAAACTTACGATGAGCACTGCGTAAATAGTATATGCAAGCGGTGAACGCAGAGGCGCATGTGGCATATAAAGCGTAATTTCAGCCGGAAGCACGTTATAGTCGAAACTACCTGGCGTAGGGGCAACAGAAAAAACGTAGTCACCCGGTTCTATGTTGGTAAAGGTTATTTTTGCATCGTCAGTCACGCCTTCTGTAACGACGCGATCACCGTTCAACAGCTTGTAGTAGTACTTTATTTTTCCTATGCCTGACATCGCTAATGACGAAAAATGGATTGTTAACCCATAATCTTCGTAATCGAGATCAAAATGGTGTCCGGTTAGGTTTTTAAGCGGCTGATTAAGGATCCTATTGTCTACGGCGACTTCTGTTATAGCAGTTTGCTTACTTAGCAAACTTCTTCCAACTTCCAAGCTTTCCAATTGCGATGCAGAGAAAACCACAGCGCCGCTCGTCGAGCCGTAAGCCAGTCGACCGTCCTTAAGCTTAAGCGAAGCCCCTTGGTTAAACTCAGAAACACTTAGCTCACGTCCGTAGATAAAGTTCTTGATTTGGCCGGTAGACGGATCGTAATTGTGTAACCCTTTGTGCGAACTAAACCAGATATTGCCTGCTTCGTCTTTTTGCAGCCCGTAAACAATGTTTGATAATAAAATATTCGATTCGTTTAGGTTGTACAACGGCTCAAACGTGTCTGCGTCTATGCCAACCAACCCTACGCCACTGTATGCAAGCCACAGCACACCCATATCGTCGATAACCCACGACGATATGGAGCGATCTCGGCCACGCTGTAGCTCTGAGAATCGATAGACCAATTCATGCTGAAACGTCTCTGGGTCGATTAACCACAAACCACCTTCGGTAGCAAAAAATAATCGATCATTGTGGTAATGAGACTGCCCCAAGAAACCCAATGAAAAATTTATGTCAAAAACACGAGGATCCAGCTCTAAAGAAGAAATTTCTTTTTTGTCCACGTCATACTTTAAAAAACCTTCGTTGCCAATAAAGTACAAATCTCCTTTATCTGAAAGCATCATTCCCGCGCCATACGCATCAAATACGGTGTCATCGCCACCTTTTAATACCTCTGGCCGGTTAGCCTCCCCTGTTTCCATATCAAACAACCGTATTCCGTTGTACGTATTGAGAAACAATTCGCCACTTTGCGTTGGAACAATTTTGTTTACGGCGCCTTCGCCGATAATCGCTCTTTGACTTTTTGAATACAGATACTTCTCAGACTTTTTTGTCGTGAAATCATAGTGATTAAGCCCGTTTTCTGTACCTATCCATATTTTATTAGGTTCAGTCTCGGCAAACGACCACACCACATGGCTAGTCAAAACGCTAGCCTCACCGGCTCGTTCATTCTGGATAGCAAAAATATCCGCACTTTTCACACCGAAATACAGTGCACCAGCATAGACTGAACTTAACCAGAGGTTGTCAGATTCATCTTTGGCAATGGCGATAATTTTTTTGTTTGAAATTTCGGTGAAACCGTTATGCGGTTCTAAGATGTGTTCGTATTCCCAACCACCTGCTTTTTTACTCAGCTGATATAGCCCTTTATTAGTGCCCATCCAAAAAGCGTCGTCTTTGTACTGAACCAACGTCCACACGTTTCTGTCAGATAGAACCTGTGTAAAGACATGTTCTTTTTCGCCCTGTACCTGCTTGAGAAAGTCTTGTTTCTGAGCAACAAATACGCCCGAAACCGTTGAAATCCACACCCTGTCCTTATCGTCTAAAAGTAGAAACTTTGCATTGGCGTTATCGAGGTTTTCGGGAATATCACCCAGGTAATCAAGTCGACGTAAAGACTGTTCTAAATTGTTGATATTTTTGACGTACACCCCCGATGTAGTGGCTACCAGTAAGGTGTCTTCAACGGTGATTGCCGCCCGGATGCTTTGGCTGTTACCCAACAGCGGCTCAGGGAGCTTTGCTATTCGCTCAAGGGTTTTAGTTTGCGTGTTAAATTTATGCACTTCTTCTGCCAGTGCAATGATAAGGTGCGTGTCATCTTGCCAATGAAAGGTTTCTGCATGTTGCACAAAACCTTCAAAGTCGTGGTAGTACGTTGGCTCTAATTGCACCACATCTTGAGTGGCCAAATCGAGATAATAAACCCCTCTGCCGTACACACTAAACCACAACGCTTCAGTACCTTGAAGGGCAAGTCGATAAATGGATGAGTCGATAAGAGAATTGTCTGGACCTGCTATTCGTTTAGTTCTAACTCCATCCCAACGAACCAAACCACCTTCTGTGGCTATCCACACAAAGCCATCTTCGTTTATAACAATGTCGTTGACGATATCTTGCGGAAGGCCATTTTTGGTCGATAAAGACTGAAAGACGGGATTAGACAGTCGCGGCGAGGCCACCGCTTGTAGGCTTACAACTAAAAACAGCAGTAAAAAATAGTTGAAATATCTCATCAAAAATGGGTCGCACGTTTTAAATTTTTATTATAAGCCCAAGTGTAACAGAATGTTTTAAACTTGGGCAGCTTCTAAAATGAGGTTTTAAAAAACGTAAAGGACACATCTATCGCATTGATAATTAAAAATTAATTTTTCTAAAGCGTACAATATGAACAAAAGCAAAAGGCGCGTCCGACTAAATACACTTAGGGCTATTTCGATATTTTTATTTTACGCTTGCTGTACAGGAATTCGACCAACTGGAACAACCTGTCTGCGAATGCTTGGCTGTGGCGCTAGCCTGTACAAATCACCGTTCTGCCCTACATAGGTCTTTTTAATACCGCACGCTTTAGCAATATTTGCATGTGCTTGAAGGTGTTGATGCTCGCCGTGAACCGGAATAGCAATGGTAGGTTTTACCCAATGATACATGAGCTTTAATTCTTCTTCACAGGGGTGACCGCTGGCATGAATTGGCAGCGTGCTATCTTCACTGTGAATAACCGTTACTCCCTTTGCCTGCAGCGCTTTACTTAGTCGGCCTACACTTTCTTCATTTCCAGGAATAACTATCGAAGAAAATAGCACAGTATCCCCTTTGTCTAAACTAAGGTGAGGGTGAGTGTCTTTTGCAAAACGCGCCAGCGCGGTATTTTTCTCGCCCTGGCTGCCTGTCGCTACAGCTAAAACTTCATGGGGGGGAAGATAACCTAAATGTTGGGGGTCGGTCACCGGTAAATCGTCTGGCCAAATGCCCTGTTGTTTGGCAATGCCGTACATGTTCATTAACGAACGACCATACAGCGCCATGTAACGCTTAGTTTTCTTGGCGACTTTAGCTAGCGAAATTAGCCGTGCTATATTGCTACCAAAGCAACCTACCACCACTCTACCCTTTAACGGCGCGATAGTGCTTAATAGGCCGTCGTAACAATTTCTCTCAGAAATTGAAAAGCCCGGTTTTGTTGCATTGGTAGAGTCTCCAACCATGGCAAGAATATTCTCGTTGCCTAGTCGCTTGTAAAGGCTAACGTCAAACGGTAAACCTGTTACAGGGTTGGCATCAATTTTCCAGTCTGCTGTATGTAATACTGTGCCTACTGGTGTATTGATTTTTAGTGCGAAGGGTTCTGGAAGCGAGTGAGTAATGGCTAGCCAGTTAACGCTAAAAGACCCAATTTGCTTAGTATCGCCTGCGTCGACTTCAATAATGGCAATTCGGTTAGCCAATTTACTTCTTGCAAGCTTTCGCCTTAACACTTCGGCGGTAAAAGACGTAGTATAAATTGGCTTTTGGAAGCGTTCCCAAAGGTAAGGAATTGCGCCTACATGATCTTCATGGGCGTGGGTAATGACAATGCCAGCCAGTGCTTCTTTTTGTTTAGTAATAAATGAAGGGTTTGGAGCCACAACGCGATGCGTAGTGGTTTTGAACGTATTCTGGTTAGACTCTTGGCTGACGCCTTTGTAGGCAGGTGTGAGAGGCTCATCAAAAGAAACCCCACAGTCAACCATTAACCATTGACCATCGTGACCATACAAATTGAGGTTCATCCCAATTTCGCCCGTTCCACCTAACGGAAGAAACCACAAATCATCAGCAGATGGGTGCAACAAAACGGCTAGTACCTTCTCTCAAAGCATTAAATATTAGTTTGACGTTTAAATCTAGGAGCGCAGAGCCATCATTCGTGCAACTCAGCATTAAGTTGGTCTATCACTTCGGCCCACGCAGCGTCTTCAATAATGGCATCTTTCAAAAATGCAGACTGACTTTCATTCCAATAAGGCGCTTCATGAAGATGTTGGCTCTTATTCAGCCCTCGATGTGTTTCAAAAAATTCAGCAATTTCTTCGTCTGAACTTCCTAAACCGAGTTGGCTAAATAAACTATTCATTGTGGGTTGCTCAGTAAACATAACGCCTCCTTGGGTTACTAATTAAGGGCACAATAAGCGCCAGATACGTTGTACCCAACAAGCGTTTTTATGCCCCATTTGCTTACTAGATAATTACCCTTTGCCTTCCCCTTGAGATCACATCTTAAAGGTAGTCAGCAAACTCTTCTGGTGTAATTACCTCTCCTTCTTCAGCAGGTACAGGACATACAATGACCATTAATTCATCTTGCGTCATGCCCGGCACCCACTTAGTCAAAAACTCTTCGGTGCTTAATTTCATCGCTTCACAGTGTGCCCAGTCTTCGGTTGCCCACAAGAGTGCTAACTCTGCATCAGGCCAAACCGGAACACCATCTTCTTCATCCGTAGTTAGCATTACGCAGCCGTGCTCATCTTTAAGAATGAAGAGCTTTTCTTCCGCTTTAATTGTTGCAAGGCTTGCTTCTAGTCGTTGAAATGCGTTTTTTTCCAATAAAGGATGTAATTGTGACATAAGTTTCTCTCTTTAATTCTGCGATTCACATGCCTTTAAATTAGGCACAGTGGGTAAATTTATTGGCAGCGGTTAACACGCTTTAGACACGCTTTCTATTATCTCTGCTAGACCCACTCGTCTGACTTGCTTCATGCTGTGCACATACACCTTAAACGATACGTTTTCTAACGTTTCAATTCTGGTCACTTTCACACTATCGGGTAACTGGCTTTCAACGTTGGTCGGTAATACGGCAATACCACCTTCGCTCTGTAAATTGTTGAGCGCAAGATTCAACGAATTGGTTCTTAACTTTGCATCGCGAAGTTGAGGGTAAGCAGTAAGCAACCAGTCTCTTGCCTTAGCTCCCCAATCAATAGCCACAAAATCTGATGCATCAATAGTCTCAGACGCTTGTCCAATTCGATACAGCGCCAACTCCTGCTCTAGCAATACATCACTGTTTACTTCTTCAGATTTCAACGGTTCAGTGGAGAAAGATAAGTCTGTCACCCTTTCGTGCAATTGTCGCGACAGTGTATCTAACGTAAGAACTTCAGCCTTTACTGACCAATCGGGAAACGAGTTGTGTAGGTGACTGAGCATCTGAGGCAATAACAGCTCGCTCGCAAGCTGTGTTGCGCCGCAAACAACATATTCAGAGGATTGAATTTGGAGCTCTTGTTTTGCTTCGTTTAGCGTTGCGCATAATTGCCTAGCGTAAGGCAGAAGTTTCTCACCAGATTGAGTGAGCTGTATACTGTTGCGTTGCCTAATAAAAAGCGTGGTATGAAAATACTCTTCAAGTAGCTTTATGCGCGCACTGACTGCAGATTGAGTAAGGTAAAGATTTTCAGCCGCTTTACCAAAGTGACGAGTTTTTGCCACCTCTATAAAGGTGGTGAGAAAGCGTATATCCATGCTTATTGTACAACCGAATCAAAGTGGGTCTAAATTGACACAGATAATACGGTAAGTAAACACAAAAGCACAGAAGCGCACCGCTATAAACGGTACGCTTTATTAAAATTTCACCAACTCACTGAATTAATACTCTTCTTGGTGCAGGCGACGCTGTTTGTCACGGCGTTGCAGGTCACGCTTCTGCTTTTCCTTTACAGTACTTTGACGTTTGGAACTTGGCTTTTTAGCGTGAAAATCTTCCTCTTCTACCGAGTCCCATTCATCACGCTGGTAACGATAGTCTTTACTCATTGACTTCTCTGGGTTGTTAACACACTTCAATTATTATCTTAAGTGACAAAATAGAAAACGAATTTTAATCATCGTAGCGACAAGAATTTTTGATTATTCTCATCAGTGATTTTCATAGACTTTTAACGTCCAACTCATTTACGCTCGTGTAATAGCGATACCCATTGCAGGGCCAATAAATAGATACTTACATTTCACTTTAATTTCAAAAACTTAGACACATCATACTTGAGGTTTTCACCTCGTACTTTCTGTATACTTTTCTGACGTAATCTAAAATTTAGTGTTAGATTTTATACCGTTAAAAATTTTTTATTGATAAGAGAAAAATCTTTTGTTTTATCTTCGTTTTTAATTATCTTAAAAGTGCGCTGAACAAAACATTACGTTGGGTACAACATGAAAAGTTTAGCTATTCGACAATCTGCAAAACCTTATATTGACCATCAGAAGTTTCCATACGGTTTTCGTAAATCAGGTGACTTCAGTATTACTGAAGCCGATCTTCTAACCCACTACGGCAAAACACTGCTAGGACTTGAAAGTGGCGAGTTGTCGCCTGAAAGTGATGATGAGAGACATTTCGTCGAATTCGTTACAGGTAAAGTTGAAGCTAGCAATAACCTAGAAAAAGCCTGGGCGAAATACGTCAGATTAGCAAGGGGCAAAAAGCACTTCTACACCCTTCACAGCAGTGCGAGTAACCAGTCAGACTATGATGAAGATTACTCTGATGAAGAATTCGATGTAGCATAATGCTACAGCATTACTAAAAAGCTCGCTCCGGCGAGCTTTTTTGTTATTGAACAAATGATCTCAATCAACTTCAGACAAGAACAAAATGAAGAAACATTAAGGACTGTCTACACTTAGTAGTAATACAGAGTGATGTGCAGTGAATTGTGCATTTCATTCTGAAAAACGAGCCCATGCAAAGGAGGCGCAACGATGATCATTAGTTCAAAACAGCTTACTCACTTTTCTATACATGCCCTTGATGACAAAGTGGGCGGCATCCGCGATATCCTTTTCGACGACGAAACCTTCACTGTTCGCTACTTGGTCGCAGATACCAATACTTGGCTACCGCTTAGCCGCAAAGTGGTAATATCACCTATATCTGTCAAACAGCTAGATGAAGATAGTGAGTCTGTTCATATCAATATGACAGTTGATACATTGAAAAACAGCCCCTCTATTGACGAACATAAGCCTGTGTCACGTGAATACGAAGAAAACCTCTTCAAATATTTTGGTTACGGATACTATTGGATTGGTCCAGGAGCATGGGGAGAGTTCGCACATCCAAATGAACTGGTCGAATTACAACGCGCTGAAGAGTCTGAAACTGAAACCCCGAAAAAAAGCACCAACCACCTAAGAGCAGTGGGCGAAGTTGGTGGATATGAAGTAGCTACAACCACAGATAACGTGGGCCACATCAGTAACTTCGTCATTGACACCGAGAGCTGGAAGATAATCATGCTAGTGGTAGATACCAACAACTGGCTTCCGGGTGGTAAACATCTCGCACTTCTACCTAGCGATATTGAAAGTATCGACTGGGCGGCGCACAGCGTAGTAGTGAATTTAAGTCACGACGAATTGGTTGATAGACCTGAAGTGGAAAGTGAAAAAATATCTGAAGAAGGCTATGTGCCTATGCTTTGCGAGCAATTGAACAAAAACGGAAATTAATAACCGAAGAGTGTCATTGATGGTAATTTTTAGTTAGGAATTTTACAATGTCCGTTGTTGAAGGCGGACATTGTAGCTTAGGATGCAAAAAGAAGATTATTCGCAGAAAAATTCGTACATCAAAGCAATTAAGCGCTTGACGCGCTCGTCTGCTAAGCGGTAGTAAATAGTTTGACCTTGCCTTCTTGTGGCCACCATCTTTGATTCTCGCAATAAAGCAAGGTGCTGAGAAATCACTGGCTGCGAGACGCTAACAACTTCGAGAAGTTCGGTTACCGATTTTTCCTCTTTCAGCAACGAACAAAGCACCATAAGGCGTGTTTTATTCGCGAATTGCTTAAGGAAGATCTCGGCTTCCGCAGCGTGTTCCATTATATCATCTGAACCTATTACCATATCCTCGGACATAAGCACTCTCTATCTGTAAAGTATTTCGGCACCAATTTAGCCATTTACTATACTAAAGTATAAGGCATTTTGCCGACCTGCCAATTTATGCGACGAATCGCCGTATTTTACATTGTTTTATTACGCTGACATCAATATATTAGATTTTACTTATTTCAACTAAGTTTAGGCAAAAAGGAAAAATATGCTTATAGACATGAAGACTCGAATAGAAAACATAGACGTGAACTTACGCACTGTATCTGCGGAGCAAGCGGCCAGTGAGTGCCGAAACAATAGCGGTATACTGATTGATGTACGAGAGAGTGCCGAAGTTGCCAATCAGCCCGTACCTTCTGCGCTTCACATACCACGCGGCGTGCTCGAAATGAAGGCACTGGAACAGTTTAAAGATGCTTCAGCGCCACTTTATATTCACTGTGCGTCGGGCGTTCGAGCAAAACTAGCTGCAGAGCAACTTATAAAGATGGGCTATGAGAACGTTTCGGTTGTGACATGCCCTGTACCCACGATAAATCAAGCAAACCAGAAATGACTTCTTAACCACGCGTATGCTATAAGTAGCGTTAATTAAGAGTTTTAAGGCGCTGTATGCTGAAATCTACGTTAGAACAATGGCGAATGTTCAAAGCCGTCGTCGATGCAGGCGGCTTTAATCAAGCTGCTGCTGAAGTTCACAAAAGTCAATCGAGCGTTCACCACGCGGTTCAAAAGCTTGAAAACGCCATTGGAGTGTCATTGTTTGAGAATATTGGACGTAAAGTCCAGCTTTCGCCGCAAGGTGAACTTATGTATCGCCGTGCCTCTTTTTTGCTTAGCGAAGCGCACAAGCTCGAGGCCGTTGCCAATAGCCTTAAATCTGGCACAGAAACAACTTTACGCATAGCGGTAGATATTATTTTCCCGTCTGAATTGCTTTATAACGTGCTAGCGAAAGTTTCTGCTGAGTTCCCGCTCCTTCGTATCGAGATAGAAGAAACTGTACTCAGTGGCGCAAATTCACTTTTGAGCAATGGTAAAGTTGATTTAGGCATCTCTCCTTTCGCGTTTTCTAATGGCTTTAGCGAAGACTTGTGCGAAATTGAATTTGCAGCTGTCGCTCACGCCGACCATCCATTACACCAATTGGATAGAACGCTCACACTGGAAGACTTAAAAGCGTATCGTCAAATTGTGGTAAGGGATTCATCCGCGGAGCGTAAAGCTGATGTGGGCTGGTTAGGTGCAGAGCAGCGCTGGACCGTAAGCCACGTTAGAACGTCATTAGATATTATTGCTCAGGGGTTGGGTTTTGCGTGGCTGCCTATAGCAATAATTAAAGATGAGCTAGAAGACGGTACACTCGTTCCCCTTCCCCTCGATAATAATGCAGCGTTGCGTAAGGCGCTCCTTTATTTGTCTTTCGAAGACGGCGATACGTTGGGACCAGCTGCCCGTGCTTTTATTGGCGAGCTACGATATCAAACAATGAACCTTCCATCGTCAGATTTTATGCTCGATTCGTGTACTGAGTAGTTAGATCATCAACTTAGCGCGACTGCAAGGCGTTCAAACCCAAGTATAAAGCCAAATAGCGATAACGAAACACCAACTAACGCCACAGCACCGTCGTCTGTGGCCATGCCTATTGCCATAATAAAAACAGCAAAAGCGGGAATAAGCCCCATAAAGGGAATAAGCTCGAGTGGAATCATTACAAGTCCGCAACCCGCACAGCATAATGCGATGAATGATCTGAACACAGGCTGGCGCATGAAAAAACACCGAGGAACTAAAAAGCGGTCTACGCGTACTGCATACGGTTTAACCTTTTCGACAATGTAGCGAAGCTGATCGGCGTCACAGTTTAGTTGCTTCACTCTTTGCGGTAACCAAGGATGCCTACGACCGAGTAAAATTTGCAACGCGATGAGTAAAATCGTCCCACCCGCTAAAGATGGGATCCCAGGGATGGCCCCAATCGGTGTGCAAGCGATAAAAGATGGCAGCGCCAGCATTGGTCCAAAGCCCCTTTTCTCCATCACATCCCAAAACTCAGCAAACTCGAACTTATCTTGTCTTGCTCGCGGCTGCATTTTCCCCAACAACTCGTATAAGGTCATTGATCTTACAGCTGTTTTTCCCCACATCTTCAATTCCTTTGATATCACATTACCTGCGAACGTCGCGCTAATCAGACGGGCTTCTCGCCTAATTAATATACATTTCTCGCACCTAGTCGATTTGCCATAGTGAAATTGCAAGTAACTTTAGACAGTTAAATCGTGCGAAAAATATGCCATCGATTGCATGTGACGGTGTGTTAAAGACAGGAATACTTTTTGCAAATGCCCCTGATAAGTAAAATAAAATCACCTAATAAAACAAAAACAGATATAGACATTCTGTACTTTAGCGCGATGTGTACCGCTGATCGCAAAGAGTTGATAAATTAGAAGAAGGTAGCGCAACCGACTATCCCTGGCATCTAAGCAAATGTTCAAGGTTACCGGGTTGCTTGAGGCATTTAAATGTTTTCCGATGCGCTTACGCCTTATCGATTTAAACCAGCGTACAAATAAACTTTAAATATGCGCTTTAGCATTCAGCTATTAATAGCGTATGATAAAACTATAACATTGATTCTATTCCATATTTTTTCTGAATAGGAAACGAAAGAAGAGAGGGACATCCACGTGCTTACTGTACTTTTAGTTGATGACGACGCCGAGTTCACAGAAGTAGCTTGTACTATCATCGAATTTCTTGGCCACGAAGTACTTACCGCTGCCACACTCAAAGAAGCCCGCGATTGGTTAGAAAAAGAAACCTTTGACCATGTACTGCTTGATTTCATGCTACCCGATGGAAGCGGCGCACACTTGTTCAATGAATTAGATGCACTTCCTAAGCGCCCTCGCGTTACTTTGATAACGGGTCACCCTTCTGTGAAAAGCGTGATAAAGGGTCTGTGTGGCCCCACGGTCGACTACCTCGTTAAGCCAATTCAACGGGAGGAAATAGAGGCCGTATTAAGTCAAAAGCCAAAAGAAAAAGCACCTGCACAAGAAAAAATAGAGAAACATTTTGACTTGCTGATTGGTGAATCGCCAATTATGAAAGAGCTCTACAAGCTGATTTCTAGAGTGAGCAAAACCAGCGCTAACGTAATGCTGCTTGGTGAAAGCGGTGTAGGTAAAGAAGTGGTGGCTGCCGCAATTCATCGCGCTTCAGAAAGTGAAGGTCCCTATATTGCAACCAACTGTGGTGCATTCTCAAAAGAACTAATAGGTAGCGAACTTTTCGGTCACGAAAAAGGAGCATTTACCGGCGCTGTAGGTCGTAAAGAAGGTGTTTTCGAGCAAGCTGAGGGCGGCACGCTCTTTTTGGACGAAATTACAGAAATGCCCATTGATATGCAGCCCAACTTACTCCGCGTTTTAGAAAACAAGGTTGTTATTCGTGTGGGCGGAACGAAGACCATCCCGGTGAGCTGCCGCGTTGTATCTGCCACGAACCGAACAATGGAAGAGATTGCGCAAAGCAAAGTACTGCGCGAAGACATCTACTTCAGACTTGCGGTGTTCCCAATCACCATTCCTCCGCTACGTGAAAGAAAGGAAGATATTCCATTACTAGCAAAAACCTTTATTGCTGAATTCAATAAAGATAATGGCTCGCAATTTAAGTGGGAAGATAGTCAACTCGATACGTTACAAGCCTACGACTGGCCCGGTAACGTGCGTGAACTAAGACACTTTGTGCATCGCGCTGCCATTATGAGCGACCCTGAAAAGAGTGAGATTGAATTACCAAAAACCATTGAGTCGCCTTTCGCTCAAAAGCAGAGCACGACACCGGCACTCCAAGCCGGTAGAACCATTGAAGACGTGGAAAAAGAGCTAATTTATGCCACGTTGGAAAAAGTGAATGGCAATAAGACCACCGCAGCAGAAATGCTGGGAATTAGTACAAAAACGCTTTACAACCGTCTTCATGCATATGGTGACTTAAGTAAAGACGACTAAGTAAGAGGTATTCGGCATGACTAGCGAAGAATTTTCTCGACTAAGTGTTTATGTGCATGATGCACGCAAACCATTAAACAGAATATCAATGCAGGCTGAGCTAGTAAAAATGGCATTAAACGGTGACGTTCCACCTGAAAAGGCATTGGTGGCGTTGGATAAAATAATAAGCAGTGCTAAAGACTGCAGCCATACTCTTGCTGAAATGACATCAGAGTTAAGTGGCAATGTTTCGGATTAAGTAAATGATTACTAAAGTATTGTCTTCACTATACAGTTGGATAATTTTAGTTGTTCTGGTCATTATTGTAATAACTGCTAATTCATTTTACGTAGTTAGTACATTGAATGACCTTTCTGCTCTGGAAGCGCGGCTGTTCACTACGAACCGTGTTATCAATGCAGTTAACCGCCTTCACGTTGCTGTACTTCGCGTGGAGTCTGGTCAGCGCGGCTATATGCTAACTGGCGATGAAGAATATCTTACCGACTACACCGAAACGTTAAGCGTAGTCGGCGAATTAATGGATGAGGTAGAAGTAAGCTCCTTCTCTTCAGATATTAACGACCAGTCCATCCGCATCGAAGAACTTTTGTCTTTAACCAAAGCTAAAATCAATGAAGTCATTGAAATAGTTGAGCTGTATAAAGAAGGAAAAGAGCAACAAGCTGTCATTTTAGTGAATAGCGATAAGGGTATAAAACTCTACAAACAGTTTGAAACCTTATTTAGAGAAATCGACGGTTCAGAACGAGATATGCAAGGCACGCATTTAGCCAACTTAATGAGCCTAAGAAGGGACTCTGTTAATACGCTGATCATTTCCTCTGCAACGACTCTGCTACTGATTATTACGGTATTTTTGTTGCTCAAAATAAATTCCCGTGAGCATGAGAAATACCAAGCTGACCTAGAGTCTGTTAACGAAGATCTAGAATCTCGGATAGCAGATAGAACGCAAGAGTTAAGTGTTTATTCAGACGAATTAGCACGAAGTAATAGAGAGTTGGAAGATTTTGCCTTTGTGGCGTCACACGATCTGCAAGAACCATTAAGAAAAATTCGGGCATTTGGTAACCGCTTAGAATCGGGTTACAACGATGTGATAGACGAACGTGGCAAAGATTATCTTGCGCGCATGCTCAATGCAGCAGAGCGGATGTCCATGCTTATTTCAGATCTTCTCGCCTTTTCTCGCGTTTCCACACGAGGTAAAGAGTTTGACGACGTTAATCTAGGCACCGTAGTGGATAGCATCATGGGCGATTTGGAAATCGCTATCGATGAAAAGTCTGCGCAAATACATGTTAGCGATTTGCCGACTATTCGCGGTGACAAATCGCAATTAGAGCAGCTGTTTTTAAACTTAGTGTCTAACGCACTGAAATTTCAGAGCGAGGGAGTGAGACCTGAAGTAACGATATCTGCAAGAGACGCGACGGAAGAAGAAACGAAAGACATTCTGCTTGCTGAAGAATACGACTGGACAAAAATAACCGTATCAGACAACGGTATAGGGTTCGAGCAATCGTTTGCTGAAAAAATATTTGCCCCTTTCCAACGCCTTCACGGTAGAAGTGAATACAAAGGTACGGGTATTGGGCTTGCCGTTTGTCGTCGTATTGTAGAACGGCACAACGGTCAAATAACCGCAGTTAGTTCTCCCGGAAAAGGGGCAACGTTCTCGATAATAATACCCAAAAATAGTGAACCGTTTGGTTCTAACAACAATAATGGAGAAACACACAATGACGCGTAAACAAACTCAGCCTATCAATATTCTTATGGCGGACGATGACGAAGACGACCGCTTACTTACGGTTGACGCGCTCAATGAAAGCCGCGTTCTAAACAATCTGTTTTGTGTTGAAGATGGCGTTGAATTATTAGAGTTTCTTCGTCATGAAGGTAAATATACAGATCCTGCTTCGGCACCGCGACCTAGTCTTATTTTACTAGATTTAAACATGCCAAGAAAAGACGGTAGAGAGGCGCTGCAAGAACTGAAAAACGACCCCAAGCTTCGCAGTATCCCAGTGGTAATTCTCACAACCTCTAAAGAGGAGGAAGATATGCTACGCGGTTATGATCTAGGTTGCGCATCTTACATTACAAAACCAGTGAACTTTGAAGGATTGGTTGAACTAATGCGCGCGCTCGGACGTTACTGGATAGAGTTCGTAGAATTACCACACGAGTAAAAGAGGTACTAGATGTCAGAGGTAATAAAAATTTTATTGGTAGAGGATGATGAAGATGATTACTTCTTAACCTCTGACTATCTAGCACAGTGCGAGTCACCTACGTTTGAGTTGACGTGGGTGACGAATAGCTTAGACGCAGTGGAAGCATTAAAGACACAAAGTTTCGACCTGTGTTTGTTAGATTACTTACTGGGTGCAGAGAACGCGATTGATGTATTGGGTGTTTTAAAATCTAACCAGTTCAATTTACCCGTGGTGATACTTACCGGACAATCGGATGCTACGGTGGATGAAATGGTCATGCGAGCAGGTGCCGCAGACTATTTGCAAAAATCGGAAATTGAATCACCGCGGTTTATGCGCACGATTAGATACGCCATGGTTCGTCGTGACATCGAGAACGAGCGAATTGAGCGGAACAAAGTAGAGCAAAAGAACAAGGCCAAAGATAAGTTCCTTGCGCATTTAGGGCATGAGCTGCGCACCCCCCTCACCTCTATTCTTGGCTACACCGAACTGCTTATAGACGATGCGAGAAACAGCCCTTTTCAACAAGAGTTATCTATTATCCACTCTAATGGCAAGCACCTGTTAAGCCTACTCAATGATTTGCTAGACATGTCGCGGATAATGGCAGAGAAACTTGAACTCAACATTAAGGAAGTGAACTTAAGCGCGTTTTTGACGGACATTCACTCATTAATGCGTTTGAATGCCAAAGACAAAGGACTAAGCCTTAACGTTGTTTCAAAAACAAAAATACCAGAGTTTATACACACAGATCCTACCCGCCTGCGTCAGGTATTGTTGAACCTTATTTCGAATGCCGTGAAATTTACCGACAAGGGCAGTATCACGCTTACCATCTCTCTCGACGAGCCGTCAGAAAAAGATTCGAGTCAAACACTGCTGCGATTTTCTGTAGATGATACAGGTATCGGCATGCCGCCTGATAAGCTCAGCAATATTTTTCAGCCTTTCGAACAAATAGAAGATGTAATGCGCGCCAATCATGGCGGAGCAGGACTTGGACTTGCCATTTGCAAAGAGCTTGTCACTAAACTGGGCGGCGACATTGATGTTAAGTCTCGTTTAGGAGAAGGCAGCACATTTACATTTGATATAAACCCTGGCGATGTTTCTGAACAGCCTCGTATAGATCTTGAATTAGGCCAAATTCAACCTGTCGAGTCTAGTAGCATCAATTTAAACGTGACTGGACGCGTATTAATTGTTGATGACTTGCGAGAAATTCGACGTCTAACCGGCCACCTTGTGAGTCAATCTCAAGCTGACATTAGCTACGCTGAAAATGGCGTAAAAGCACTGGAAGCCGTGTTGCAGGCGGATGAACACAACCAGCCCTTCGACCTCGTTTTAATGGATATTCATATGCCAGTGATGAATGGCATAGAAGCCCTACATGCGATTAGACGACATGGGCAGGATATCCCAGTGATAGCCGTCACAGCAGCAAGCCGCAAAGGCTTAAGAGAATCGTTAATTCGCGAAGGGTTTAACGACGTAATTGGAAAACCGATTGACCGGTTTGCACTGGCTAACTTGCTTTCGCAATACCTCCCGCCAGGTAATCACGTAACATTTACCAACGTGGAGGCACAAGTTGCAGACATGCCAATAGACAAGCCGCACGCTCCAGAGGACGAAACCGCTTATCGAGGACTTGCAGATAATGGGCAAGCAGAGCAGAAAATCCAGTCTACTGATTCAAAAGGTAATTCAGATCAGCCTGCCAATAAGCATATACTTGTGATTGAAGACGATGAGGATGCGGCGGAGCTACTACAATTGTTTCTTTCCCACTTAGGTCATACGGTCACTACTCAGTACAGCGGTGCTGAAGCATTACAGGCTGCAGAAAATCAACGTTTCGATCACATTCTTATGGATCTTACCCTTCCCGATTATAACGGTTACGACTTAGCGAGTGAGCTCAAGAAAAAGCTACCAGATGCCATCCTTACTATTGTAAGCGGCCACGAAGCGGACTCCGAAACGATGACAACTATAGGGATCAACAGTGCACTGCTCAAACCTGTCACTAAAGACGATTTAGCCTCGGTAGTGGGCTGAAAAGTTAATTATTTCGCTGCCAACCTGTACCGATTGTCGGAGGTTGAGCAGCGCATCATCAAGAGCAAGAAAATATTACAGACGTAAGACACAACAGTGTGTGAGACTTGCACATAAGCACCTCACGCAACAATAGTAAAATAAAAATAAATCATATAAAACAGTAAGATAATAATTTGGTATATCAGTTGCAGCTACCTATATGAACCTAAAATATTAAGGAGAGTATTATGGCTACACAAGCTTCAGTTAAATCGCAAACAGCTAAACATAACGATACAAACAGCGTGGCTGAGCCGAGTCACCCAGTAACGGATCAACTGAAAGATTCTCTTCATGCGTCAGTAGACAAGTTAGCAGACAGTGCAGGCATTGCGGAGGAAAACATTCGTCGCACTGCTACATCGTCTGCAGAGAACATGTCAGCGAGAAAGCGTCTGGCGCAGCAGAAATGGCAGGCGTCAAACGTACGTAAATATGCCATTGAAAACCCAGTAGCGACAGCGGGTATCGCATTCGCAGCAGGAATGTTAGTGACGTCACTTTTACGTAAGAAGTAATTCGATGACTGTACCTGATTTTCGAAGAGCAAAGTACAATTTGTGCACAGAAAATCCTTTTCGCCTGACGCCGCCCGCGGCGCAGGCGAATCTTAATGTTAAAAGCAACGGTGACAATGCAAACGCTGCATCAGCAGCCTCTGAACACTCTACGCAACACAAGTCGACGCAACAGAATTACCCCGACCCATCGTTTTCGGATATCTTCTCGGCATTCTCTGAAGCATTTACCCAGCGAAAAGCGCAGGGTTTAGCGTTTTTAGAGCTCACTAACAGTGAATTGATGCTCATTAAAAAGAGTTTCTTTGTTACAGTCTTTGCATGCTTAGCGGCATTTGCGGTGGGCACTGTATGTTGGCTCATTTTAAACATCGCTATTGGCGCTATACTTCATAGTGTGGGCGTTAGCTATGTGGTAGTTCCACTCCTGTTGTTGGTGTTTAACAGTGTTGCGGCCTTTTGTTTATTTAAACTTGCACAAAATTCATTTAATTACTTGAGCTTTAGCAGACTCATTCAAACGTGGCGACGGGTTTTCGGATAGTGAACACACTTACCATTGCGTAATAAATCACGGCCAATAATGAGGAAAAGAGATGAACATTTTTTTAAAATCGAATATGAAAGATATAGCACAGAAAGAGCATGCTTATTTTTCGCAAAAACATCATGCAGATGTTGCACTTACACAAGCAAAGAGGCAATGTAAACTGATGATGGGAAAGCCTGAAACATTGCTTGGCATCGCAACCCTTGGCGCATACAAGGGTGCGGTAGATGCAAAACCCAAAGCAAAACGCAATCAAGCCCTAATGGCAATAAGTAGGACTGCGCTATTGTCGTTATTTCAATGATCACAGTATTAAGGAATATGTGAGATGAACAACAAAAAAAATATGAAGAAAAGTCGTTTGACGCTTGCCTGTGTTGGTGTGGCGTTTAGCCTTGCAATAGTAGGTTGTTCATCGACCCCTGTAGCAGCCCCTACCCCTTATAAGTCAGCGAGTTCCAAAGCTGCCTATGGCTATTCGAGCGAAAAAATTTCTGAGAACGAATACAAGGTTCTTTTTAAGGCAACAGACAAAACTCCTGCTGATAAAGTACAGCAATATGCCCTTTACAGAGCAGCGGAAATTGCTCAAAAGCAAGGCTTTACCTATTTAGCTATTGTTAAAACCAACGTGGATAAAAAGCCAGTTGTTGCGCGAGAAGTTATGGCGAACAAGGAAGAGCCCGTGGCATTTCAAACAGACAGGCAGTGCACTATGTCAGGCTGCGATGAAGTGGCACAGCCTATGGCCGTCCCAAGCTCAAGCGACGTTGTGAAAACTCAAATTAACGACATCTACTTTACTATTGATGTAATGATGGCGAATGATAAAACGCGTCTAGGTAAAAATGCTTTTACTGTCTTAGAGGTACTATCAGAGCCTCTGGAGCCAAAAAATGGCAACTAGCTGAGCGTTTTGCCGCTCACTAATGCTCTGAAACATCAGTTTTAATAGAAATGCTTTTCAGGCCCTAGTTGCAGTTACTGAAAAGCATCGCTCAAACACATAAGCAAAACCGTAATGTGTTTTAAAGCCAACAACCTGTGCACTAGTCTTTATTACTTTTCTGTTGTGGCTAACAGACCACTGGCTAACTGCATTCTTCACTTTTCTACAAACTTGGGCGGTGTCATATTCGTTTCTTCTTGAAAAAGTCGATGACACTGCTGCTATCACAGCCCTTTTCTCTAATTTAAAGCCTCTAATCTATAGCCTCTAATTTATAGCTGTTATCCATTCTTCTGAAGTGCTTCTTGCATTTTTAATGACCCGTTAATCTTCTATTAATGTTGTACAAAAGTCTCCGTCATCATAGCTCGCTATCATTAAACCCATAAACTGCAGAGCAGATTTATAAGCCTCTAGCAACAACGTTGTAGCGGTACTGCTCTAAGCAATTGAATCAGGTAATAGCACATATTTATTTTGCAAATGACTAAGGAGTCAGGCGATGAGAAAGCTAAGCACGTTAATGACAAAAACTACCCTTGTAGCAGCTACAGTAATGTTGGTGACTGGTTGCAGTGCAGTGGCAAAACCGCAGATGGAGCATTCAGCTAGTTCGAATGTTCCGGCGTTAAAAGCTAAAGCACTCGACAACGCATTACTTTATTCCGACGAATGTATTACTGAGCGAGAAGTGGTAACGGCACAAAAGATGTGGGGTGACGGCATAGTGCGAATTGGTGCAGTATTTAGCAATGATGGTGATTACTCTGGCGAAGCCGCAGATTTCATCCAAGCTATGTATGGTTACGATTTAAGCAGCGTACTGTTTAAACCAACGCTTGCAGCTAACGACCAGTTCCGTTCAAGCTTCGATGCTGCGCTTTCATACTTTGTTGGTGGTAATGACGCTTACGAAGAGGACAAAGGCTTTGCTATAAAGCCATACACAAATGTGAAATTCGATAATGTGGGTATTATCAACAACAGCTGTCGCATGGCCGTGGCGATGGGCAACTACTTCTTTACCGATACAAAAGGTGGCGAAACGAAGGTGGAATACACTTTTGCCTATGTCAAAGATAGCGACGGCGACCTGCGTATTGTTGCTCACCAATCTTCGTTACCTTACAACCCAAACGGTAACTAAATAGGCCATTGCCCCTCCATTCTTAGGAAGTGTGAGGGGCGAAACACTCTCCCTTTGCAGGCAAGGCGTCCCTTCCCTTTCGCTTTGCCTCTTTTTTATTTTCAACGAGAAAAACTATGTGCGCAAAACGAATTATGACGCGTTGCGTCTTACTACTTGTGATGGCGATGACAGCCGGCGTTAAGTCACACGCCGAGTCAGATTTTCAATCTTGGAACGCCCTCGCACTCACTGGAGATGCCGATGATAAAGGTAAATGGCAATTTTGGTTTGACGGTCATTTACGCTTTAAAGACGACGCATCTCGCCTAGGCGTTTCTATCGTTCGTCCCGGTGTCGGCTACAAACTTTCAAGCGATACGACCTTGTGGCTGGGTGTTGCAAGAGTAACGATAGACTCAGACAACGGTTCAATTGAAGAAGACAGGGTGTGGCAGCAAGCCACGTATTCATTAAGCAAATTTATGGGCGGTACCATTTCAGGTAGAAGTCGTTTGGAGCAGCGATTCAGGAGCGATGAAGGCGGTGATACAGGCTATCGGTTTAGAAAATTTATACGGTGGTCGAAACCTTTAAATGAGCAATGGTCAATGGTCGTGTGGGACGAGGTATTTTGGGGTTTGAACGACACAGACTGGGGCCAAAATAGCGGGTTTGATCAAAATAGACTTTACGTGGGACCGGCCTATCACCTCAACAAGAAATGGCGCGTCGAGATGGGATACTTACATAATCATATTGCGTCGCCAGGCGCCAATTCAGACGCCATAACAAACCACAACCTTGCTCTCACATTCTTCGGAAGCTGGTAAGAATCAAAAAATAACTCCAGCCAAAGGCCCTTAACACACAAAGAGTAAAGTTGGGTGACTAGGGCCTTACTCAATCATGTAAAAAATGCATTCGTACGTGTAATCGTGACGTTAATTGCCTGCAGATACGGCCTGACAACCAGAGAAAAATTAAATTATATCAATATATTTCAATAACTTAAAAAAACAGGCACAAAGATAGCATTAGTTAAAGTGAAAGTAACGGAAGCAATACGAGGATTTAGTTATGTTAGGTTGGGCAATCACATTTTTTATCATCGCCATTATTGCAGCAGTTTTTGGTTTTGGAGGCATCGCAGGTGCAGCAACAGGTATCGCACAGTTTCTTTTCTTTGTGTTTATCGCGTTGCTCGTAATCTCACTTATCGCAAATGCGTTACGTGGTAGAGCACCAAGAGCCTAAGAGTTAGAAGTATTTTAATAGGAAAAAGGAGTAAGGATATGTTTTCATTTAAAAACTTATCAAAGGTACTAGTAGCATCAGCATTTGCACTATCACTAGCAGCTTGCGGTGACGGTGAAGCGGAAGACGCAGGCGAAGAGCTAGACGAAATTGTTACCGATGCAGGTAATGCCGTTGAAGACGCTTGTGAAGATGTGAAAGAAGGCGTAGACGCTGAAGATAAAGACTGTTAATCACGTTTTTATCAAAAAAGGGCCAGACAATTGTCTGGCCCTTTTTGTATTTACAGTCGACGTGGTTTGACCTATGGTTAGTTAAGACACTTCTTCACCACCTAACTCACGAGCAAGATCGTCTAGTGTAGATAGCGTCGAATCAAATTCACCTACGCCGTAACGGTATTTTACACTCACGTGATGATCCGTACGCCCGAACTTCACTCTTAACCCTTCTGCGTCAATATGCTTCACGGTATTCAAAAAGCGATAGGCAGACATTTCTGTTTCAAATTGAAACTCAACACTGTTTTCCATTTAGGCTTTCCGTTTAAGCAACAATTTCAGGATGAGTATCAATAACTGAAACAACTCGTTGCAGCAAATGGTTATCTTCTTCGCTTATCGAGTCGTATGATAACCAGTCAGCAAGAATGTCGGGAGCTGTTGCCGCTTCGCCTTGTTCCAACTTAGATGTCATCATTTGTAGCTGTACGCTAGAGCGTATAGATGCGTCTGCATCTGGGCTTGGCATACCAGTTGCGACTTCTAATGCTACCGTCAACCATTGTCTATCGTGCTGAGTTGTTTTATTTCCAGTTGACTGACCCAATACGCTTGACCAACGCTTCCCTAACGTTTCCGCTAGAGATTGCTCATCACCACTTCCCTCACCTACACTTAGCTGTAGTAAAGAAATCAGAGCCTGAGCTCGCGCCAATCGGGCTTGAGATTGTGCATTTTTCGCTTGCGCCGCGCGCTTACTTTCAAGTGAATCAATCTTTTTATCTACTTTCGTACGTTGCGCTTTAGGCAAGTCGGTTAACTGAGCGCGAACGTCGCTTATTGATTGACTGAACGTTGCATCATCGCTGTTGATGTCAACAGCTTCCACTTGCTTGAGTAGCGAATCTACTAACGCGTTAAATGCATTATTCTGTACTTTCCGCTCGGCTTTTAAACGTTCAAATACGGTGTCATTGGCAGCCTTAAATTCTGCCCACAACTTACTCTCTTCACGTTTACCTGCATGGCCTACCTGCTTCCATTGGCTTTGCAATTGCTGAGCCTTGTCGGCAGCGCCAGCGACATCTTCTTCCATAGCAAGTTGACAAGCTTGGGTGACTAACGCACGCTTTTGGGCTTGGTTGTCACTTTGCCATTGATTTACTTTAGCCTGAATGGGCGATGATACCGCCTTCCATTCTTGCTTCAGCTGTTCATAAATTTCACGTTCAACCTGACCTGCAGCGTGCCACTGTTTAGACACTCTATCGAAAACTTTCACTAACTCGGCTTCCGGCATGTTAATGTCCATTGCCTTAACGGTAGCGATAATCGACATACGCTGTTCACGCGCAGCAGCCCGCTGTGCATCTAACTTCGCGTAATGCGCTCTACAAGGCTCGAAGGCCTTTTCAAGTGCATCATCGAATTGCTGCTGTAACAACGCGTCATCACTACTTTCTTCACTCGTTGACGATGACGGTGTTAGTGATAACCATTGCTTACGCAGATACTTAATGGCCTCACTTCTTTGCTTAATATTTTCTGCATCAGCGCTGGCTAACGCTTTTGCTTCTTCTACAAGAGCGGGTTTGCGCGGCGCAGCAAGGTAATCCTGCCATCCTTCTAAGCGCGACACATCACCAGCGGTCTTTTCAAAACGCTTCTCTACATACTTTTTCGCTGAACCAGGAAGCGCAGCATAACTTTCCTGAAGCTTTGCAAATTTTGAAATAGCAACGCGGAATTTACCCTGAGCAATTAAGTTATCGATAACGCTAATGTGCTTTCTAATGTGTTTTACTTGCTCATTTTCTTTGGATTTTTGAGCACGCTCTTTGGCATTTACAGTGCTTGTCGCTGCGTTGAAACGTTTAGACAACGCCTTAGGAATGGCATCGATTTCGCGACTAAGCGCTTTATACGCTTGACGTGCTTCGTCAAACTCCGCTTTAAGAGCCACTACACTACTGCTTTGTAATGCGTCGCCACCATTTACCTGACTCAAATCCTCAGTCGATGCGCTAGCTTCTTCAACGCTCACATCACGGGTATCTTTACCCGACTCGCTATCGCTTGCCGAAACGATCTTAGCGGCAATGTCTTCGAGCGCCTGAAGTTTTATCAGTAGCTTTTGGCCGTATTGCTGCTGCATAGAGAAGCGATCAAGCTGCTCGTTTAGTTCGTCGACAGAGCGCTTAATCTGTGTAATTCGCTTATCAGTTGCAGATTCATCATCGAGACGCGCTAGCTGTTCGAGCGTTGCTTCAACACCGCGCACGCTTTCATTAACCGTAGCAACATCAGCAAGCGTCGCTTCACAAAGCCTGTTATTGTACAACCAAGCTACCTGCTCCTTGGCATAAGTAAGCTGCTGTTCGCACAATGCTCTGGTATTAGCACGTTGCGACGCTTGTTGCTTCTCTTCCCATGCTGGGCGGATACGGCTTAAATATCGCTCGAGCTGCTCACCAATACGCGCACGCTTTTCTTCATAATCAACGCGTTCTTCTGAAGTGAGTAAGTCAATTTGAGCAAACAGCCCTGTCAATTCGCTCTCAAGCTCATTGCGCTTTTCATCAATGGTTTCTACATCTGATTTGTCGAGCAAAGCCTGATATTTTGAAAGTCCCAAAGTGAGCTGCTTTTTAAGCTCCACTGGGCGCTTTGCAGCCTCTTTGATAGCATCTATCCGCGCATTAATTTGCGTAACAAGCGCATCATCTGACACTTTCTTAGCAAGCTTTTGCAGATCTGATACGTCTGAATGTGCGTTGACTAGTTGAGTCTGCAGTTGGGGACTTGCGCCTTCTAAAAAAACAAACTGGGTGAAAGATGGCTTCGCTACTTTTTCAATTAGCGCGTTAGCTAGCGCATCATCTTGTAAGAGCGTAGGCTCTTTCTTCAACATTTGCGGTACTAACTGCACTACCAAATCGGCGTTGGCTGTTTCAGTTAAAAAAGAGAATATCTCTTGGCGGGAGAGTGTGACATCCCCCTCGCCTAACAAAGCGGCGTTTACCTTTTTCTCCGCCGCTTTTTTAACGCGAGACTGCTTGGCAATTTGTGACATTTTAAGCCACAGCACAAAGCTATTAAGCTTTTCGAGTGCTGCTAAACTGACATTTGCATCTTCGTCATTAAATGCCAGTTCGTGAAGAATTGTTTTTTCCTGTGCCTTGTCGGGAGAAAGACTCTCGATTGCCTGCATCCGTTTTTCAGGCTTTGGGCTTTGGTGTGAAGGCGCAAATATACGACTAAATATCATCCTGTTTAAACCGCGCTATTGTATTATTATCATCCTGCTCATCGCGTAACGAGCGTTTAAAGTCGGCTTTACTTTTATGTACAATTTCGCCGCTTTCACCTACTGTCATATGCTCAGAGGACTTTTCTATTTTTGCTTGATACAGCATAACAACCTGCATACTGCTTGCTTTTTGCTCTTCGTTTAAAGGCGTGCCATCTGGCCACTTACCTGTTTCAACAGCCTGACGCAGACGCTCGTAAATCTCCGGCGTCATGCTGGCTAAAAGTGCTTCTATATTCATTTAGGAAAAACGCTTTATGTAAACAATACGCGCGCGGTTTACTAAGTACCAAACAAAGCCAACCACTGCGCCCAAAATAGCTAAATTATGTTGCAAATCACCTGGGCGTGTTCCGCCCCAATACATGAAGCCAAAACTCGCAACGAATATCAGCATAGCAAGAAGGGATTGGTTCTGGATACTGGCTAACTTTTTAAATCTTTGTAAGCTTTGTTTGCGCTCTATATCTTCAGAGGTCGCATCACCGATTTTAAAGTCACAGTGAGGACACGTCTTCGCTTTGTCAGACGTTTTTTTGTTACACGAAGGACAGTCAACTAATGCCATATGTTGCTCCTGTTTATTGGGTGCGAAATGGAAATGCGCAACTCGCTATTGAGCGAAGACGCATTTATACGCGGATGGGTATCATACTTAAGTTCATCACAACAATGAAGTCGATTCTGTGGATTAACCTTATCGCCATAAAACAAAAATGCGCAGGGTGTTAACTTTTATACAAAGTTCACCGCTACGCATTTTTACCTGATAGCCAAGTTGCGTTTCCCTTCAGTGAAACTCAAGAAGGGGCAATGCTTTAGGCAATACTCACCTTATTTTTTATGTCGAGACCAGTAGTCGTTAACCGTTTCTTTCATCTCTTTACAAAGCAACATGATGCCGAACAAGTTTGGCAAGGTCATTACCACGATAGCCACAGCTGAAAGTGCCCAAACTAATGTGGTGTCAGAGAATGCAGCCCAAACGAAACCGGCGACGTAGATGACGCGATACGGCATTACGGAGCGAGGACCGAACAAATATGTCATAGCGCGATCACCATAATATGACCAAGCGATGGCGGTTGAGAACGCAAACAGCATAAGCCCAATTGACACGATATATTGACCGAAATCGCCAAAGAAACCGCGAGTAAAGGCAATGGTGGTGAGCGCTGCCGAGTGAACCAGTGACTTACCGCTTACTTCAAGGTTCTCTTTAACCGGCTTTCCGTCGACAATCTTAAGCGTGCCAGTAAACAAGTCTTCACTACCTACTGCATACTTCACGTTTTCTGCTACAGACCTAGCGTTAAGCAGTGTAAAACCATCGCTTACAGCCGTGCCGTTAACAACGGTAATTGAGCCAGTATAAGGCTGTACATTGTTACCTTCAATTTCATTCAAGTAACCATATAGTTTGTTTACGTCATCCTGATTCGAGTCGTCGTATTGACCTGCAACAAAGTACATGTCTGAACGATCGAAGACGTTTTCGTGTTTTTCTTTCCACACGCCAGACGACAAAATAACCAAACCCGTTACGGTACAAATTAGAATAGTGTCGATAAAGGGTTCAAGCAGTGACACCATACCTTCTGACGCAGGCTCTTTCGTTTTTGCCGCTGCGTGAGCGATAGGTGCAGAGCCTTGACCCGCTTCGTTTGAAAACAAGCCTCGGTTAACCCCACGGTTAAACGCATAAGCTAATGAAGCCCCCAAGAAACCACCTGCGGCAGCTGAACCAGTAAACGCATCACCGATAACTGCGGCAAACGAAGGCCCAATGTTGTCTAGATTAGCGAAAATAACCGCTAGCGCACCGATAAGGTAGATAACAGCCATAACTGGAACAACACGCGCTGTAAACGCGGCAATGCGTTGGATACCACCAAGAATGACCAAGGCTAGAAGAATACCCAGTACACTACCTACCATCCAAGGCTCGAAGCCAAACGTTGCTTCGATACTTTGCGCGATACCATTACTTTGAGGAAGGTTTCCGGTACCAAATGAGCTGACTACCGTAGCAACAGCAAATGCAACCGCTAACCACTTCATGTTTAGGCGACGGTCCATGTAATACATAGGGCCACCGGCCATGGTGCCGTCTTCTGTCTTTACGCGATATTTGTGCGACAGAGTAACTTCAACGAATTTTGTAGTCATACCTAAAAAGGCGGTTACCCACATCCAAAATAGTGCAGCCGGCCCACCGAGAAAAATTGCAAACGCAACACCTGAGATGTTACCTGTACCTACGGTACCAGACAGTGCGGTAGTTAGCGCGCGAAAATGGGTGGTGTCGCCTGGATCGCTTTCTTTATCAAACTTACCGGTAACAACCTGCCAGGCATGTTTAAAGAAACGAATTTGCGGAAACTTAAGATAAACCGTAAAGAAAAGACCTACGCCTAACAGTACATAAGGAAACCAGAACGCGCCCCCTAAGAAACCATCGAGCATAGTTAGAAAACCATATAACCCTTCCAACGTTATTCCCCTTTTTTATTATGTTTAATTGTTGTTTTATTTTAATAATTAAAAGGCCTCTTTTTGTCGAGGCCTTTTTTGCGGAAGCTTTCGCTTCCTTATTCTTGTTTTATTGCTCTGATGCTTTTAGCTTTTTAACAACTGCATTCACACCAATAAGTAAATCTTCACCTAATTGACGGCTACGCTGTACCGACCAACCGTAGATATCGTCCGGTACATCTGCATTGTCTTTAAATGGCATTTCCACCGTATATGCCATACATTTAAATTTCTCGCCCACCGCATTTGACGCTACGGTTAAATTAGCCTTGCCTGGCTCATCTTTATCGTAACCAAATTCATCTTGAAACTCTGGCGTAGCGTTCAACAGCGCATCTTTAAACGTATTTTCAAGCATTTTGATGGTGTCATTGTAGCTAGGGTTACCCTCACTTCCTGCGACAAAGTTGTACGGCAATGCCTCATCACCGTGCAAATCAAGATACATGTCTACACCAATTTCGCTCATTGCATTCAGTACGTAAAGTACTTCTGGGCTTTTTTCTTGCGAAGGCGTTGCCCACTCACGGTTTAGATTGGTTCCTACAGCGTTGGTACGCAGATGACCGCGTGCGCTGCCGTCTGGGTTCATGTTTGGTACAATGTAGAAAACAGCATTATCAAGCAACTGTCGCGCCAAACCATCTTGCTCGTCGAGCAGACGGTAAATAATACCTTCGGCACACCACTCGGCCATGGTTTCGCCAGGGTGTTGACGTGCCGTGATCCAGACTTTTTTCTTTTCTGGTGTTTCTTCACCGATAACCAGCATAGACATATCACGGCCATCAAGGGTAAGACCTAGGAATTTGTGCTCGCACAGTAGTGACATCTGCGCGTCGTGCACAAGATCAAGGTGACGTTCGTAGCTAAAAGGAATGAAATACGCGAAGTACACACTTGGCTGTTCTAGCGTTAGTGAGAACGTAAGATTGTCACCGTCAAATTCGCTAGGAATTCTAAACCAAGTTTGACGGTCGTAAGACGCTAGAACGTTATATCCCTTCCAACCTTCTGGATACGCTGACTTAGCCAGATTACCAATAGTCATTGTGTGAGTTACAAACGTTTCGCCCACTAAACGAAAATGGAACCACTGAGCAAATTCAGATTGGTTGTCGTTGGGAATGGTTAGACGGATATCGTCTGGTGATTGTGCGCTAACAACTTCAATGTTACCGCTGTCGAATTGACTGGAAATATGCATAGACTGTCGTTTTCCTCATTATTTGAGCGCTAATTTAGCATAGACGTAAACACAAATTCCACGCACACAGCGGGTTTTGTACTATTGAACGTATACAAAATGTTTACACCATCAAAAAACCGACCACTTAGGTCGGTTTTTTATACAGTTAATTAAACTGCGTGTTGCTTAAAGCGGCAACGTAGGGAAACTAAGCCCTGCCATATCACGAACTACACGCAGTACCTGACAGCTGTAACCAAACTCGTTGTCATACCACACGTATAGTGTCAGGCGGTTATCTGCGGCGATGGTCGCCTGAGAGTCAACCACAGACGCAGCGCGAGAGCCGACTAAGTCTGTTGATACAATCTCTTTACTTGCCGTGTAGTCAATTTGGTGTTGAAGCTTTGAGAACAACGCGGTATCGCGCAAGAACTCGTTAACTGCAATGCGATCCACCGGCGTTTTAAGATTTAGGTTCAAAATCGCTAGCGATACATTAGGTGTAGGTACGCGGATAGCATTACCGGTAAGTTTACCTGCCAGTTTCGGGTACGCTTTGGCAACGGCTTTCGCAGCGCCCGTTTCGGTAATAACCATATTAAGTGGCGCACTACGTCCACGACGATCACCTTTGTGGTAGTTATCGATAAGGTTTTGGTCGTTAGTGTAAGAGTGAACGGTTTCAACGTGACCGTTTTCAATGCCATATTCTTCGTCTAGCGCTTTAAGTACCGGCGTTATTGCGTTAGTTGTACAGCTTGCAGCAGATACAATTGTGTCTTCTGGTGTTACTTCTTCGTCATTTACACCGTGTACGATGTTCTTGATGTCACCTTTACCCGGGGCTGTAAGGATAGCTTTCGCTGCACCCTTAGCTTTAAGGTGTAGGCCAAGGCCATCGCGGTCACGCCAAATACCCGTGTTGTCTACGATGATAGCGTTATCGATACCATATTGCGTGTAATCCACTTCATCTGGGCTGTTGGCATAAATGACTTGAATGTATGAACCGTTTGCTTTTAGCGCGTTACGCTCGTGGTCAACTGTGATGCTGCCGTTGAATGGCCCATGCACTGAATCGCGGCGCAGTAAGCTTGCGCGTTTTTCTAGGTCGCCATCGCGCCCGCCACGAACTACAATGGCACGTAAGCGAAGCTTATTGTTTTTACCTTGGCGTTCAATAAGCAAGCGAGCAAGTAAACGACCTATACGGCCAAAACCATATAGTACAACGTCCTGAGGTTTCTGATCGTCCTCTTTATCGGCAACGTCGTTTAGTTTTTCGTTAAGGTAGGCCGTAAGGTCGTTGTTGTCGACCGCAGAACCGTAGTGAAAATCAAAAGCCAATTTACCAATATCAATTTGTGCAGGAGCAAGCTTCATGTTGCTCAAGGCTTCTAAGATTGGATAGCTTTCGCGTAGGCGTAGCTTAATACCTTCGTGCAGACGCACTTTGCGGTGCGCTTTAATAACATCAATAGCACTGGCGTTCAGTAGCGAGCGTCCATAAACCGAAATTTCAACTGCCTTATTGCGATACAATTTACCAATAAGGGGCAACATCATTTCTGCGTATTCCTGACGCTCTTGCCAGCTGCTTTGTAATTCCTGCTCAAACTGTTGATTCATGCTTCTGCCTTCATCGATATTAATTTAACGGTGTTGTCATTGTTGTATGCGCGGCCAATTTTTTTGTGGCACAAACACGTACAACTAATCCTAATTACGCGTCAGCTTTTTATTATTTTTAGGGTACACTAGGTGAGTTTTCGCCTGACGGTGACGAGCAGTATCTTAAATAAACAAGCAAGGAAGACCAAATTGTTGATAAGTTTCAAAACCTCTATGAAAACTCGTATAACAGAGAGTTTATTTAGTAAGTTTCCAACAAAAGGTTATGTAACGACGGTGTGGCTGGCAGCAGCGACAACACTGACGGGTTGTGGCGATCTTTTTGAACCTACTATCAGTGAAATTTGTGAATCTCACAGCGAGATTTGCTTAGATTTGAGTTTGGATGCCCGTTGTCGCGGCGAGCGAGCTGAGATTATTCGCTTACGTTACTACAATCAAGATTCAAAAGACGACGCTTACAAGTACCCTCTCCTTCTGAACTTCGAAGAGTATCTCACCTGCGTTGAAGAAGTGCAGCATATCGAACACGTTAAACGCAAAGGCAAGGAAGCGACACGGCTAAAAGGCGTTATTACTGCTCAGCGTGAAATTAAACGCCTAAGCCGCGAGACGAAAGACTCCCTTGACCCTTACCTTTCTTACTATCATTGGACACGATATAGCGACAAAGAGGCTTTTCATCGCTTTGAGCGCTACGCTGCCAGCAACCGCGTAAGCGATCCAAAGCTGCTGGTCGCACTGGCCTCTGTTCAGATTAAAACAGACCAAAAGCGTACTATTGAAACCTTATATCGCGCGCTAAGTTTATATACAGATAGCGACGACATTGATGTCAGCATTTTCTACTCGCTTGCTTCAATGGGAATGGATATGGAGAACTATCGCTTTGCCTATGTTTGGTATGGTGTGGCTGAAGCCTTCGATGAAAGACTTAACGACACTCAGCGTGTTCAACTTGGACAACGCTATGCCCTTCCAGTAGGTATTCTAGATAACATTGTTGATGAAATAGTCAGTAATTTGAATAGCGCGACGTTCAACGCAGATTCATTGAAACTGGATAAGCTCTAATTTTTTGAAACTCAATTACACAATTTCATTGGTAAATAATTAAAAAAACCGCCGTTTATGGGCGGTTTTTTATGATTGGATCTCTCGACTTTCCACATGAGGTTAAAATTTAATCAGATGTTTACCTTAATCAAGCGCTCACCTAGGGCTTTTTAACCTTTAATTTGTGTATCATCTTCGCCTTTAAAGGTCATAGATAGCGAATTTACGCAGTAGCGTTGACCCGTTGGCGCAGGGCCATCTGGAAATACATGGCCTAAGTGCGAGCCACACTGCTTACAAAAAATCTCAACCCTACGCATACCGTGACTCAAGTCTTCTCTGTAATCTACATTACCGTCATCAAGCTGCTTATAGAAAGAAGGCCATCCACAACCAGCATCAAATTTAGTATCTGAGGGGAAAAGTGGCGCTTCGCAGCACTTACACACGTACAATCCATCTCGCTGCTCGTCTAGCAATACTCCAGTGAAAGGTCGCTCAGTACCCGCTTCGCGGCATACATAATATTCCTCGTCAGTGAGCTCAGTTTTCCAGTCTTTTTTAGCTATTGATGCGTTTGCTTTTTCATCTGTCGACATAACTTACCTCTTTAAACAAAAAAGGTGTATTTGAAAACAAATACACCTTTTAATAGTTTACGCTCAGTTATGAGCGCGTGTAACACTATTTAGTTCATACTATTTTTTGATAGCCGTTTGCGGACGTGCAGGATCACTCCACTCGATGTGATACTTTTTACCTGCTGGCTTATCCACACGCTGATAAGTATGTGCGCCAAAATAATCGCGCTGGCCTTGCAGCAAATTAGCAGGTAGCACGGCTGTGCGATACGAATCATAATAGCTAAGAGCCGACATCATTGCAGGGCAAGGCACGCCAGCCAGTGTCGCCTGTGCAATTGACTCACGCCAGTCAGCTTGATACTGCGTAATTTGTTCCGCAAAGAACGGGTCCAATAGCAAGTTGGCTAAGTCTTCGTTATTCTCGTAGGCCTGAGAAATAGACTGAAGAAATACGGCGCGAATAATACAGCCTGCACGCCATATTTTCGCTATTTCACCAAACTCCAGTGTCCAGCCGTGTTCTTTGCCTGCCATAGCCATTAACTGGAAGCCCTGAGCGTACGCACAGATTTTAGAGCAATAAAGCGCTTGCTCTAGCTTGTTGATGATCGACATTTTCTCATTATCGCTGAACGATGGCGCATCAGGGCCAGCAAGAACCTTGCTCGCAGCTACACGCTCGTCTTTCAAACTAGAAATACTGCGCGCGAATACCGCAGAAGTGATGGTCTGTGCCGGACTACCTACCTGTAATGCGCTTACTGCAGTCCAAAGGCCTGTACCTTTTTGACCTGCTCTATCTAAAATCACATCAACCAACGGCTGCTGTGTTTCTGGATCCATTTGCTCAAGAACTTCAGCACTAATTTCCATCAGGTAGCTATTCAGCTTGCCTTCGTTCCAGCGACGAAACACCTCTGCTATTTCAGCTGGCGCCATATGTAGCGCTTCGCGCATAACATGGTAAGTTTCGCAGATAAGCTGCATGTCGGCGTATTCGATACCGTTGTGCACCATTTTTACATAGTGCCCGGCTCCAACCGGACCGATGTAGGTCGCACATGGTTCGCCTTCTAACACTGGTTGACCTGGCGTATGGCTTTCTAATGGTTTACCTGTTTCTGGGTCAACCTTTGCAGCAATAGCTTTAAGAACAGGCTCAATGCGTGTCCATGCATAAGGGTTGCCTGAAGGCATAAGAGATGGCCCGAAACGAGCGCCTACTTCACCACCTGACACGGCGGTAGAGAAGAAGATAAATTTACCTTTGTACTGCTCTTCACGTGCTACAGAGTCTGTCCACAAACTGTTGCCAGTATCAACCACGATATCGTCAGCGTGAATTCCGGCGTCAATAAGATGATTGCAAACGTGGTCAACAGGATCGCCAGCAGGCACAGAGATAATAATAAGATGCGGGGCTTTTAACTTGCTTAAAAGCTCGGTGTAAGAACTGCAGCCTTCAACACGAGGCTCAGTATTTTCAGCTCTTTCGCTTGCGTCTTTGGCAAGAATAGACTCAACTTTATTTTGGTCTAAATCGAAACACGCTACACGATAGCCATGGTCCACTAGGTTCATGGTAAGGTTACTACCCATCACCCCTAAACCGATAAAACCAATATCACACGACTTGTCTTCGTGCGAATTACCACCTTTCTTTTGCATAGGAACACCCTCACATTTCAGATGGCTGCGCATGATACCACCTGAAAGAATAAAGAACAGTCTAAGCTAACAATTTAGTGCGCAGTGGTGTAATTGTCACCAGCGGTAAACATTAACGAGTTTTGTAAGCTAGTTTAGCCGAGATTTTGGCACGCATTCAGCACATGCGTTACGCGCTTTTACCCATGCTGTATGAAATTCACACAAAGGTAAAGACTCTGTTTCTTATTCGGCTAACGTGCACTGGGTTTAGAGCCGTTTAGCGGCACTTTTAAATTCTTTAAAGGCACTCTAAACCAAGTATAAGGTCGTATTGTAAGCCGTTATTCTATCCAGAGAACTGAGAGAAACTGAACAAGGTTAGCGATTTGCTGGCCTGTAAAAACACCTTCTGAATGCAAATTGAAGGCTGTTCTTCAAGAGAGCTGTAGCGCGTATCCAAGTGCATGGTCCACCCTCCCCAGGGTATGACAGAAGGTAGGTGAAAGCGCACGTCGCTTTCACTTGCATTAACACACAAGAACCAATGCTCTGGCTTCTGGTCGCCCGTTACACAACCTTTTATTTCCACACCAAACGCTTTGTTATGATGCGCATTCCAATCTTCAGACGCTTTGTCAGAACCATCGGGCTTATACCAATTTATTTCTTTTACATTTCGTGAGAGCGTAAACGTATCATCGTGCAGCTTTAGTTCGCTTAACAGTGAAGAGGACTGACGCAAACGGATCACATATTGGCAGAAGCTAAGAAAATCTTGCTTGCGCTTGTTTAATTCCCAATTCATCCAGCTAATAGGATTATCCTGACAATAGGCATTATTATTGCCATTTTGGGTGCGACTTAATTCATCGCCACCAAGAATATGCGGTGTACCTTGCGAGAAGATCAGCGTTGCAAAGAGATTGCGCTTTTGACGCTCACGCATAGCGAGTATCTGCTCGTCATTCGTTTCCCCTTCAATACCATAATTGGCAGACAGGTTGTGTCCATGGCCATCTCGATTTTCTTCTAAGTTATCGAGATTGTGACGTTCGGCGTAGGTCACCATATCGTGCAGCGTGAACCCATCGTGATATGTCACGTTATTTACCGACGTACTGATATGTCGATGGCCTTTGTGAAATATATCCCGTGAGCCCATTAGACGGGTAGCAAAGTCCGCGGTAACGCCATCGTCTCCACGCCAGAAGGCGCGCACCGTATCGCGGTATTTATCATTCACCTCTAACCATGGAGAAGGAAAGTTACCCACTTGGTAGCCGCCAGGCCCAATATCCCAGGGTTCGGCAAGCAATACCCTCTCTTTTAGAACAGGGTCGCTACTAATGGCTCTCAGCAGCCCAGATTTTTTACTATATTCTTGTGGCTCTCTTCCCAAGCATACTGCTAAATCGAAACGAAAGCCGTCAACGCCAATTACGGATACCCAGTGGCGCATGGCATCTAAAATAAGTCCCATCATAAATGGCTGCGCGGTATTTACCGTGTTACCACAGCCTGAATGGTTGGAATAAACCAATTCTCCGTTTTTCGTTTGCTCTAATAAGTACGCTTGGTAAGGGCAAAACCCCTTATAAGAAAGAATAGGACCGCCATTGCCTGCCTCTGCTGTATGGTTAAATACCACATCAACAATGACCTCAAGTCCGGCTGTATGATAAGCATCTACCATAGACTTTAGTTCAGCAAGCGCGTCTGACACACCGTAGCGTGGTTCAGGCGCAAAGAAGTTAACCGGGTTATATCCCCAATAATTAGTTAAGCCTTTCTCTGTTATAAATGGTTCAGGCATGAATGAGCACAACGGCATAAATTGCACCGTGGTTATGCCTAATGCTTTGAGATGCTTGATGACACTCGGATGGGCAGCACCGATAAATTTGCCACGGTGTTCTTTAGGTACATCGGGATGGAGTTTTGTTAGCCCCTTAATATGTGCTTCGTAAACTACTCGCTTGTGTTTCGGTATAACAGGCGCGCTAACATGACTCGGCGCATAGTCATTTTGATCAATTACTATGCACTTGGGGATCATAAACTGAGAGTCGTGTTTGTATTGCCTAGCGTCCCATTTTATTGCGCGACTAATTTTCTTGGCGTAAGGGTCGATTAGCAGTTTGTCGGTGGGTACCGCATGTAACCCTCCCTCACCGCGTTCTACGCGATAACCATAGTATTGTCCTGCGCTAACGCCGCTGTAACGACCGTGCCAAACATCACCAGTTTTCTCAGGCAATGGATGCTCACTCACCGCCTCTTCTGTGTCACTATTGAAAAAACACAACACGACCGCCTTCGCATCGGGCGCGTATACGGCAAAATTACAATCATCTTGTGTAACTGTTGCGCCAAGTGGATATGCCTTTCCCATTCCACTTTCTACAATTAGTGCGGTGTCTCGAATTTCGTTCACTTCGTTCTCAATTTATCTCTTCACTAGGGCGTGTCGCTCTAGTCGGATTAATCCACATTGGTAACATAAAATACCGTGGCTAGCGGCGGTAACGTGATTTCTGCAGAGTGAGTACGCTCATTCCAAGGTATGGGTTGCGTATTTACAGTAGAAGCAACGTCGTAGTCACTACCCCAATATGCACCATCATCAGTGTTTAGTGCTAGCGTTAGCGTGCATGCATCCTCTACGCCTATTCTGAAGTTCTGACGTGGCACAGGCGTAAAATTAGATACCACATATACTTTTTGCTTCGCATCTTTTGACATGCGAACAAATGAAACCACGCTTTGGTCTGCATTATTGTGGTCCAGCCAAGCAAAGCCCCCTGGTTCGTGGTCTTGCTCGTAAAGCGCTGGCGTAGACGTATAGAGGTGGTTGAGCGCCTTATAAAGCGCTTGAATGCCTTTGTGTTTTTCGTAATCGAGCAAGTGCCAGTCTAAACTACTGTCATGGTTCCATTCTCGTGCCTGCGCAAGCTCGTTCCCCATAAAGTTAAGCTTCTTGCCGGGGTGACCGTACATAAAGCCCGCGTAACAACGCAGGTTAGCGGCTTGCTGCCATTCATCGCCAGGCATTTTGTGCAGCATACTGCCTTTGCCGTGTACCACTTCATCGTGCGAGATAGGCAACACAAAGTTTTCGTCAAACGCGTAAACCATGCTGAAGGTAATATCGCCATGGTGGTAATTGCGGTATGCTGGGTCTTTAGCAATGTAATGTAATGAGTCGTGCATCCACCCCATGTTCCACTTAAAGCCAAAGCCCAAACCGCCATCAAATACTGGACGAGAAACCTTAGGAAACGACGTTGATTCTTCGGCAATTGTCATGGCGTCAGGGAAGTGCTTGTACACTTCTTCATTCATCCATTTCAGTAAACTAATGGCTTCGTAATTTTCGTTACCCCCATCCACATTCGGGATCCACTCGCCGTCATTACGTGAGTAATCGAGATAAAGCATGGATGCCACTGCATCAACCCTGAGTCCATCAACGTGAAATTTGTCTAGCCAAAACAGTGCGTTTGCAACTAAAAATTGACGAACTGTGTCTTTGCCGAAATCGTAAATGCAAGAATTCCAATCCGGATGCCAACCTTTCCTCGGATCTTCATATTCATAAACACAAGAACCATCAAATCGCGCCAAGCCATGGCCGTCTTCCGGGAAATGTGCAGGTACCCAGTCGATAATTACGCCTATACCTGCTTGGTGAGCCTTATCAACAAAGTATTTAAATTCATCTGGGTTACCAAATCTACTCGTTGGTGCGAACATTCCCACGGGCTGATAGCCCCACGAACCGTCGAAAGGAAACTCGGAAATAGGCAGCAATTCAACGTGAGTGTAACCCATATCGCTGACGTAGCTTATTAAGTCATCGGCCAGCGCTTTATAAGTAAGATAGCGCGCATCAGTTTCAATACCCGGGCGCTTCCAAGAGCCAAGGTGCACTTCATAAATGCTCATTGGGCTGTTGTATTTATTCCCCTTTCGCTTTTCCATCCATGCACTATCATTCCACTCATAGTTATTGTGGTTGTAAATTTTCGAAGCATGAGAAGGATACTGCTCTGCACTGAAGCCAAGTGGGTCAGCCTTGTGCGGTAGGTCGTGGCCGTGTGCATCTTTAATATGATACTTGTAGCGCTCTCCCTCTGCGAGTTCTGGCACAAACAGTACCCAGTATCCCATGGAGGTCTTTTCCATAGGATGCGTGCGCCCATCCCACTGATTGAAATCGCCAATGAGCGACACCGTACTCGCATTGGGCGCGAAAACGCAGAACCTGACACCTTTTATCGCATCGCCTTGTGATGAAGTGAGTGTTAAAAGTTGCGCGCCCGCTTGCTCATACAAGTTTGAAGGCTTGCTATCGATGTAGTGTACCGCATGATACGCCTGCTCGGAGAATTGATAAGGATCGATATAGCCCTTATCGTCATTCAAGCCTTCGGCGATAACGCGATAAACCTCACCCTGATATTCTTTAGGCAGTGGTGTTTCAAAAAGACCATTTTTGGAGGTAACGGTTACATTTGCTAGCGCTGCATTCTCCCATTTAATCGTTATCTCGCTGACATTAGGATGCCAAACGCGAAGTACCGACTTCTGCTGATTTTTAACTACACCTAAATGGGAAAACGGCTGAGAACATAATACCTGTTCAAACTGCTGCGCTAATTGCATTCGCTACTCCTAGTAAAAACCCGCATGGCAGCGGGTTGAATTGTGAGCTTAAATGCGTTGTATACATTTAAGCTCTATCAAGTACCGTCTTGGTACTTTATCTTACTCGTTTAAGTTACCCAGGCAACCGCCTATTATCATTTCTTTGATAATGGCAATTAACCCTGACTTGCTTGCTTTCTGGCATGAGTAAGTTTAGACGCCAACTCATTTATATCATGTCTATCGAACATCGACTCGATATCCTCTGTGAGTTTTCTTCGCCAGTTTGGATATTCGTCAAAAGTACCAGGAATATTGACCGGCTTATCCATTTCTAACCAGTCTTCCAATTGCAGGCTCAATAATGCGCTCGAGCCACCTGCCATATGCACCTGCATACCGTTATTCAGTTCGCGATTCATACCCGTATGATTAACATCGCGGCCTACATTGTCGCCAATTGAACCGTGGCCATGCAATGTATCTAAAATCGCCTGTTTGTTTTCATGACGATCCGCATAAAGCGTTTGAAGGATTTCTTCTGTTGGATAAAGCCCTATTTCTTTGCCTAGCTCTAAATCTAAACAGTGCCAGTAACCAATCAGCGTTGGCATATCGTGAGTAGTCAACGTTGACATAGACTGAACAGGGTAATGGCTAGGTGAGAAGAAACCGCCGTCTTCCGCTTGTTCGAAGAAAAATACGCGGTATGAGTACACGCCATTATCAGCAAGCTTGCTGCGAATTTCTTCTGGTACAGTACCCAAGTCTTCACCAATAACCAAGCTCTGATTGCGGTGACTTTCTAGCGCTAGAATACCGAGTAAATCGTCTACAGGATAATAAACATAGCCGCCATCTTTAGCGTTATCGCCTTTCACAACCCACCATAAACGCAGCAACGCCATGACGTGATCGATACGCAATGAGCCTGACGACGCCATGTTAGACGCAAACAGGTCAATAATGGGCTGGTAACCCTGTTCATACAGCTTACGAGGGTCCATAGGCGGCAACCCCCAGTTCTGGCCTAGTGGGCCCAAGATATCCGGTGGAGCACCTACACTTGCGCCTGTGCAGTATAGGTCTTTGTTACCCCAAATTTCCGCACTGCCTTCACTAACGCCTACCGCCAAGTCCCGATAAAGACCAATGGTCATGCCTGCATCAGTAGCTTTGTTGCTTGCAAGCTCAAGCTGTTGGGCGGCAATCCACTGTAGGAACAAGTAAAATTTGACGTCTTGTTCGTTTGCACTCTTAAACTTAGCCACGGCTGGATTGTAATAGTCTTTGTATTCTTGTGGGAATACCGGCCATCCCCAGCTGTCTTTACCTTCAGCTTTTAGGTGCGATTGCAAGGCGTCGTACACCGCTAACATATCTAAGCTTTCACCGCCCGCTTCTACGAAGGCTTTAAACGCTTTATTTTGCTTTGTGCTTTTACGAAGGTATTTGGCATCGTAAACATCAAATACTGCTTTAAGCGCAGCCAATTTCACATGGGCGACTGCCTCGTAGTCTACATGTTCTACGTTACGTGCATGTTCAAGCGTGGCTTTAAACTCATCACTGCTCACTACCGCTTGTACTGATGCATCGTCATAGCCGTCAATGGCAGTCACATCGATATACAAATAATTAAGCCAGCGACGTGAGCTTGGCCCATAAGGCGAGCACGCGTTGGGATTTGCGGGGTAAAGCGCATGAATAGGATTGAGTCCGATAAAGTCTGCGCCCACACCAGCGGCTTTTTCAATAAGCAGAGCTAAATCAGAAAAATCACCAATCCCCCAGTTCTTTTCACTGCGAACGCAGTAAAGTTGAACGCTTAAGCCCCATATTTTTTTGCCTTCTTTAATTTCGTTTGGCGTGTAGCACGCTTCTGGTGCCACAATTAAGCGAGAACGCGCAAACTCATCGTCATCTGCGCTTAAGGCTACATCGTGATAACCAAGGGGCAAATCCAAAGGCAGTGTTACTACGTATTCATGAAACTCTACATCGTCGATATGCGCCATTGTCGTCATTTCTTGGTCAACTGGCGTAAATTGATGAGTGAGCACGTCACCATTTTCACAGGTGACCGTGAGCGTGTGATCATCGTTCACTAACTCGATAGGTAAACGAACTGCTAGATTAATTTCTTGGGTATTGCGAACCACTTGAACAGGATTTAACGGCGACAACCATACCGACTTTATATCTTGTGTAATTTGTGACTGAATTTTTTCATCACTGCTGGTGTCATAGCCAAGTGTGTTAAGCAGTTTTGCTTTACTTGATTCTGCGATGGTTGCTGGCTTTCCCCATGCGTCGACGTATTGGGTTTCAATTCCCCGCATTTCAACCAGTTGTTGCAGAAGTTGTTGTGTCATGGTGTGTCATTCCTGTTATTCGGTAAAAGACGCAAAGCAAATTAAACATAGTGCGTCTACAAACAAATTTTTAACATTATTCTAGAAACAAGGGCTTGGCGATATCTGAATACGATTGCAATAGCACTTATTCGTAATTTTGCAACACTTTTGCTTTTTATTTTGCTAATTATGGCATTTTGATCCATACTTTACGTAATTTATTTTCATTTTATTTAAATAATCGGGGTACGTTATGACAATTCGCATCGGTATCAATGGTTTTGGCCGTATTGGACGCCTAGTAATGCGCGCAGCAGCGGAGCGCAACGACATCGAAGTTGTTGCAATAAACGACTTACTAGACACGGACTACATTGCTTATCTATTGAAATACGACTCGACTCACGGTTTATTCGACGGTGAAGTTACAGTAGATAACAATAGCCTAGTTGTAAACGGCAAAACTATCCGCATTACATCTGAAAGAGATCCAGCTGCACTTAAGTGGGATGAAGTAGACGTTGACGTGGTTGTTGAATCAACAGGTCTGTTCCTGACTAAAGAAACTGCCGCGAAGCACATCGAAGCTGGCGCGAAGAAAGTTGTTATGTCTGCACCTTCTAAAGATGACACGCCTATGTTCGTTATGGGTGTTAACCAAGAAAGCTACGCTGACGAAACTATTGTTTCAAACGCGTCTTGCACAACTAACTGTCTTGCTCCACTTGCCAAAGTGCTTAACGATAAATTTGGTATTGTAGACGGTTTGATGACAACGGTTCACGCAACAACTGCAACACAGAAAACGGTAGACGGTCCTTCAATGAAAGACTGGCGTGGTGGTCGTGGTGCTGGTCAGAACATCATTCCATCATCAACCGGTGCAGCAAAAGCAGTAGGTAAAGTCATCCCTGAGCTTAACGGCAAGTTAACAGGTATGGCTTTCCGTGTACCTACGCCAAACGTTTCAGTAGTAGACCTTACTGTAAACCTTGCGAAACCTGCTAGCTACGATGAAATTTGTGCAGCAATGAAAGAAGCTTCAGAAGGCGAGCTTAAAGGTATCATGGGTTACACAGAAGATGCGGTTGTGTCTAACGACTTCCTTGGCGACGCTCGCACATCGGTATTTGACGCCACTGCAGGTATCGCACTTACTGATACATTCGTTAAACTCGTTTCTTGGTACGACAACGAATGGGGCTACTCAAACAAGGTTCTAGACCTTGTGGCTCACATTTCTAAGTAATTAACGGTATTAAGCTAAAATAGTTAAACTATTCACGCTAAAGTTGAGTTAATCTAAAGGTGTAAACACGGCGTTTGCACCTTTTTTGTTTTTCGTGGTCGTAAACACGCATAATAACGATATTCCAGCGACATACGCTTTCCCGTCGCTTACCCTTTGTTGTTTTCTTATTAGTCCAAGGAGGGCTTATGCCACCTGTGAGTTCAGTTACCGTTAGTGAGTCTAATGGACTTACCTTTTTAGACGTAGATAATGCGTTTGCCTCTGCGCGTATTAGCCTATTTGGCGGTCATATCTTGTCATATGTGCCTAAAAGCGATGGCAGAGAGCGTCTTTGGGTAAGCCCCCATGCTTACTTGAACGGAGAGCGACCTATTCGCGGTGGTATTCCGGTGTGCTGGCCTTGGTTTAGCGATGATCACGGTCGAGAAAAAGGTGCCCTCCCCGCTCACGGCTTTTTGAGAACACAAGTGTGGAAGCTGATTAATTCAGAAGATACAGAAAGCGGAACAACGATTACGCTTTCGCCAAGCTTTACCCGAGCTGAAGGGTTTGAGAACGATTGTAACGTGACCATGGTAATTACCGTTGGTGAGACGATGGACGTCGCGCTAACTACAGAAAATACGGGTGTTGTACCATTCGAATTTAACTGTGCGCTACATACATATTTCCACGTTGACCACATTCAACATACCCAAATAACTGGAATTGAAGGTCAATATAAAGACAAACTTGACGACTGGGGGCTTAAGACGACACCGAGTCCTTACACCATCACAGGCGAAACGGATCGCATTCATGTTGCGCCGATTAAAACTGCTGAGATTGAAGTCGAAGGCAACGCGTTCACGGGAGTGGTATCCGACGGCAATGACTCTTTGGTAGTGTGGAATCCGTGGTTAGGCGCAGCGTCTATTTCAGACATGGACCCATTTGGCTATAAGCATATGTTGTGCGTAGAAACATCGCTAACTCAGGGAAAGACACTGTCCCCCGGTGCTAGCCACACACTGAAACAAACTATTGTTCCGAAGTAAATTATTTGAAGTGCAAGCGCAATTTTGCTGACACTTCGGAAGGTAGACAGTCGCAGTTCACGATCAAGAGATATAAAAAAACCTGCCAATGAGCTAATGCCGTTCACTTAAGGTGAGCGGCATTTTTCTTTCTGCTGTATCGCTGTGGTCTCTTCTTAACTGTTCGGGGG
>NZ_CAMZMZ010000026.1:0-62076 GCF_947311905.1 Alteromonas sp. CyTr2 | reverse complement strand
GCCTGAGTCCGATACAATATCGAAATCAGACCTTGGTTGCCGCTTAGAAATGAGTCCAACTTAATGGGGTCACTTCATTATTCATCCGGTTTTTTTGGCTGTAAAATAATTTCACCACTTTCCGTGACGATCCCAAGGCCTTTATCAGGGACATGGTCAAACTTCTTTTGACGTTTTATTAGAAGCGTAGTTGTTGTGTCATCCTTTAAGTCATTGTTAGACGTTTCTGTGTCAATCAGTTTGGTCAAGTATATAGCCCAGTATTCAACGTGAGGCGTTGAGTAATCTTTGTAAAAGGCAATACCAATTTGATCTTGTTCTTGATAAAAAGGTAACTCTGCTAACAAGTGTTGACGGTGTGAAGTCGATGTTTTAAGTGCGTACCACACGTCATCAGCTGTTATATAACCACCAGCAAGGGCCTCCACTTGATTGCTCATCGCATCGCCATAATATTCTGGTAATGTTAAACCAGCATTGCGAATTCGAGTGTTCGGACTGCCGCCTAAAAAGTGAGACACCAAGCCTCTCTCAGCCATGTCTTTGGCTTTTGTTTCAGCCAGCATAACAAGCGTAGGATTACATTTTAGTACCGAACGTTGTTGACCTTTGTCGTTAGCAATTAATAAAGAGAGTTCTCTCGCCTGTTCGGTATTTCCGCAGGTTGTTTGGTCGGCCAAGCAAAGGCTAGAAAATACGTAGGTGAGTGATGTAAATAGAATGAATCGTTGACGAAAAAGGCCGCGAGAGCGGCCCTTTTGTTTGGGTATGAAATTAAGCAGCTTTGCCACCTCGTTTCTTAGCAGTGGTGTTGGAATTAACCTTCGCTACTAATTCTTCGTGGTCGAAATCATCGACGTTGATAGTGCGAAGTCTTCCAGCTTCAGTCTTACGAAGTAGATTCGCTTCTTCTTCGTTAATAATTCCTTCTGCTAGCGCTTCGTCAGCAAGCACATCTAAACGGGTAAACGGTAGTTTAGCTTTCTTGTGCTTACAAATACGTTCGAAGATAGGCTCACTTGCTAGTACATCATCAAGAGTTTGCTCAAGATCGCCAAACAAGCTTCCTTCCTCACGGGTGAGGTACTGACCATAACCTAAACGGCTACGTGCAGTTGAAGGCGTTTGAAGCATTTGTGCAATAGCATGTTCTGTCTTGTCTGAAGGCTTACCAATACGTCGGCCAAACGGAATCACCATAACGCGAAGCGCTGCAGCGATTGCGCGGTTAGGGAAGTTAGCCAAGAAGTCATCAATTGCTGTCTCGATATCGTGCAATGTAGTTTGCATTGCCCAATGTAAAAGCGGTAAATCTTCTTTTAGACGACCTTCTTCGTCGAAGCGTTTAAGCGTTGTACTACCCATGTAAAGGCCACTTAGGATGTCACCTAAACGCGCTGATAAACGCTCGCGACGCTTAAGATCACCACCAAGCACACCCATAGAGACATCGGTTAGTAGTGCTAAGTTTGCACTGTAGCCTTGAAGTAGCTTGTAGTAACGCGCCGTTTCGTCAGTGAACGGTGCGCTGCTGAATGCGCCATTGGTTAACGAGAACCAAATACTGCGAACAGTATTAGCTACCGCAAAGCCAATATGACCGAATACCGCTTTATCAAACGCTTTCAAAGCTTCTTTCTTGTCTTCGATAGACGCAGCTTCTATTTCCTTAAGCACGTAAGGGTGACAACGCATTGCACCTTGACCAAAGATCATCATGTTACGGGTTAGAATGTTTGCGCCTTCAACCGTAATTGATACTGGTACACCTTGATAGCCGCGACCAAGGTAATTGTTTGGCCCAAGCATAACGCCTTTACCGCCGTGAACATCCATCGAATCATTAATGATTTGACGCATCTTCTCGGTTAAGTGGTACTTACAGATAGCCGAGATAACGGAAGGTTTCTCACCAAGGTCTACACCCACCGTTGAGAAGCGTGTTACGCCATCCATCAAATATGCATTACCACCAATGCGTGCAAGCATTTCTTCAACACCTTCCATATGACCTACAGGCATACGGAACTGGCGACGAATACGTGCATATGCACCCGTTGCAAGAGACACTGATTTAGCACCACCAGCAGCAGATGAAGGAAGGGTAATACAGCGACCTACCGACAAACATTCAACCAGCATGCGCCAGCCGCGACCTGCCATTTTCGGACCACCAATGATGTAATCGATTGGAACGAAAATATCTTCACCCTTAATAGGGCCATTTTGGAATGGCGTATTGAGAGGGAAGTGACGACGACCGATCTCTAAACCTTTAGTGTCGCGAGGAATAAGGGCACATGTTATACCCGGCTCTTTGTTATCACCTAGAAGACCTTCAGGATCTTGAAGTTTAAAGGCAAGACCAATAACCGTAGCAACAGGCGCAAGGGTGATGTAGCGTTTGTTAAACGTTAGGCGCATACCCAACACTTCTTCGCCATTCCACTCGCCTTTACATACAACACCAACATCAGGGATCGCACCTGCATCAGAGCCAGCTTCTGGGCCGGTTAATGCAAAACAAGGGATTTCTTCACCGGCAGCAAGACGGGGAAGATAATGATCTTGTTGCTCTTTTGTACCATAGTGCTGAAGTAATTCGCCCGGGCCCAATGAGTTTGGTACACCGACTGTGCTTGATAGCACCGCGCTTACGCCTGCAAGTTTTTGAAGAACGCGAGACTGGGCATATGCCGAAAACTCTAGACCGCCATACTCTTTCTTGATGATCATAGCGAAGAATTTGTGTTCCTTAAGGAACTGCCAAATTTCAGGTGAAAGATCAGCATCTTTATGGTTTATTTGCCATTCATCGACCATTGAGCACACTTTGTCACAAGGACCGTCTAAGAATGCTTGCTCTTCAGCAGTGAGTCGACCTTTCGGAATGCGGTGTAATTTATCCCAGTCTGGCTTGCCGCTGAAAATATCACCGTCCCACCATACCGTACCTGCGTCGATAGCTTCTTGCTCAGTGCTCGACATTTCAGGCATAACTTTGCGGTAGAAGGCTAGCAGCTTCTTAGAGATGTGCTGCTGTCTGATATTTGCAAGCGTGAACGGCAGTGTTAAAGCAAGGAACACTACCCAACCAAGCAGGCCGATGTCACCGAAAAGGGTGCCTAAAATCATAACACCTGCGCCCATGGCAACCGCTGTTACCAAGCTGGTTCGCTGATAACTAGCTACCGCTAGTGTCAGAACGACCAGTAAAAACCATATAAAATCTGCCATACTTCACTCCTGAAAGGCGTTAAACGTTACGCTAGTCTTATCTGGAGCATAGTGAGTTGCTTTATGAAAAGCAGTCACAGATCGAGGTCAGACCAGCATGCTGTAAACCTATTATTTAATAGGGCAAAGATCAAGATTTTTACATGAATATTCTATTAACAACGACATAAATAATAGGGTAGTGCGTTATCCGCTCTATAAGTATAGTCGTTGCTTATAAATACTGATTTAGAATGTGAATTGTGTTGCGAAACGAGAAGAGGTTACGTGAGGATAAGACAGCAACAGTGTAAATAAAAAAGCACGTCTGAATGCTAGTTCATAACGTGCTTTATTCAACAATTGTGAAAAAGTTGTTGAGACAAAAAACGGTTTATCTTTACGCTTTACTGCGTCTCAAACGATTTCAGTTTGATATCGCCCTGTTCATCGCCTTCTTTGAACTGTTGCAGACGAACTAACGTGTAGTTAAGTGATGGCGCAAACCAAGCAAACGTCTCACGCTTATTTGAGTCGCGAATAAGCTTAACTTTTACAGTTTCAATTTTACCGAAAGGTAAAGACAATACCTCTTCATCCACCACTTGAACGCCGTAGTGACGAAGTTCGCCACGATAATTTACGAAGTGGTATTCTAAAGATGTCTTACCTTCCGCTAACTGCTTTGCAAGGTCAATACGATAAATTTGATTATCAAATTCACCGTTCCAATCAAATGTTTCGCCATTCTCGACTGCAATTTTGCCTTGTCCCTGATGACTAAACGTTACCTTAAGCTCTTTATCAGGTCCTGTGCCAGAACGATTATAGTAGTACTCAGAGGGTACGACGGTATTATCATTAACAGTAAAAATAGAATGTTCACTGCGTTTGTCAGACAAGAAAAACTTAGACACTTTTGACGTGTAAATTAGAGAATACTGTTGGTCACCTAATTTCGAGAGCTCAATATTCGCTTCGCCTACGTCGTCACCCCATTTGTAAGCGGTATAGGTTGCCTTGTAGGGCTGAAGCGGTAGCTCTGCACTATCCGTACTTTCTGTACTAGGGTTTGCTTGCGCGGCCACTGAAAGCGATGCTGCTAACAGTGCGCCTAAAGCAAAAGGCTTAGTCGCTTGCATAACCAGATTCTGGTAATTCTTGCTCATCTAAAACTGCCTTATTGTTTCGCATCGATAATCGGCCTGCACTAAACCAAGATAGCACAAGCGGATAGATACGACGTTCTTGTTCTTGAACACGCTCGGCCAGGTCGCTTGCTGTGTCGTCTTCAAACACAGGTACGCGGCTTTGAATGATAACAGGGCCGCCGTCGAGCTCAGGTGTAACAAAGTGCACGCTAACACCGTGCTCCTTGTCTCCATTGTCGATAGCTCGCTGATGCGTATTCAAACCTTTGTACTTCGGCAACAAAGATGGATGAATGTTCACTAATTTTCCAGCAAAGCTGTCGACGAACTCCGGTGTTAAGATACGCATAAAGCCCGCAAGAACAACACAGTCTGCGCCAAAAGCCTCAATTTGTGCTTTGAGCGCCCCGTCATAAGACTCTCGTGAATCGAAGCCTGTATGATCTAAGCAAACCGCATTGATCCCGGCTTCTTTAGCGCGTTCCAGACCATAAGCAGTAGGGCGATTACTGATCACGCCGCTGATTTCTGCATTCAGACGGCCTGCTTTTATTTCATCGATAATGGCTTGTAAATTGCTGCCATTACCTGAAATAAGTACGCATAGTTTGGTTACACTGTTACTCACGCGTTGATCTCTACTTGCTCTTCGCCATCTTTTGCTGCGATATCACCAATAACCCAAGCATTTTCACCGTGTTGTTTAAGAATGTTCAGCGCAGCATCGGTATCGCTTTCGTCAACAACGATTACAAGGCCAACACCACAGTTAAACGTGCGGTACATTTCGTGGCGAGTCACGTTACCGTTTTCTTGTAACCAAGAGAAGATTGCAGGCCATTCCCAGGTGCTTTCGTCAATAACCACTTTCGCATCTTCAGGTAATACGCGAGGGATGTTCTCCCAAAAACCACCGCCCGTGATGTGAGAAATAGCGCTTACTTGCACTTCTTCAAGCAATGCCAATACCGATTTAACATAGATGCGAGTAGGCTCAAGAAGTTGGTCGATGATAGGCTTGCCGTTTAGATCGACGTTTACATCTGCACCACTAACTTCAATAATCTTCCTAACTAATGAGTAACCGTTTGAGTGAGGGCCCGATGAACCAAGTGCAATTAGTTTTTGACCTGGTTTAACGTTAGTGCCGTCAATAACCTTATCAGCTTCAACCACGCCTACGCAGAAGCCTGCAATATCGTAGTCGCCATCGTGATACATTCCAGGCATTTCGGCTGTTTCACCACCAATTAATGCACAACCTGCTTGCTCACAGCCGGCGCCAATGCCGGTAACAACCGACGCGGCTACATCAACGTCAAGCTTGCCAGTTGCGTAGTAATCTAGAAAGAATAGGGGCTCAGCACCTTGCACAATTAGGTCGTTTACGCACATTGCTACTAAGTCGATACCAACACCGTCATGACGGTTAGCATCCATAGCAACTCTTAGTTTTGTACCCACGCCGTCAGTACCTGAAACAAGTAGCGGCTTTTTATATTTAGTAGGCAGTTCACAAAGTGCACCAAAACCACCCAGATTACCTTTTACTTCTGGTCTATGGGTTTTCTTGGTAACAGATTTAATGCGTTCAACAAGTTGATTACCTGCATCGATATCTACGCCTGCATCTTTGTAACTTAAAGAGGTTTTATTTTCGCTCACGGTTGGGCCCTGAAACTAAGAGGTAGAAAACCGCGGATTCTACCAGCAAGTCGTCACAAGTCCAATTTGTGAAGGCTATTTTATGCGCTTTTTGATCTTTTTTATTTTAGGGGTGAAATTAAACCCAATATAAAAGACAATAGAACGCTATCTTTTGGTGAACATCTTGCTTGATAAAATGTCTCGCTCTAAAAAGTAGAGTGAATTGCGCGCAGGTTAGTCCAAGTATACCGTATAAAGGTAAACGAGATTAACTGACGATTCGATAGGTAAGGAATTGATTTTAAGAGAGTATGGAGTGTCAATGTTAACGGCAGTAAAGCGTAACACCAATGGAACTAATTTAACGAGAGTTAGCTTGAAAGGCATTCTGGGCATTTCATTTCTTGCTGCGCTGACTTACGCCCCCTTTATAAATGCGGCTCAACGCGTTGTGGTCAACGAAGCGCAGATTCAAGTTGAAGATCAAACTCAGCGTACCCAACAAAACGCGCTTAAAAAAGCATTAAGGCAGGTTTTTGTGAAGATGTCGGGCAGCACAAGCGTGCTCGATAATGCCGGTGTTAGAGCAGCGTTATCGTCGCCTCAATCGCTGCTTCGTTCCTATCGATTTGCTTTTGACAAAGGTAGAACGTATTACGTTGCGGAGTTCGATCAAGCAAAACTCAATGAACTTCTTCAGCGTGAAATGCTACCGCTCTGGGGTGATAGACGCCCTGAAACGATAGTGTGGCTTGCGCAGGAAGACGAAAACGAAACTCGCGTCATCTTAGATGAATCTCTCAATACAGAATTACAACATACGCTCAAACAAACAGCGAAAGAACGAGGCGTACCATTAAGCTTGCCTTTAATGGACCTTACCGACAATGTAAATATTTCTACCTATGATGTGTGGGGACGATTTGTTGAGCCTTTGCGCAAAGCATCTACACGCTATAGCGTCGACAACATTATTGGTGCCAGAGTTTATCGTAACGACGCGAGTGCAATTCCTGATTTGCCGGAAAACGTTGTGCCTTCTGGCACAGTAGAGTCTCTTGATAGCGTGCTAGATGAAGAAGCACAGTTTAGAGCACAAACTGATGAACAAAGTTTCGATGAGCGAAATCCGCGTGTAGATAATACGGACGCACAGCGCACTTTTTCAGATAACGTTGAGTCTGGTGCGATGAATAACGGTGTTGATGCTCAGTTAAATGACGGTTATGACGCTACAAACCAAAACTTAAATAATGCTGACGGAACCTCGGCGAAGGAGCTGGCGCAGGAAGAGAGCACAACGATGCCGTTCACCATGAACGAGTTTGCCAACTATGCGAAGCGTGCCGATGAAGGTGACTATGCACTAGACTGGGTGTTCGTTGGTGGCGGTAAGGTTAGCTATGGCAGCATATACGGTGATTCGCCCGAAGCTCTTGGCAATCAGTTAATCGATGCCTACTCAAATTACTTATCGTCGCTTTATGCCATCGTAGGAATCGAAGCGTCTGAGCGAGAAGTTATCAAGGTATCGATTGCCAATATTGGCTCGGTAAAAAGTTACGCCAGCGCTACTGACTATTTAAATAGTTTAAGTGTGATTGAAAACGCTACACTAGTAGAGCAATCTGGTTCTGTTGCCACGTACTCACTTACATTAATTGGAACGGTGGACGATTTACTTAACAGTATTAAACTAGAAAGCAAATTACGCCCCGTAACCGATTCGTACGGACAAACCGTGAAAGGACACAGTTTCTATTGGAGCAATTAATTTAGCATGCAGCTGCCTTTGCCTGTCACGCTACCTGTTGACGAAAACTTCGATAGTTTTGTCAATACGGGTAACGAAGAAGTAGTTTCAGTCCTTAAGCAGATTGCAGATGCGCTGCCACACTGGCGCGAGGCTCCTGAATTGGGGCCTTTAGCATCGCTTCAGCTGCCTTTGCTTACTTTACTAGGCAGTACCGCTATCGGTAAAAGTCACTTATTGTTTGCCACTTGTCATCAACTAGCCGAAAAATCGGTTAGTCACCTTTATTTAAATCTTAATAATTACGAAGCGTGGTCGCTCGATATTTTTGAAGGCCTAGAGAATCTTTCGTTAATCGCATTAGACAACATTCACGCGATAGCGGGCGATTTACGTTGGGAAGAAGCGTTATTCGATTTGTTAAACCGAGTGATTGAGACTAAACAAACCATGGTACTTTGTTCTAGTCACCTAGGCCCATCTAACCCGGCTTTTGTTTTACCTGACTTACGTTCTCGCTTGGCGTGGGGGGTTATTTATCACGTAAACCAACTGGATGACAATGGTCGTGAAGAAGCCGTGCGCTTACGTGCAGCGGAACGTGGATTAAAGCTATCAAACCAAGCACTACAGTTTCTTTTGCACCATAGTGAACGAGACCTAAAAAGCCTCATGTCACTATTAGCTCGTTTAGACACACGCTCACTCCAAGAACAAAAACGCTTATCGGTGGGCATGGTTAAGCGCGAGCTTAACCTAAGATAGCCAAAGCGCGAGCTTAACCTAAGATAGTCTAAGCGCGAGCTTAACCTAAGTTAGCTAAAGCGCGAGTTTAACCTGCGTTAGTCAAAGCGCTGCTGTGTTGCCGTTTATTGTTCTTTTCTTAAACTATGAGCGCTTGATGTGGTGCTAAATTCTTCTGCTACCGTCATTAGAGTTCCATCGGAAGTAACCGAATTGTTTCCGCCGTTCTGTAGCATTAACTTATCGCTCGCAGACTGTACGTTTGGATTTGTACTAGACGCAGAGTCCCGCCAGGTAATATCGTTCGGAAGCAGATAAGGGCTTGGAAGTGACGCTTGAATAGCAGGTACATCGAGTTCGGGTAAAATTCTACTTAATACGTAATCTACGCGCATAGTAACGTTATCATCATTAACACGGTTTCTCTGAGCCCAAGTGGGAATGAAACTGCCGTCTTCCAGTGTCTCTCTTGTAAATACGCCTACATCCGCTTCTGCCTCAAGCCGGTAAAGCATCATGAAGCGCTCGAATAACATGGCGAGATCTTCTCGTTCCGTAAAGTAAGAGTAGAAAGCAACCGCACCATCATCCTCAAACCAATTTGCCACTTGTAGCGCGGTATAATTTCGCTGCGCGCTTGAAGCGGTTGCGCCGCCGTATCGAACTTCGGCCAAAGCATGGAGTTGTGACGACGTAAGAGGCAATGAAGTTGTTAGCCCCGTAGAAATGGGAGAGCTGTCATCATAAGACGACAGTGGGCTCGCGCTATTGCTGAGTTGTTGCCATTCGGTGTAGTCGAAAAAGTCATTGGCGTGAGCTAGCTCGTGGTATAGCAAATAGGTTAATGCTGCTTCTACGTCGCTCACGTCACGTGGAAGTCTATCTGCTACGTTCGCTGTGCTGATATTAGGAAAATAATAGGCCCCGTTTTTCACGTAGCGCCATGACGTCGTAAAATCGAGCTCACTACCAAAACCACTTCTATAATCTGGGCGAGTATTTAGCGTGTCTCGCTCTTGCGGTGTGCGCCAAAAGTTGTTGGCATCTAAGTAAATGGCACCAGTGGCAACCCAATAAAATGACGGGCGGATATCGTAAGAAATCACAATCGCGTTAGTTGCGCGTAGTAACTTAAGCATGTCATCACGGGTTGCTGAAGTTTCTAAATACGTTCTAAATGCATCGCCCATCCACGGATGCGAGACGTATGTTCTATCTAAAATATCATCGATAGTGGGGCTTTCGGTGACTTGGCCAATCAGTGGTAGCTGAGAGAACGTACAGCTGTTTGAAACCTGATTGTTATAAACACAATCAATAAGTGCCGACGCGTAAGGGCTGTCGGCGCTATAGGGCTGCATATGCGCGCTTACCGTTTCGGGAATACTTGTCTCGTCATCTACAAAAAAGCCGCTATTGTTAATGTCGATGTTTTTCACTAGAACTTGCGCGCTATCGGTTAACACCTCGCCATTTAAGAGTGTAACGGTACTTTCTATTTCAATGATTGTGTCGTTGCTGACTCGAGGCGCTTGAAAATATATCGAATGAGAATAATCGCCTTCATCAAAGTTGAAGTTATTGACGATTGGTCCAGACGTTTGTTGCCACGTGATATTTGAGATTGTTAACCCTTGCGAGTTAACGGTGTCAACGCGAAGAGAAACTCTGCCGCCTTCGGATGCCTCATGACCCAATCGTAATGCGGCTAGCGGCGCGGTACTTTCGTTCGTTTGTAACGTTATGGTGTCTGTAAGCGTTGTGCCATTTTCTAAGCTAACGTTTACGGCGATATCGAAGCTACCTGAAGATGTAACATCAAAGCCGATAGCCTGCGTGTGAGCACTGAGAGGCTGCTGTGATACGCCTGAGACTTGCCAATCGATATCTACAATAGCGTGGCCAGTAGGCGAGGCGACAGCAAAGTCGACCGCATCGCCTACAACGGCGTTTGTAGGGCCTGAAATGCTAATGGTTGGAGGAATGGAAGGAATGCTTGGGGCTGAACTATCGCCTGAACCAGAGCCTCCACATGCTGCAAGTAACGATAACGATGCGATTACTAATGTAAGTTCAGGCAAATGGCGTGTCATATTAACCCCTTGGCAGCATGTGTTTTCGCTGTGTATTACATGATCATTGTTGACCTTGCTCAAAGCGTGCTTTTTCTTCTTGCATCTCTTCTTTAAGCTTTTTAAGGCCCAAACCCAATTCACGACCACGTTTTCTAGCAAACGCACTACAGCCGACAAACATACCCGTGCATAGAATAATCTCTACCACTGCATACCAACGTTCATCAGGTACAGCGTATGCCACAGTGCATCCGTGAATGAGGTAAAACAAAACGACAAAATTGGCCCATGCGTGAGTATATGGCTTGCCTTTTAATATACCCCAGTAAGGTAACAATAAAGGTAAAATATAAAACAAGGCAATAAACAAAGGAGAGTAAGTATGCTCTTTAGTAAAAGTAAATTGCCACAGTGTTATCCATACGATTAACCCGGTGTGGCTTATAAGTGCGAGATAGCGATAAAAACGCGTATCTGGTGCCATGGTAATGTCTCCGAAACAATTTGTTTTTTAATGTTCTTTATAAGGTCTACGTTTTATGCGCCAAATAACGCAACTGTTAGGCGTTGTCAGCTAGCTTTTTAGCGAACATTGCAAGTCGCTTACCCTGAGCAATGCATAGCGCTTTTTCATCTGCACTCAATTGCTCTGGTGCACTCAAACTGTGATGAGCGACGTGTGTTACACCGTAAGGGCTGCCACCCATTGTGGTGTTGTGTAGCGCAGGCTCACTGTAAGGTAGCCCGCAAATCACCATGCCGTGATGGATAAGCGGAACCATCATGGAAAGTAATGTGGATTCCTGGCCGCCGTGCATGGAAGAAGAAGATGTAAATACACACGCAGGCTTGTCAATCAACGCGCCTTTTAACCATTGACTGCTTGTAGAATCCAAAAAGTGTTTTACTGGCGCTGCCATATTGCCGAAACGCGTAGGGCTACCTAACGCCAGGGCACTGCACTGTTCGAGTTCCTGAAGGGAAACCTCGGGTACAGCACTAGATGCCGCGTCATTAGCTGCATCGCTGATACTCTTGACTGTACGTACTATCACAGGAACATCTAATGACGATACTCCTTGGGCGATGGCATCAGCTAATCGCTTTGTGCTGCCGTTGCGGCTGTAATAAAGTACGAGAACAGGTTGCACTATACAATTTCCAAGACAGATTCTGGCGGACGACCAATTCTGGCTTTCTCGCCATTTATAACAATGGGACGCTCTATCAACTTAGGCGTGTGAGCCATAGCTTCAAAAAGCGCATTATCAGACAGTGCGCTATCACCTAAGTTAGCATCTTTATATTCTGCTTCTTTAGTACGCATCATATCTCTAACCGATCCAAGGTTAAGTTTTTTAAATATCTCTTTCAGTTCTTTTGCGTCAAGAGGGTGCTTTAGGTACTCAACAATAACAGGCGCTACACCTTGCTCTTCAAGTAGTGCTAGGGTTTGTCTGCTCTTTGAACAGCGAGGATTGTGAATAATGGTAATGTCTGTCATAAATACTCTTGTTCATGATTATATGGATTGGCGCGAACTATTGCGTTTTTGCCATAGAATATCAAGCAGTTTACCGATAACGGGTAATAAATTCGTACTATTCTTTATTTACAGCATCGTTTCTGGAAAGCGGTGTTTAAAAAGCGTGGTTGAATTTATGTTAGTGCGCGAAGTTAGAATCTGGCACTATGAAAAAATAGTCAAAATTAGAAGGTTATATGTTGTTGTCACAGCTAAAAAGCAATGCAGGAAAAATAAAGCCTATACTCTTTCTAGTGCTGTTAGCGCTTGTTGCGTTTGCCGGTGCATATACGTATCAGCGTCTTCAACATGACTTTGAAACATTAGATGGAACTGCTTACCTTTGGCAAGATCTTGAGGGGAAGTGGGTTGTGGTAAATTACTTTGCGCCATGGTGTGCACCATGTCTACGAGAAATGCCTGAGCTCGTCACATTTAATCAGTCGCTACCTGACGATACCCGTCTTTTTGCTATTAACTACGACCTTAAAACGAAGCCTGAACTCAAAGCCATGGCTAAGAAGTTTGATATTGAATTGCCTGTTATTGTAAGTTCGCCAGACACTAAACTGCCCATGCAAAAACCCCCTTATTTGCCAGCGACCTTTATTCTTGGACCTGATGGGAAAATAAAAGATACGATAATGGGAGAAATTACGGCAGCGCATCTGCGTCAGCGCCTAGCTGAATTGAAAGGCGCTGACGAATAGCAGGGAAGTGCGATGGTCTAGAGTCGTTGTAAACGCTCTTCTTGGTCGCGAAATTGTTTTATTCTCGCTCTGATTCTTTGTTTTTCAAGGTGATCATCGCCTGCGAAATTATACGCATATTGAAGTTCGTCAACCGCGCGGTTATAAGCACCATACAATGCATATACTTCCGCTTTGCTCTGATGCATTTGCGAGAAACGTTTCGACTTTTGATACGCCTCACTCATCAACTGATGTGCCAGTTGATAATCTTTTTTAACCAGCAGGAAATCCTTAAGTAGAGACACCGCTTCTTCATATTTGTTTGCGCTTATGTAAGCATTGGCCTGGTTTAGTGCCAATACTTGATTTCTAGGGTTATGCGTAACGTGGGGTCTTAGCATTTCAACGGCTTTTAAAGGCTCACCTTGCGAAATATAGATATCTGTCATAGCGTCGAGATAAAAGAGGTTTCCTCTATCTTTTGCTATTAACTCATCCATAATGTCTTTGGCTTTTTCGATTTTTTCGGCGCGCATATAAGCAAGCGCTAAACCATATAATGACGCTTCTTTACTGCGCTGTACGTCTTGAGCCACGGCCGCTTCGAAATATTCTACAGCGTAATCAGCTTTAAACGAGTAGCGTGCCTTTATGCGTGCTTTAGCCAACTCGAATTGCTTGTTAATGGGTAAGTAGCGTCTAGGGTAGTCACCAGCGCGATTTCTCGCATCAGCAATACGGGTTTCGGTTAAAGGGTGAGTGAGCAGCCTTGCGGGTGGACGAGAAACCATGCGGTACTCTTCCGCCATGGTAGAAAAGAATGAAGCAGCCGCACTCGGATCGAAGCCCGCACGAGCAAGCATTGCGATACCAATTCTATCGGCTTCTTGTTCATTTGAACGGGTATAGTCGATTTGCAATTGTGCAGAGGCTGCGGTTCCTGCCTGCATGGCCGCAATACCCGCTTCTGGGTTGGCCATAGCAATTAGCACCCCGCCAATAAGTGACGCCAAGGCTAGGGGAGATGAGCGCTGCTGCGCCTGCATACGTCGTGCTATGTGGCGTTGAGTCACGTGAGAAATTTCGTGCGCTAGCACCGAAGCCAGTTCACTTTCATTTTCAGCACGACGCATTAAACCTGTGTGAACACCAATGTGACCGCCAAAAAACGCAAACGCGTTAATGGCATCATTATTTACCCAGAAAAATTCAAAAGGAAATTTGGCGTTGTCAGCATGGACAACCAATCGGTTGCCAACATCCTGTAAATATTCATCCAGCACCGGATCTGAGATTACAGGACTTTGACCGCGCATTTGCCGCATTACGGCATCGCCTACGATCATCTCCTTATCAAGCGATATGGCGTCTGACGCAACAACACCTATTTCAGGTAACGCATTTTTATTGCTGTAATTGGCATCTTGTGCAACAGCCGTTAGGCTCGATGTGAGCACGAAGGAAAGGGCAACCAAAGATGCTGAAAACTTTTTTCTCATGAACCTACAATCATTGTATACGGTTAATACTGCTTAATCCTTAGAGCGCTAAGTTGCTAAACAGTTTCAAATTTTATTTTTTTCTTATATGCATCATTTTCGAAGACACAAGGCAATATCGCCTATGCCATCTCGTTTATGACACGTCAGTTATACCAATGCGACACGAACGCATCCAGTTTATTCTTTTACTGTTGTAACAACCACTCTACACACTAATGCTTATACTGTAAAAACATCATACCAGTTTGATTTTGAAAGATTCTTAAGTGCTACTTATTGCTAAGTGCTAGCGCTATCAACTATGATGCGTGTCCTATTCTTAGTAATTTCTAGGCGTTTATATGATTAGCGTTTTTGGTCGTTGGTACCGACGCAAATTTTCTGATCCTGATGCAGCAATGTTGCTTATCTTGATCCTTTTGACCACGGCAGTGTTGCTATTGTGGGGCGGGCTAATTATGCCTGTGTTGGTTGCAGCAGTGATTGCGTATTTACTCGATTGGCCAGTCTGTCGCTTGGTAAATGTCGGTGTAAGTAGAACGCTCGCCTGCGTCGTTGTAATGCTCGGCTTTATCACTATAACCATATTAACCTTAATTGGCCTTGTTCCAATTATATCAAAGCAAAGCGTTAACTTGATTCAAGAAACGCCGCTAATATGGCAGAAAGCACAAGAATGGATATTAACGCTTCCGGACAAATATCCAGATTACGTTCAGGTATATCAAATCCATCAAATGATGGAAGGTTTAAATGACAAATTGGTTGAGGTGGGCGAAACCCTTATTTCTGCTTCGTTTAGTAATATCGCCAACTTAGCTGCGTTGCTCGTTTACGTGATCCTCGTACCGCTTATGGTGTTTTTCATGCTAAAAGATAAGCTTTTCTTTTTAGACAGCATATCTCGCTTGCTGCCTAAGGAGCGACGCTTAATTACGCAAGTTGGTCACGAAATGAACTCTCAAATTGCCAACTATATTCGCGGCAAAGTGATCGAGATTATAATTGTGGGCGCGGTGAGCTGCGTAACGTTTGTATTGATGGACTTACGTTATGCTATTTTGCTTGGCGTATTGGTGGGATTTTCAGTACTTATTCCGTACATCGGTGCAGCAGTGGTTACTATACCCGTGGCCGTTGTCGCTATGTTTCAGTGGGGTATTTCACCAGAATTTTGGTATTTAATGATAGCGTACGGCATTATTCAGGCGTTAGACGGTAACTTGTTGGTACCGCTGCTATTCTCGGAGGCGGTTAGCTTGCATCCGCTTTATATAATCGTTGCAGTATTAGTGTTTGGAGGTCTTTGGGGTTTCTGGGGCGTATTTTTCGCTATTCCTCTCGCTACCCTCGTGAAGGCGGTAATTACAGCGTGGTCTAGTAACCCCGTTATTGTACCCGAAGAGGCAAAGTAGTTATTCCCATTTGGCGAACCAGTCAGCGCCATCCAGTACGAGATTCAAAACGAGTACTGATTCAAATAGGCGTTATAGGTAAACACTGATACGAATTGAACAAGTATAAAAAAGCCCCGAAAACATAATGTTATCGGGGCTTTTTAAATTCTATACCGGTTTAGCTGTTTAGATAATCAAGTACTACGGTGTGGTGTTCTTTTGTTTTGAACTTGTTGAAAACGTGCTCAATAACACCGTTTTCATCCACGAGGAATGTTTGGCGATGAATGCCATCATACTCTTTACCCATAAACTTTTTAGGTCCCCACACACCAAAAGCGTCGGCAACGGCGTGGTCTTCATCAGAAAGCAACGTAAAGTTTAGGTTTTCCTTTTCGATGAATTTAGGCAGGCGTTTAACTGCATCTGGGCTAATTCCTAGCACAACCACATTTTTCGCCGTTAGTTCTTCGTTTACGTCGCGTAAGCCCTGGGCTTGTACTGTGCAACCAGGCGTCATCGCTTTAGGGTAAAAATAAACCAGTACTTTTTTACCTGCGAAATCAGCTAAAGATACGGTTTCATCATTTTGGTTCTGCAATGAGAATTGTGGGGCTTTATCACCAGCTTGTAACGTTTTCATTGGGATCCTTTTTTTGTTTGTCTACAACTTTGCCTGTCACATTTAACGAAGTGAACAGGGACATTAGATCAGATTCTAGTGCGTCTACATTTTCATTAGAGGGAAGAGAAACAACAAATTTGCAGCGCATGTTGTCTTTACCCGATGTCTTGTCTTTAAATGTGCGTTGTCTAAATGCACTTATCATTGCATGACGCTCGGCAAAAAAGCCGGTCACCGCTTTAATCAAGCCAGCTGCATCTTCGCCACTAAACTCGACATTAAAAAGATGGGCAAGGTTTTGCTTTTCGTGATGGCTAGTGCGCTTCATCATAGAAAGCAGGTCAAGACGCTGAAATAGCGAAGGTAAAATACATTCAGCTTTTGTGATAGCGCTTTGCGTTCCTTCTATGATCATGGTCAACGAGAACTCTTTGCCGTAAATGGCTTGCCTGCTATCTAGAATATTGCACTGAGCTTCTGATACCGTCGTTGCAATTTCGCTTAAAATGCCACTTTTGTCTGTCCCCAAGATGGTGACGATAAGTTGGTGTTTCGACATCTACTTCACTTCAATGTTAATAATGTCGGGATGTTAGCACAGAGTTTTTTTATAAGTCAGCGCCTTTTTCTTGCCTTTGAATAAGATATTGTCAAATTCTTGTCATTTTACTTGCGCTATTACTTGTGTTTAAGCACCGACATATTTACCATGTGCGCTCACATTTTTCGGAGAGATTATGTTTACTGGTAGTTACGTAGCACTCGTCACGCCGATGTTCGAAAACGGCGATATTGATTACAAGTCTTTAGAGAAACTTGTGAAGTTTCATGTAGAGCAGGGCACCCACGGTATAGTGTCGGTTGGAACTACTGGTGAGTCAGCAACGCTACCTTTTGATGAACACATCAATGTGGTTAAAGAAACCGTTGCTATGGCATCAGGAGCAATTCCGGTTATTGCCGGCAGTGGCGCAAACTCTACGGCAGAGGCTATTTTTCTTACAGAGCAATTAGGCTCTACAGGTATAGACGGTTTCCTAAGCGTAGTACCTTATTACAATAAGCCTCAACAGGCGGGTATGGTCGCGCACTTTAATGCAATTGCAGACGCTAGTGACTTACCTGTTATTCTTTACAATGTGCCAGGCCGCACCGTAGCCGACATGCTGCCTGAAACGGTGGCTAAATTAGCAACGCACAAAAATATCGTTGGTCTTAAAGACGCGACTGGCAATATTGCACGCCTTAAGGCTACTCAGCCTTTGGTTCCCGATGACTTCGTTTTACTTAGCGGCGATGACGGTTCAAGCTGCGAGTTTATGTGTGAAGGCGGTCATGGCGTTATCTCCGTAACGGCTAACATAGTGCCTAAAGCAATCGCACAAATGTGTGAAGCTGCGCTAGAAAATAATTTTGATAAATGTCGCGATATCGATGAAACCATTAAATTACTTCACAGCGAACTATTTATTGAACCAAATCCTGTAATGCCGAAGTGGGCATTGTATAAAATGGGCATGATGGAAAGCGCAGTTATGCGATTACCTATGGTTTTACCGGAACTATCAAGCCAAAAACGTATCGAAGAACTACTAAAAAAATACGCATTGATTTCTGGTTAATAAGGAACACAGATGAAAAGAACGCTGGCTATAGCAAGTTCAGTAGCGATGGTTGCACTTGCAGGTTGTTCAAGCCAAATAGATAGAAAGACCGCGTCTGGCAGCTACGAATACTTAAAAACTAAAGAACAAGAATCGCTAAAAGTACCTTCTGACTTAGATGCACCTGCTTTTTCTCGTGATTTTGTATTACCTGAGTTAGGTCAAGAGGCCGATTCAAATTTGGTGGGCAAGTCGTTGATGGTTCGCTCGCCAGCATTAGTTTTACCGTTAGTTACGGGTTCTCACATTGAGGAAGGTAAGAGTTCAGCAACCATTTGGTTTGACCAGGTTGACGATAGTCAGCCGCTAAGCCAAGCAATTTGGAACTCGCTTTTAAGTTTCTTAGATGAACAAGGTATTGGTGTAGATAGCTTTAGTCCAGAAGAGAAAGTGCTGGTTACTGACTGGATGGTGATAACTAGAGAAGTCGAAGGTCCTTGGTATAGCTTTATAGATGAAGAAAGCGAAATCGGTCGACGTTTTGAATTCAGCTTAGACGTTAAACCTCACGGCCGTAGTGCTGCGCTTACTGTTGAATTAAAGGACTATATGCAAACATTGGGCAACGACGTGGTTGCAGAAGTCTCTTCAATGGAAGAACGTCGCGAAGAAGTTGAGGTGTTGAACCAAGTTGTTGGTCACTATGAGTACCAAATTCAGCTAGCAGAGACACGAAGAATTGCTCGTATCCGTCAGGGTATCAATACCGAGATGGGCTTTAATGCCGATGGTGATGCGGCGTATATCGTAGAAGCTAAGTATGATGTAGCGTGGCCAAGAATGCTGTTAGTACTGCGTAAGCTTGGTTTTGACGTTAAAGATTTAGATAAATCAAACGGCCTATTATTTGTCACTTACAATGGTGATCAAGGTAGTTGGTGGGATGGTTTATTCTCAAGCGATAAAGAGTTGCTAAAGAAAGGTGACTATCGTTTGAAAGTTGCAAGAGCGGGTGCGGATCGCACGTCAGTTACCTTCATGAATAATGAAAGTGTACCGTTTGAAGCAAATCAGGTTTCCGACCTTTACAGTGCATTTGCTGAGGTCATGTCAGAAGATAACCTTGATATATAACTGAGACTGAGAATGGAAAAACGCGACGAGCTTTACCGCGGTAAAGCAAAAACTGTTTATTACACTGATGATAGCGATAAACTTATTCTTCACTTTAGAAACGACACTTCGGCGTTTGATGGTGAGAAGATTGAACAGCTAGAACGCAAAGGTGAAGTAAACAACAAGTTTAATCACTTTATTATGACAAAGCTTGAAGAAGCAGGCATTGCAACGCAAGTTGAGGCGCTGGTTTCTGACACTGAGTCTTTGGTTAAGAAGCTCGACATGATCCCTGTTGAGTGTGTGGTGAGAAACTTGTCTGCTGGCTCTTTAGTTCGCAGACTGGGTGTGGAAGAGGGCAAAGAGCTTAACCCACCTATTTTCGAGTTTTTCTTAAAGAATGATGCACTTCACGACCCAATGGTAAATGACTACCATATTTTATCATTTGGTTGGGCAACCGAAGCGCAAATTGCTGAAATGAAAGCATTGACCTTCAAGGTTAACAGTGTTTTGAAAGCACTCTTTGATGACGCGGGTATGTTGCTTGTAGACTATAAACTAGAGTTTGGTGTCGACAAAGATGGCAATATCGTACTAGGTGATGAGTTCACACCAGATGGCTGTCGCTTGTGGGATAAAGAAACCCGTAAAAAGATGGACAAAGACCGCTTTAGACAAGGTTTGGGCTCTGTAGTCGAGACCTATATTGAAGTGGCTGAGCGCTTAGGCTTATCGCTTTAAAACTCTCATCAAGTAATAACCAATGTAAAGAGGACCTTTCGGTCCTCTTTTTCGTTTTAGGCAGTTTGACCTGTCTACGTCGTTGTAAAATATTGTCTCTTGCGTTTAAGCATTTACTTTTCGATGCATTACGGGATAAGTTAGTGTACTGCTAAGCATTTTTGCGTTTAAAACTAGGGAGATTCGGTTTGTTGAAAACCTTTGTATTGGTCGCTATTGCCATGATTGCATTTGCTGCTAATTCGCTACTTTGCCGCATGGCTCTTGCTAACACCGATATAGACCCTGCTAGTTTTACTATCTTACGCTTAGCGAGCGGGGCGATAGCGTTGTTACTTTTGTCTTCTTATTTCCTACGTCGCAAAAGTGAGAGCGTGCCTTCTCAAGGCCTTTTTCATGGCCTAAAAACCAACGCCAGCGTACTCGGTGGCATTTCGTTGTTCGTTTACGCTATCTGCTTTTCATATGCCTATATTTCAATGTCCACGGGAACGGGGGCACTTTTATTATTTGGTGCCGTGCAACTCACTATGATTTCCGTAGGGTTGTTCAATGGCGAGCGATTTAAAAAATGGCAGTGGTTGGGGTTTGTGTTGGCATTTTTAGGCCTTGTTATCTTACTGTTGCCTAGCGCGGCAGCACCGCCTCTTTTAGCTGGCGCGGTTATGGTTTTGGCGGGTATGGCTTGGGGCGTCTATTCGCTTTTGGGTAAAAAAAGTAGCTCAGCCCTTTTATCTACATCGGGTAATTTTGTCTATGCCGCGTTTTTCTGTGTTCCTTTGGTTGGTGTGGTTTGCTTCGTGGGCGCAGATAATTTTGTCTTAGATAGCGAGGGTGTTTATTACGCGCTTGCATCAGGGGTGTTTGCATCGGGTTGCGGATACGCTATTTGGTACAGCGCGCTTCCCCTTATCAAATCAACCACCGCCGCGACAGTGCAACTGAGCGTGCCTGTCATAGCATCACTTATGGGTTGGATAGCGCTTGGTGAGCCACTCACAATGCAGATCCTGGTTGCTTCAATAGCTACGTTGGGTGGCATCTACTTGGTTATAAAAAAATAGCGTTTTATACGCTACGTTTAAAACAGCAAAAGCGTTATTTCCGCCGTGGCAAAATAGTTCTAAAGAGTTTAATGGGGGAGCGTTAACGCATATTTCTAGACTAAAGAGCAATATTTGAATTTTCCAACAAGCAATAGCGGATAGTTACCGCTACAAGCTTTCGCTGTCAGTGGTGATGCTCGATATCGATTTTTTTAAACGTATCAACGACACTCACGGCCACGACATGCAAACTGCAGCAATCAAGAGAATGACCTTGTTGAATGATTTGCGCTATGCAGTTAAGAACAAAGAATTGTTTATTGAGTACCAGCCAATTGCATGTTTCAGCAGCCAGAAAGTGATGAAAGCTGAAGCGTTACTTCGATGGCAGCATCCCACGAAGGGGAGAATTACACCAGATGAATTTATTCCACTTGCGGAAGAATCTGGACTCATCATTGATATCAGTAATTGGGTATTTAATGAAGTCTGTGCCAATATCAAACAATGGAAAGCCCAAAACCGTCAAGAGCTGCAGGTGAGTATTAATACGTCACCTAGCCACTACTTCAATTTAGAATCTAATATAACTCAATGGTTAAACCTGCTTTTAGACCAGAAGATCTCTGCGCGTTCTATACTTCTTGAAGTCACGGAAAACTTATTAATGGAAGCCAATGAGATGGTGTCCAAGAAGCTTTTCCAGTTTAGGCAAGCAGGCGTTGATATCGCGTTGGATGATTTTGGTACAGGTTACAGCTCTATTTCTTATTTAAAGCGCTTTCCTACAGACTTTATCAAGATTGACAGGAGCTTTGTGAAGTCGATGACTGACGTTAGCAATGATAAGGTGCTGTGCGAAGCCATTATTGTGATGGCGAATAGACTCGGAATAAAGGTAGTAGCGGAAGGTGTCGAGACACAAGAACAATACGATATTCTAAAAAGCATGGGCTGTGATTATGCGCAGGGTTATTTCATTGCAAAACCGCTCAGCAAATCAGACTTTGAGTCCTTTTGGGAGAGGCACTAGCGCAACTTTGCCGCGCTAGTGCTTAATTTAATAGGGCTTAAGACAGCGTTGCTAACGCTTTACCAGAGTATTGCTCTAGTTCGTTGGTGCGGTTTTCTTTTATTTTGTTTGCCCAGTTCGGATCTTGTAGTAGCGCTCTTCCTACAGCAACCAGATCAAATTCGCCAGCGTCTAAACGTTCAAGTAAATCATCGACTGAGCGAGTGCTGGAATCTTGCCCTTTGAATGCGCCGAAGAAGTCGTCATTGAGCCCAACTGACCCTACCGTTATGGTGGGCTTGCCAGTTAATTTTTTCGTCCAGCCTGCAAGGTTTAAATCACTGCCTTCAAATTCGTTTTCCCAATAGCGGCGCTGAGAACAATGAAAAACATCTACTCCAGCTTCACTTAGCGGAAGAAGAAACTGTTCTAGTTCTTGGGGCGTGTGCGCTAAACGAGCGGTGTAATCTTGTTGTTTCCACTGCGAATAGCGCAGTACGATCGGAAAATCGGGACCGGTTGCATCACGTATGGCTTTAATTATTTCAACCGCAAATCGTCCACGATTTTCCATGTTACCGCCCCAACTGTCGGTTCGCTGGTTTGTACCTTCCCAGAAGAACTGGTCGATTAGATAACCATGAGCACCGTGAATCTCAATTCCATCCATACCGATAGTTTTGGCATCTGCTGCTGCTTGTGCAAAGGCAGTAATCACGGATTCAATGTGTTCAACGGTCATAGGTTCAGCGCCCTGTTTTCCTGGTTTGAATAAACCTGATGGCCCTGCACTTGGAAGTTCAGGATAAGGCGCTTTTTCCGCTACCCTCGCCATACCCACGTGCCATAGTTGAGGCATAATTTTCCCACCGACACTGTGAACTTCATCTACCACATTTTTCCAACCGGCTAGCGCTTCATCGCCATGGAATTGAGGGATATTTGCATCCATCGTAGCGACTGTATCGTTTACTGTAGTGCCCTCGGTGATAATCAAACCTGTGCCACCTTGAGCTCGGCGTTTATAGTAACCAGCTACATCGTTGGTAGGTACGCCGTTAGGCGAAAATTGACGAGTCATGGGGGCCATAACAATTCGGTTGGTTAACGATAAGTTGCCCTTTGAGTAAGGCTTAAACAGTGCGTTAGCTGCCATTTTTTGTTCCTGATTTCTTTATTGCAATTGGGGCCGTTTGTACTTTCATCATAGAAAATGAAACGCCGCCATTATTATAGAAGTGTTAAACAAGTCATTAAGTTGGGGATTGTTGAGTCTTGATGTACAACAAAGAATAACTGGCTCTAGTATATCCTGCGTGATGTGTTGCAGGGATAACATGATGGCTACCCAACTAAAAAACTATGGTTGATTCCAGATACTACTGTCGAGTGAGGGCAAGTCAATTTTCAAATGTTGATAGTAAGCCATAAGTAAAAGTGAGCTAAGAGCTCCATATCAGAAGCTCTCTTTCAGATATGAGCAGGCTTAATCTAAAATCTCTACAATTTCCCTTGTGGCTTGAATAAGGCGTACCACTTTGTTTTCAATGCGAACTGTTACTAACCCGTCTTCTCCCAAAGGCACAATGATGCGGGCATGGCTGTAAATATCACGATCTAAACGATTTCCAACGGCTAGCTTTTTTTCCCAACCCGGCGGTAATTCACCTGTTCGTTCATACTTCTTCTCTATACCCGGAGGGAGTGATTTATCTTTATGAGGGTTAGGGTTGGCGCAAGCAGGTAAACTATTTGCTGCTAGTACGGTTGTTATTCCGATAATAGGTAGAACTTTCATTGTTAACCTCGCAAATTACGTGAAAGCGATGCCCCATTTTGATGTAATTATCTACGCAAACTATTGCGCTAGTGCTTTGAACAAAAGGGCATGTAGACTCTGCATTAAAATAACTGTTTTTAGACAATCAGCAATTAAAAATAGAGAAGCCTACAAGGTGTATACGAAAATCATACCAGGCCGAGTCTACATGCTAAAAAAATCTAAAATTAGGCGTGCGGCGTGTTAACGTTAAAACGTTTATAATTGCTAACGAGCAAGAAAAACGATAGTTGAGTCTAACACAAAGAACGTGACATTTTATAAGTGACAAATGAAGGATGACAATGAGTGATATTGCATTTACCCGTGAGGAAAAAGACGCGCTAGTCTCTAAACTGCAACGATATTTTGATGATGAATTAAGCGTGGAACTTGGTCAATTTGACGGAGAATTTCTTCTGGACTTCATTAGTAAAGAAATGGGCACATCGTTTTATAATAAAGGCGTAAACGACGCGAGAGCCGTTGTTGCATCTCGCTTACAGGTCATTGATGAAGAATTGTATGCCATCGAAAAAGTACTTTAAATTCAGAAATAAATTAAGCCTGCATTTGCAGGCTTAATCATTAGATGGCCAATCAATACCATTACGTTAGAAATGAGCTGTATTAGAGTTCCTGACGGGTAGGTCTGATGATCATTTCGTTTATGTCTACGTCGCCAGGCTGCTCTATGGCAAACGTTACTGCACGTGCAATAGCATCTGCATCGATAGCATCGTCATACATATCATCTGCCATTTGCTTTGAGTCTTTGTGAGAAATGTGGTCAGTAAGTTCTGTCGCCACTGCACCAGGTGAGATGTTGGTAGAGCGAATTTCACCATTTGACTCCCTGCGAATGCCTTCACTTATTGCTTTAACAGCGAATTTAGTTGCGCAATAAACCGTTGCTCCAGGGAACACAACATGACCTGCCACAGAGGAAAGATTGATAATATGCCCGCTTTTTTGCTCTCGCATTTGTCCTAATACCGCTGCTACTCCATACATAACGCCTTTTATGTTTACATCTATCATCTGATCCCACTCGTCAACTTTCATCTCGTCAAGCGGAGCGAGTGGCATAAGACCAGCATTGTTGACGAGCACGTCAATACGCCCATAGGCATCTATGGCCGCTTTCGCAAGCGCCTTGACTTCATCCTTTTTCGTGACATCTACCGTTTGATAAGTAGCTTGGCCACCTGAAGATTCAATTTCATCTACAAGTTTTTTAAGACGGTCTTCACGGCGGGCGCCCAACACTAATTTAGCACCTTTATCCGCAAGCATTTTCGCCGTTGCTTCTCCAAGCCCGCTACTTGCACCTGTAATGATGACAACTTTTCCAGAAACTTCGCTCATAACATTATCTTTACGTTTGATTAGTGTTAAGTTGCTACGTAAAACTATTGAAGTGGATTACTTTAACGCGCAGAAACACTGTGAGAGTGATAGTGAGAACGATGAATGAAGATTTTACAGCGGTACTTTTATTTTTAGTGGGCATTTAGCCACGCAACAACAAGGAAGAATTTCATCGTCGTCAATGAAGGCGAGGGGATCTGTGGTGTACTCAACTTCGCCTTCAATTAGCTTTGTGCGGCATGCACCACAAAAGCCTTCACGACAATGGTAGTGAATATGAACGTCCGCTGCTTCAAGGGCGTTTAAGATAGTGGAATCAGAAGGGGAAATAATCGCCCCCACATCGACAACGTCGATGTGGAGTGATTTATCGTTGCTGCTCATTAAGCTGTAGTTTTACAGCTCAAAATCAGCAAAGTCGTCTTCGCTCACGGCAGAGTCGATTTGACCAACAAGATAAGAGCTGATTTCAGACTCTTGAGGTGCCACTTGCACGTTGTCTGAATTCAAATAGTTATTCATCCATGGAAGTGGATTACTGCTTATCTCGAACGGGGTGTCTAGACCAATAGCAGACATACGTTGATTCGCAATGTACTCAACGTACTGGCAAAGAATTTCTTTATTCAAACCAATCATTGAGCCGTTTTGGAACAAGTAGTCAGCCCACTGCTTTTCTTGCTCGACAGCGTTCATGAAGATAGCGCGCGCTTCTTCTTTACACTCTTCTGCAATTTGCGCCATTTCAGGGTCATCTTTACCCTTAGCCCACAAATTAAGGATATGCTGTGTTGAAGATAAGTGCAGATTCTCGTCACGGGCAATCAAACGAATAATCTTAGAATTACCTTCCATCAGCTTCCGCTCAGCGAAAGCGAATGTGCAGGCAAAAGACACGTAGAAACGGATTGCTTCCAGTGCGTTCACCGAGTTCATGCATAGGTAAAGCTTCTTCTTAAGCTCATACATGTTGATAGTGTGTGCAACACCATTCACTGTATGTACGCCTTCACCCTGTGTCTGCCAAAGCTGAGTGGCGAAAATGAGATCATCGTAATATTTAGAAATATCAGCAGCACGTCGCTTAATTTCGTCATTCACTACGATATCTTCGAATATTTCGCTTGGGTCTGAGAACAAGTTTCTCAAAATATGAGTATACGAACGTGAGTGAATAGTCTCGAAGAAAGACCATGTTTCAACCCAAGTTTCTAACTCTGGTAGTGAAATAATAGGCAAGAACGCGATGTTCGGGCTACGGCCTTGCACCGAATCTAACAGGGTTTGGTACTTAAGGTTTGAAATAAAGATGTGCTTTTCTGGGTCGGTCAATTTTTGGAAATCAACACGGTCGCGAGAAACGTCAACTTCTTCAGGGCGCCAAAAAAAGCTAATTTGCTTCTCAATAAGCTTTTCGAATATGGCATGCTTTTGCTGGTCGTAGCGTGCAACGTTTACGGGGTTACCGAAAAACATCGGCTCGATCAATGGATTAGTACTTTGCTGATTAAACGTAGTGTATTTCATGATGGCCTAACTAAAAACTTAATGATTAACGCGTATTATTGTTTGTGTTCTTGCTGCGAAACGTTAATGGCAAATGCAGTTAACTCCTTTTATGCATTTGCCATTTAAACAGGGGGCGTGTTCTAAATCTTACACGCACCGCCTGCACAATCATCATCTTCCTCTACAACCACTTCTTCTTGACGTGGCATAGGCTCGCTCGCTTTAGCATCGAGAGCAGATGTGTCTGACGCGCCGTCGCGAGTGTTATGATAGTAAAGTGTTTTAACACCCAGTTTATACGTAGTAAGAAGGTCCTTAAGAAGAAGCTTCATTGGTACCTTGTTACCTTCGTAACGGCTTGGATCGTAGTTGGTATTCGCTGAGATAGTTTGGTCGATAAACTTCTGCATGATACCAACAAGTTGTAGGTAACCATCGTTTGAAGGAATATCCCAAAGTAGCTCGTATTGGTCTCTTAGCGTTTCGTACTCAGGTACAACTTGCTTAAGAACACCATCTTTACTCGACTTAATGCTGATAAAACCACGCGGTGGCTCAATGCCGTTTGTCGCGTTTGAAATCTGAGAAGACGTCTCTGACGGCATTAATGCTGACAGCGTAGAGTTACGCAAACCGTGAGTTTTGATTTCTTCACGAAGTGCATCCCAGTCGTAATGAAGTGGTTCATTACATACGCTATCAAGATCTTTCTTGTAGCTATCAATTGGCATGATGCCTTGAGAATAGGTGGTTTCGTTAAACTTAGGACACGCACCTTTTTCTTTAGCAAGATTGTTCGACGCTTTAAGTAGATAGTACTGCATTGCTTCGAACGTGCGGTGAACTAGACCGTTCGCGCTGTGATCAGAATACTTAACGCCATTTTTAGCAAGGTAGTATGCAAAGTTGATAACACCAACACCTAGCGTACGACGTCCCATCGTAGCATTATATGCAGCAGGAACGGGGTAGTCTTGGTAATCAAGCAGGTTATCTAGCGCACGTACTGCAAGGTCAGACAACTCTTCAAACTCGTCCAGTGACTTAATCGCACCTAAGTTAAACGCTGACAGCGTACATAGTGCAATTTCACCGTTCTCATCATTAACGTGCTGAAGCGGCTTAGTAGGTAGCGCAATTTCAAGGCACAGGTTGCTCTGACGAACTGGTGCAACTTCTGGGTTAAACGGGCTGTGCGTATTACAGTGGTCAACGTTTTGTAGATAAATACGACCTGTGCTTGCACGCTCTTGCATGAACAAGCTGAATAGCTCCATGGCTTTAATTTGCTTTTTGCGGATGCTGTCGTCGTTTTCGTATTTAACGTATAGCTCTTCAAACTTCTCTTGGTCAGCGAAGAATGCATCGTAAAGACCTGGAACGTCAGACGGGCTAAATAGTGAGATATAGCCGTCTTTCATCATGCGCTGGTACATTAGTTTGTTGAACTGAACGCCGTAATCTAAGTGACGTACACGGTTTTCTTCAACACCACGATTGTTCTTAAGCACTAACAGTGATTCAACTTCCATATGCCAGATAGGGTAGAACAGCGTAGCAGCGCCACCACGAACACCACCTTGTGAACAGCTTTTAACGGCTGTTTGGAAGTATTTGTAGAACGGAATACAACCCGTATGGAATGCTTCACCGCCGCGAATAGGGCTACCTAGTGCGCGTATACGGCCTGCATTTACACCGATACCAGCGCGCTGGCTTACGTATTTAACAATGGCACTTGCCGTTGCATTGATTGAATCTAAGCTGTCGCCGGTTTCGATAAGTACACATGAGCTAAACTGGCGAGTAGGCGTACGTACGCCAGCCATAATAGGTGTAGGCAATGACAGCTTGAATGTTGAAGCGGCATCATAGAAGCGGCGGATGTAGTCCATACGCGTCGCTTTATCGTAATTTGCGAAAAGGCATGCCGCCACTAAAATATATAGGAACTGAGCACTTTCGTAGATTTCACCTGTAACTCGGTTTTGAACCAGGTATTTACCTTCGAGCTGTTTAACTGCAGCGTAGCTGAAGTTCATGTCTCGCCAATGGTCGATATACGAGTCCATTTCAGCGAATTCTTCAGGCGTGTAGTCTTCAAGCAGGTGCTTATCGTATTTGCCCATATCAACCATTTTACCTACATGCTCAAGTAGGGCAGGCGGCTCAAATTGACCATAGGCTTTTTTGCGAAGGTGGAAAATGGCCAAGCGCGCAGCCAGGTATTGATAATCTGGCGCATCGGTAGAAATAAGATCTGCCGCTGATTTGATCAGGGTTTCATGGATCTCGCTAGTATTGATACCGTCATAAAACTGGATTTGTGCCTTGATTTCAACTTGTGAAACTGAAACGTTTTTAAGTCCTTTGGCTGCCCATGTCACGACTTTGTGGATTTTCTCTAAGTCGATGGACTCTTTTTCACCGTTGCGTTTGGTGACTAATAAGTTGTTGTTCATGTTACTGGCCGTTTGTCTGTTAGCGCTTGATGCGTGGGCTATGTAATGCCCATTTTCATTTTTAATTTATTGAGTGTGAGTGAGATTATCACCATTGGCTCACGCCAGATAACAACACACACGAAAGCGGCCTAAACCAATACCGAAAGTACAAAGTAGAGACTGCTCATTTAATTTTTTCACTGCATTTATATTTTCAGCGAGGTTGATGTCACACACTGCATATGGCATTGCCATAATCTCGTTAGCGATCTGTGCGATCCCAGAAAATCTGCATTGGGATCACGTGCTGAATTAAACACAAGATAGTGAGGTTTTAGTCTTAATGCAACCCAATATCTGGTGGTATTTCAAGCACTCAATCTGGCATGAAATTTATGTTAGTAACAACTAACTTTTTAGCGTTCTACAAGCGTAAAATATCTGGATTGCAAGCATTTTTAATTAATTCTTCGACATAAAAATTAATTTATTCTTAGAAAATAGTTTTTATATAAACACGATATATGGTGTTTAAAATATCGCCGCAACCCAATATATAGTGTTAAATTAATTTTGCGCTACTGTATATAGTAAGTAGTTAACGTCGACATTATTCGCAGAGAGATAAAAGCCTTGAGAAATTGGGTCCATGTGTAGACCTGTCATATCTCGAGGCAGCAAACCAGCATGATCGGTCATCGCCATAAGTTCAGATGGTTTGATGAACTTACTGTGATCATGGGTGCCTTTTGGAACCAGTTTAAGGATATATTCCGCTCCTACGATCCCCATCAGATACGACTTTAGGTTTCGGTTAAGCGTAGAAAAGAAAACATGGCCACCAGGCTTAACCAACTTAGCACAGGCCAGTACAACAGAAGCAGGGTCGGGTACATGCTCTAACATTTCCATACAGGTTACCACGTCGAACTGTCCTGCATTTGCTTCTGCGAATGCTTCGGCAGTTGAACATACGTAGTCAACTTTTACACCTGATTCTAAACCGTGCAGCTTCGCTACTTCTAACGAGGCTTCTGCCATATCTAAACCTGTTACCGTCGCGCCTGCACGCGCCATAGATTCTGCTAAAATACCGCCACCACAGCCAATATCGACGACTTTTTTGTCAAACAGGCCTTCACTGTGTTGATTAATGAAGTCTAAGCGAAGTGGGTTAATAAGGTGCAATGGCTTAAATTCGCCTTCTGGATCCCACCAGCGTGAAGCGAGTTCAGAGAACTTATTGATTTCTTGTTGATCGACGTTCGTCATGAGTAAAACAATCCTTAATCTATCTCTTTTTAAGATATCGTAAATCGAGGTTGTGTTTCACTGTTTTTAAACAGAAATAGACAAATTATAAGAAGGGTCGAACGAAAAATAATCGCTTGCCTTTTAGTTGATTAATAAGCGTAATTAAGCGCTACATAATTCTGTCATCAAGTGGTACACTCGAAGCACGATTATGACCCACATAATAATAACAGTGCGCTCCCACGCCTTGTTTTCACAATGATGTGAAGCGAAGTGCTGGATAACGCAGAACAAACCAAGATAAAGGGATTAAGCAGTTTATGTCTGATAACGCTAAAGAAATCCTCCCCGTTAATATTGAGGAAGAGTTAAAGAACTCTTACCTTGATTACGCGATGAGCGTTATTGTCGGGCGAGCCTTGCCTGACGTAAGAGATGGCTTGAAGCCAGTGCACCGTCGTGTGCTGTTCGCAATGAACGAACTGAAAAACGACTTTAACAAGCCATACAAAAAATCTGCCCGTGTGGTAGGTGACGTAATTGGTAAATATCACCCTCACGGTGACTCTGCAGTTTACGACACTATTGTTCGTATGGCCCAACCGTTCTCACTTCGCTATATGCTAGTAGACGGTCAAGGTAACTTCGGATCGGTAGACGGCGACTCTGCTGCTGCGATGCGTTATACCGAAGTTCGCATGGCTAAAATTGCGCACGAGTTACTTGCCGATTTAGATAAAGAGACCGTAGATTTCGTACCTAACTACGATGGTACAGAGCATATTCCTGAAGTATTACCAACGAAGGTGCCTAACCTTCTTGTTAACGGCTCATCGGGTATTGCGGTTGGTATGGCGACGAATATTCCGCCACATAACCTCACCGAAGTGATCAACGGCTGCGTAGCGTTAATTCAAGATCCGTCTATTACCATCGACGACTTGATGACACACATCCCAGGTCCAGATTTCCCAACGGCAGCTATGATTAGTGGGCGCAAGGGAATTGAAGATGCGTATCGCACAGGTCGCGGTAAAATTTATCTTCGTGCTAAGGCGGAAATTGAAACTGACAGCAACGGTAAAGAAACCATTGTTGTTAACGAGATCCCTTATCAGGTTAACAAAGCGCGTCTTATTGAAAAGATTGCTGAACTGGTAAAAGAAAAGCGCATCGAAGGCGTTTCTGCACTGCGAGACGAGTCTGATAAAGACGGTATGCGCATTGTTATCGAAGTTAAACGCAACGAATCTGCCGAAGTCCTACTTAATCATTTATACGCGAATACCCAGCTTCAAACGGTATTCGGTATTAACATGGTTGCGCTTGATAACGGTCAGCCTAAGGTATTCAACCTTAAAGAAACGCTAGAATGCTTTATTCTTCACCGCCGTGAAGTAGTAACACGTCGTACTGTTTTTGAATTACGTAAAGCCCGTGACCGCGCTCACATTCTTGAAGGTTTGGCGATAGCGCTTGCGAACATCGACCCAATTATCGAGTTGATTAAAGCGTCACAAAGCCCAGCAGACGCCAAGAAATCGCTTGTAGCACAAGGTTGGGACTTAGGTGATGTAGCGCAAATGCTGGAGCGCGCAGGCGATGACGCTGCACGCCCTGATTGGCTAATGCCAGAATTTGGTATTCGCGACGGCAAGTACTACCTGACAGAACAGCAAGCGCAAGCTATTCTTGACCTTCGCTTACACAAGCTAACAGGTCTTGAGCACGAGAAAATTCTAGAAGAGTATAAGCAACTTCTAGAGATCATCGCAGAACTTCTTCACATCCTAAACAGCCCAGAGCGTTTGATGGAAGTGATTCAAGAAGAACTTGAAAAAGTACGTGATGAATTTGGTGATGAGCGTCGTACTGAAATTACGGCAGCAAGTCACGATATTGATATTGAAGATCTTATAGAGCAAGAAGATGTTGTAGTAACGCTTTCTCGCGAAGGTTATGTGAAATATCAAAAACTTACAGACTACGAAGCACAGCGTCGTGGTGGCCGTGGTAAATCAGCAACCAAGATGAAAGATGAAGATTTCATCGAAAGATTATTGGTAGCTAATACCCACGATCACATACTTTGCTTCTCAACCCGTGGTCGCTTGTACTGGTTGAAAGTATATCAGTTGCCGTTTGCTAGCCGTAACGCGCGCGGACGCCCAATTGTTAACATCCTACCGCTTGAAGAGAACGAACGTATTACTGCTATTCTTCCTATTAAAGAGTTTGAAGAAGGCAAGTTTGTACTGATGGCGACGGCAAACGGTACGGTTAAAAAGACTGACCTGAGCCTATATTCTCGCCCACGTTCAAGCGGTATTATCGCCGTTAACCTGAACGAAGGTGATGAGCTGATTGGTGTTGATATCACTCACGGTGATGACGACATAATGTTGTTCTCTGATGCAGGTAAAGTGGTTCGCTTCAACGAGAAGCTTCGCGACAGCGAAACCGGTGAAGTTAAGCGTGACCCAGAGACGGGTGAAGAGCTTCTGGCACTTCGTCCTATGGGAAGAACAGCCACAGGTGTTCGCGGTATTCGTCTGCAAGATGGTCAAAAAGTGGTATCACTTATTGTTCCTAAAGGCGACGGCCCAATCCTGACAGCAACAGAGAATGGTTTCGGTAAGCGTACTCCGCTTGAAGATTACCCTGCGAAGAGCCGTGCGACACAAGGTGTTGTATCAATTAAGGTGTCTGAGCGTAATGGTAAAGTGGTTGGCGCGGTTCAAGTAGACGAAACCAATGAAATTATGCTTATTAGTGACCAAGGAACACTGGTTCGTACCCGTGTAGGCGAAGTGTCAGTAGTAGGCCGTAACACACAAGGCGTTCGCTTAATACGTACAGTAGAAGGTGAGCACGTTGTAGGGTTACAACGCATTGAAGAAGTGGAAGAGTTACAAGAATTCGACGAAGACGGTAACCTAATCATTTCAGACGATGCGCCAGAACAAGCAGAAACTGCTGTTCAAGAGCAAGAGAACACCGCAGAAGACGGTGATGGCTCAACGACAGAAGAGTAGGGATAGGGCGCAGGTATTCATACTTGCGCATTATCAGTGTTCTTTCAAACAAGCGGCTTAAGCCGCTTGTTTACCTAATAGACCCGCAAAACGTTCAAAAAAAAGCGAGTTAAACGGTAATTATCTACAGGTGTTGAAAAACGCGATGAAAGAGGTTTTTAATTTTAGTGCTGGCCCGGCTATGCTTCCAAAAGAAGTCATGGAAAAAGCACAATCAGAATTTACAAATTGGCGCGATTTAGGCTGCTCTGTAATGGAAGTAAGCCATCGTGGTAAAGACTTCATTGAAATAGCGGCAAAAGCTGAGCAAGATTTGCGAGATTTATTGTCCATTCCTTCCAACTACCATGTGCTGTTCACGCACGGTGGTGGACGTGGGCAATTTGCCGCTGTACCGCTCAACTTATCCAACGCTAACGATACCAGTCTTCACTTAGTCAGCGGTTCTTGGTCTAAAGGTGCCGTTGACGAAGCAAACAAATACAACCACGCCAAAGTGGTGGGTGAAGTGTCTGAAAAAGACGGCTGTCACTACATTGCGCAGCCTCTGTTGAGCGATATTGATCAATCTGCCGCGTATTACCATTTCTGTCCAAATGAAACCGTTGACGGAATCGCTTTTGATTGGCTACCAGAGTCGGGCAAGGTTCCGCTGGTTTCTGATATGTCTTCGACTATATTGTCTCAGCCATTAGATGTAGCAAAACATGGCGTTATATACGCTGGCGCACAAAAGAATATCGGCCCAAGCGGCTTATCAGTTGTTATTGTTCGCGAAGACCTGGTTGGCAAAGCACGTAAAGAAACGCCCTCTATCTTCGATTATGCACTAGCGGCAAAGTCTGACTCTATGTACAACACACCGCCAACGTTCTCTTGGTACTTAGCGGGGCTTGTATTTGAATGGCTTAAAGATATGGGCGGCGTTGACGCTATGGCTAAACGCAATGCTGAAAAAGCGGCGTTATTGTATTCAGCTATCGACAGCTCTGACTTCTATTCAAGTAAAGTTCACCCTGACAACCGTTCAAAAATGAACGTGCCGTTTCATTTAGCCAATGCTGAACTTGACGGATTGTTCCTTAAACAGTCACAAGAAGCAGGGTTACTTGCTCTTAAAGGGCATCGTTCAGTAGGGGGCATGCGTGCCAGTATTTATAATGCAATGCCAGTAGAGGGCATTGTTGCGCTAGTTGAATTTATGCGCGAATTTGAAAGAGTGAATGGATAAAATGGAGCAGTTAACATTAGACCCGATTGCAAAAGTATCGGGAGAGGTCAATGTACCTGGCTCAAAAAGTCTGTCTAACCGCGCACTACTGCTAGCCGCGTTAGCTGAAGGTGAAACTGAATTAACTAACTTGCTTGATAGCGAAGATATTGAGCACATGTTAAATGCACTCACTAAATTAGGCATTAACTATCGCTTGAGCGAAGACAAAACGCAATGTGTTGTACAAGGTAACGGTGGCGCGTTCAACGTAGCTGAGCCCTTAGAGCTTTTCCTAGGCAATGCCGGTACAGCAATGCGACCTTTGTGCGCGGCACTTGCTGCTAGTAATGTCGACACAGTACTTACCGGTGAGCCGCGTATGGAAGAGCGCCCAATTGGCGACTTAGTCGATGCGCTGCGCGAAGCCGATGCTGAAGTAACTTACCTTAAAAATGAAGGTTACCCGCCGCTACAAGTTAAAGGTAAGACTTTAAACGGCGGTGAAATGTCGGTAGACGGCAGCGTATCTAGCCAATTCTTGACTGCGCTTTTAATGGCTGCCCCATTATTTTCAGGTGATGTGACTATACGAATAAAAGGTGAGTTGGTCTCTAAACCCTATATCGATATCACGTTAGATACCATGGCGAAGTTTGGCGTTACTGTTAAAAATGATAACTACCAAACGTTCACGATTTCTGGTGACGCTAAGTATATTGCGCCGGGTAAATTTATGGTAGAAGGCGATGCATCGTCAGCATCTTACTTCCTTGCAGCCGGTGCCATTAAAGGTGGAACGGTACGCGTAACCGGAATTGGCCAGAACAGCATTCAAGGTGACATTCGTTTTGCTGATGTACTTGAGGCCATGGGTGCAACGGTGGTTTGGAACGATGAGTATGTTGAAATAACGGGTGCGCCGCTTAAAGGCGTGAACATGGATATGAACCATATTCCAGATGCGGCCATGACCATCGCGACTACGGCATTGTTTGCTGAAGGTCCAACTACCATGACTAATATTTATAACTGGCGTGTTAAGGAAACAGACCGTCTTGCGGCTATGGCCACCGAGCTTCAAAAGTTGGGTGCGAAAGTGGAAGAAGGGCATGACTATATTAAAGTGTGGCCGACTGACTCGCTAAAACATGCTGAGATAGACACGTATAACGACCATCGCATTGCCATGTGCTTCTCGCTTGTTGCGTTAAGCGATACGCCGGTAACAATAAACGACCCGGGCTGCACGCGCAAAACGTTCCCAGACTACTTTACCCGCTTTAAAACACTGTATAGCGCGTAAAGGCTCAAAAAATATTCCTCATAAATAATGGTAGGCAATGCCGGTAATCGCCTTACTTGCCCCATTGATCTGAATCAGGTTTAACCTGATGTTCAATGCCGCCAATTAGAGGCGGCATTGCTTATCTCTCACTAAAGCGTATAATTGCGCGCGATTTTTAGTAATTTAAACGATGGAGCAGGTATGCATTCCACACCCGTAGTCACGGTTGACGGTCCTAGTGGTGCTGGTAAAGGTACGTTAAGTAGCTTGCTGGCAAAGAAATTAGGGTGGCACTTTCTAGATAGCGGCGCAATTTACCGCGTATTAGCAGTTGCTGCACTTCACCACGACCTTCCGTGTGATGATGAAGAATGTGTTGTTCCTCTAGCAACCGGTCTTGATGTTAGTTTCGAGACGAATGGCGATAGCACTCGCATAATCTTAGAAGGCGAAGACGTTACTGACGATATTCGCACCGAAGAAGTTGGCGCCGTGGCGTCAAAAGTTGCGGCATTACCCCGGGTTCGCGAAGCACTACTTCGCAGACAGCGTGCTTTCCAACAAGATCCTGGTCTTGTTGCCGACGGTCGCGACATGGGTACAGTGGTATTTCCCGAAGCGCCTGTAAAGATTTTTCTTACAGCAAGCGCAGAAGCCCGTGCAGAACGCCGCTATAGCCAGTTGAAAGCAAAGGGCATGGATGTTAATATTGCGCGCCTTTTAACCGATATCAAGGCAAGAGACGAGCGCGATACACAGCGTGCAGTGGCTCCTTTGGTACCGGCACAAGATGCAGTAATTATAGATTCAACGGACTTGGATATTGACCAAGTCTTTGAAAAAGCGATGGATATTATTTCCTCACGCCTTTAATGACGAGAGCTGATCGCATCCAAAGCAGTGTTGCTACAGGAAGTGGCGACTAATTTTAATAACCCCGCGTTATCCGGATAAGAAGCGTGGATATCAACTTAAAAGTTATTTGAGACTTATGACTGAAAATTTTGCACAACTTTTTGAAGAAAGCTTACAAGAACTAGAAACACGTCCTGGTTCAATTGTAAAAGGTACTGTTGTTTCTATCGACAAAGACATCGTTCTTGTTGATGCAGGCTTGAAATCAGAAAGTGCTATCCCAGCTGACCAATTCAAAAACGCTGAAGGCGAACTAGAAATCGCTATCGGTGACCAAGTAGACGTAGCACTAGATGCAGTTGAAGACGGTTTCGGTGAAACTATCCTTTCTCGCGAAAAAGCGAAGCGTCACGAAGCGTGGGTTGAGCTGGAAAAAGCTTACGAAGATAAAGCTACTATCAAAGGCGTTATCAACGGTAAAGTTAAAGGCGGTTTCACTGTTGAAGTTAACAGTGTACGCGCGTTCCTTCCTGGTTCTCTTGTTGACGTACGTCCGGTACGTGACACTACGCACCTTGAAGGCAAAGAGCTTGAATTTAAAGTTATCAAGCTTGACGCTAAGCGTAACAACGTTGTTGTTTCTCGTCGTGCAGTTATCGAAGCAGAAAGCAGCGCAGAGCGCGAGACGCTTCTTGCTAACCTTGAAGAAGGTCATGAAATCAAGGGTATCGTTAAGAACCTTACCGATTACGGTGCGTTCGTTGACCTTGGTGGCGTAGACGGTCTTCTACACATCACTGACATGGCTTGGAAGCGCGTTAAGCACCCAAGTGAAATCGTGAATGTTGGTGACGAAATCAACGTTAAAGTACTTAAGTTCGACAAAGAGAAGCAGCGTGTTTCTCTTGGTATGAAGCAAATGGGCAACGATCCATGGCAAGAAATTGCTTCTCGTTACCCAGAAGGTACTAAGATCAACGGTCAGGTTACTAACCTTACTGACTACGGCTGCTTCGTTGAAATCGAAGACGGCGTTGAAGGTCTTGTACACGTTTCTGAAATGGATTGGACTAACAAGAACATCCACCCATCTAAAGTTGTTAACCTAGGTGACACTGTAGATGTAATGGTTCTTGAAATTGACGAAGAGCGTCGTCGTATTTCTCTAGGTCTTAAGCAGTGCATTGCTAACCCTTGGGAAACATTTGCTGAGTCACACGAAAAAGGTGACAAAGTGTCTGGTAAGATCAAGTCAATCACTGACTTCGGTATCTTCATCGGTCTTGACGGCGGCATCGACGGTCTAGTTCACCTTTCTGACATCAGCTGGAACAAGTCTGGTGAAGACGCGGTTCGCGACTACAAGAAAGGCGACGAAATCTCTGCAGTTGTACTTCAAGTCGACCCAGAGCGTGAGCGTATCTCTCTTGGCGTTAAGCAAATCGAAGAAGATCCTTTCAACAAGTATCTGACAGATAACAAGAAAGGTGCTATCGTTACTGGTACAGTAACAGCAGTTGATGCGAAAGGCGTTACTGTAAACCTAGCTGAAGAAGTTGACGGCTACATCCGCGTTGCAGATCTTGCTGTAGAGCGTGTTGAAGACGCAACAGAAGTAGCAAGCGTTGGTGATAGCATCGAAGCGAAGTTCATGGGCGTTGACCGTAAGAACCGCACTGTTAACCTATCTGTTAAAGCGAAAGATCAGGCTGACGAAAAAGAAGCTATCGATAAAGTTAACCAGCAAGAAGATGTTGGTTTCGCTAACGCGATGGCAGAAGCATTTAAAGCTGCTAAAGGCGAATAATGCTTTTGTGGGTGTGCAGATGCACACCCAATTCGCGATAGCTGTTTAAACAATAATATTGACAATGAGGTTAAGCATGACCAAGTCTGAATTAATTGAACGGCTCGCGGATCAAGCGCGTCATATTCCGGCGAAGGAACTTGAGCTGGCGATAAAAGAACTTCTAGAGCAAATGGCGCAAACTCTCCAAAAGGGTGAGCGTATTGAAATTAGAGGTTTTGGCAGTTTCTCTCTTCACTACCGCGCTCCACGCGTAGGTAGAAACCCAAAAACGGGTGAGACAGTGAAACTTGACGGTAAATATGTACCGCACTTTAAGCCTGGTAAAGAGCTTCGCGAAAGGGTAGACGCCTCAATCGCATAATGCATTTTAAAAGCCGCTGAAAAGCGGCTTTTTTGTGTCTGCTGCCTTATTGTTATTTAGTAAAATTCAATGGTCTATTTTCCTTAGCTAAAATAAGGCGCTCGTTATTGCTGATATACTTTCGTTTAATTTTTGATACCTATTGACCCCAACTCGAATAGGGTTATATATTGTTCAAATAATAATAAACGGTATTCATAGAAGTAATGTCAGCCGGCGACGAACAAGCAATAATAAAACAATATCAGCCGCTCATTCGCGCGTTAATTCCTTATGAACAACAAAACAAGCTGTTAGAAGGAATTAACAAGTTTTCGAAGCGTCTACCTAGTAGTGTTCGAAAAGTAGTAAAAGAGGAGGTTGTTCGATTAACGTCGTTAACCGACGCTCCTGCTGATAACTCTGCCTTTGCTCAATTCCCCGTCATGAAATTCAAGCACTTCGGGGTTCAAATGCGCCTTGATAAAGTCGGCGCGCAGATACTCAAAAACGAAACATCACTTTATCAAGACAGATATACGGTAGGCGTGTTTGAGTCAGTAATGAACTCAGACTTCTACCAAAACCAAATAAAAAAAGAACAGTTCAAAAAAATTGTCGATGCTTTTAATGTTGAAAGCCAATCGTTTACTGATATAGATTTCGGCGATGACATCGCAATTCGTCCAAACTTTACTATTTCTTCCCCCGATTTTGAGAAAGGCCGTCATTGTTCAATCAGTTCGATGTCACACAAAGGCATTGCTCTTGAAACGAAAAGGCCACCGAACGCTTCTACTGGTGACATTATTACGTTCACTATTCCTGAAGTTAAAGGACTTACTAAAGAACCGACTGAAATAACGCTTGAACTAGAGTCGGTAAAATACAACAAGCACTTAGGGAAGTATGAGACATCGTTTGTTTTTCAAGACGACGTGGATAAAGGCTTTCTTGCAACCCTTAAACGATATGTAGCGATTACCGCGTATAAACAGCCTTTGCAGCGTGATTTAGAAATAGAACGCGCCATGCAAGAACTAGAACGCGACCGAATACTTGAAAATAGCCCGTGGTTGCCCGTGTTTCTCGCGCCAGAGAAGAAGTCGCTTAAGCCCATTATTGCCCTGTTTACCAAAGCCAATGTCGAGCATAACGACGCCGAAAAACTCTTGGCTAGCCTACAAGATAAGCCTATCTTCGCGACGTTAGTTGACGAGCTACGCAAGTATAATGAAGCATATGTCTTTCATGGCAACATCAAAACCAAAAATGGTAACGTTCAAATAACAGCGACGCATAGACAACTGCTAGCATTAAAACAGCTTAACGCGTTGGTTTATCTTCTTGCCAAAAGTGGCGACTTCATCTGTACCCATTGTCGACTTGATAGCGTGACGCGAGAAGATAAACAAAAAGCGTTTGCTATTCACGATATTGCCAGTAAAGAATTTGAGCAACTGGCGCAGATCTCCCATGTTCTTTACTGTAAAGACGTGTCTGCTTATCTTACTAATCTGACTCTTTCAGCAAAATGCGATTTCAAACCCTTGTCAAAAACCTTGAGGGCTAGCGGCAATAATTGGCGAATTGATTATGTAATGGAAGAGGATTTAGATAGACGCAGTGAGACACGTTACGTTATTGATAAACCTGCCTCTATTAAAGTTGGACTGCTGACATCGATTGATGCGCGGGTTGCTGATTTAAGTGCAAGTGGAATGAAGTTAATTGTTGCACCGAAAAGTGAGCTACAAAAGGAAATTCGTGTTTCAGTACCGGAACTGAAAATTAAAGGTGAAAAATATAAGGTTGTGCACTACCAAGCGGAAACGGGCGTGGTGAGGTTGTGTCTTGTTGAAGATACACGTAAGGCTAAAGTGAGCTCGAGCGTCGATCATATGGTTGAAGAAAATACCGCGTATTTCAAAGTAAGAGATATTGCGCGTATTCAACGCTCAACTCACCGTTATATCTGGGAATTGGCGGTTAGGCATATGCCGTCTTTATCGGTACTATGTGTGATGAACCGCTTTACGTTAGACAGGCTCAAAACGGTGTATCAAAGTGACGCATCTGATGACCTTTATCCTTTTTCGCGCACTCAAAATATTATCCCACTGCACGGCTTTTTTGCAGACAAAGGGCAGGCTAAGCCCAAGTCACAAATTCTAGAGGCGATGTTCAAAGAAACATCTGAACAAGCGTTAGTGGTTCACTGCGTTAGAAAGAGCGACAGCCGCTTAGTGTATATAAAAGAACGCGACTTCCTTTTTTCTAAGTTGCGAACACAAATAAAAACTCAATTAGATGAAGAAAAAATACATCTCAGTGCCACAGATGTCACCGCTATCCGGTGTCACGGCGCGATAACGCCATTAACTAAGAAGCGTCTTGCCCAGCTATCAAAGCTAGACAAAGCCATGTATGACAAGCTCGAAACGATGCAGGCGGGTTATACACACTGTATTTTTATTACTAATATGTCAGCCCTTCACCACGATTTAGTGGTAGACAATCTTATTGCCAAACCCCAACGTCAGGATCTAGAAAGCGAAGGCGCTGCTTAATGCCAAAGCCTTCTGAGTGGGCAAATATCTATGCGGATTGGTATAACATCATTTCACTTACGCTTTTAGTGTTATCTCTTTTCGCATTTTGCTATTCTTGTAAATAAATCAACAAAAAAGGGTTGAGTGTTGAAAGGGATCCTAACGTTTCTTATCATTTTGGTGCTGCTCGCGATCGCGTTTGTCATTGGCTCACAAAATGAAGCACAAGTAACAGTTAATTATTTAATTGCTCAGGCGAATCTTCGCTTATCGACGTTAATAGCGATAACACTTTCAATTGGCGTTGGTATCGGAATTTTGGTAATGCTAATGAGCTGGCTAAAATTACGTGTTCAGCTGATGTCTGCGCAGTCTAAAATACAGAGTCTGGAACAAGAACACTAATGCTCGAACTGCTGTTTCTCCTTTTGCCTGTTGCGGCAGGTTACGGCTGGATAATGGGCCGAAATAGTGTCCGTCAAGCGCAGCGAAAGCAGTCTAGCATTCTATCTAAGCATTATTACAAGGGGCTAAACTTCCTTCTCTCAGACCAACCTGATAAAGCAGTCGATACGCTAATCAAAATGATTAACGTGAATAGCGACACAGTAGAGACGCATATCGCGATGGGGAGTTTTTTCCGTCACCGAGGTGAAATAGACCGCGCAATTAAAGTCCACCAGAATTTAGTTAGCCGTGATGAGCTCCAGCCGGCTCAACGAGAAAATGCACTGAGGGAGCTTGGTCACGACTACACACAAGCAGGCTTTCTAGAGCGTGCTGAAAATGCTTTTCTTCAACTGCTTAACAGCGATAAACACTACCTTGTAGCTCAACAGCAACTTTTCAGTATCTACCAGACCACGAAAGAGTGGGAAAGAGCCATCGAATTAGCCGAACGTATGGTGCAGTGTCATGGTGACAATGATGATTTGTGCGAACGCCTTGCACACTTTTATTGTGAACAAGCATCGGTTGAGTTGAAGAACGATAGCCAAGGGGCGGCATTGACCTTATTACAAAAAGCGGTAAATGCCGACGAACATGCGGTTAGGCCGTGGCTTATGTTAGGTGATATAGCGCTTGATCAAAAACGCTTTACTGATGCCAGCGCGTACTTTACGCAAGTGGCCGAACGCGATATCAATTGGTTCAGCGAAGCCGTACCTAGTTTGGAAAAAATTGCTGAAGAAACTGACGACTGGGAAAGTTTTCAGAAGAACTTAGAAGCACACTGGCAAGAGTGTGCTACGTCCTATTTAGCCATGGTTGATGTGCTTATGAAGCGCGGTGAAACGGCACAGGCGGCTGAATACTTACTTGAGCAACTTCGCAAACGCCCGACTATGCGCGGCTTTAAAACCCTTATGGGGCTTTACATTGACCAGCTTTCAGATAAAACCACGGCTGATAGCTTACGCTTACTTAAAGAATTGGTGGAAAAGCAAATGTTGCAGCGCCCTAAATACCGCTGTGGCAGCTGTGGCTTTTCCGGTCGAAAATTATATTGGTTATGCCCTAGCTGTAAAAAGTGGGGCGTAGTAAAACCTATCAAAGGGCTAGACGGAGAATAAAAGAACATGCATGACCCACGCGTTATTGTTGCATTAGACTATGACAATAAAGATACTGCATTGGCGTTTGTTGATAAATTAGATTCAAGCTTGTGCAAGCTAAAAGTGGGCAAGGAGATGTTCACCTTATTTGGACCAGAATTCGTAAAAGCGCTAATCGCTAAAGGCTTTGACGTTTTCTTGGATCTTAAATTCCATGACATTCCAAATACTGTAGCGAAAGCGTGTAAAGCAGCGGCGGAGCTGGGTGTATGGATGGTAAATGTACATGCATCGGGCGGCCTACCTATGATGCAAGCAGCTAAAGAGGCGATTGCAACAAGCAGCAACCCTCAAACTAAACTTATTGCGGTTACCGTTCTTACCAGCATGGATGAAGCGCAGTTGGCGGATGTAGTAAGCGGTGTGACACCAGAGCAACAAGTGCTGCGTCTGGCGGCACTAACAGAAAAAGCAGGATTAGACGGCATTGTCTGCTCGGCACAGGAAGCCAACGCATTACGCGAAAAACACAGCGACGATTTTCTGCTAGTTACACCAGGTATTCGCCCAGTAGGCGCAGATGCTGGTGATCAAAAGCGCGTCATGACGCCTCCCGATGCTATGAAAGCTGGCGTGAGCTATTTAGTTATGGGAAGACCTATCACTAAAGCGGAAGACCCTATTGCCGTACTGAAAGCAGTAAACGCATCAATAAACGGTTAGACTTATTTCAAATACAAAAAAGCTCGGATGTGATGTTCACATACCGAGCTTTTTTATTCCGATATTCTTATTCAAGGGTATGGCCACAGCCCTACCCGAGACTAATCTTTAGAAATTATTCGCCTTTAAGCGCTACTTCAGCTGGTGTATAGGTAAGGCCTAGTTCTTCACCTAGCGCGTCAACCACAGCTTTGTACGTTACCTTACCTTCGTGCACGTTTAGACCGTTAAGCAAGTGCTTGTCTTCTAGCATCGCTTTCGCAGGGCCTTTGTTTGCAAGGGCTAAGCCGAATGGCAATGTGGCATTGTTAAGTGCCATTGTAGAAGTACGCGCAACGCCACCTGGCATGTTTGCAACACAGTAGTGAACCACGTCATCAACAATATAAACTGGGTCTTGGTGTGTTGTTGCTTTAGATGTTTCAAAGCATCCGCCTTGGTCGATAGCAACATCAACAAGCACTGAACCAGGCTTCATTGCCTTAATCTGTTCGCGAGTAAGAAGCTTCGGAGCTGCAGCGCCAGGAATAAGTACCGCACCAACAACAAGATCAGCTTTTGAAGAGTAGTGCTCAATAGCGTCAACGGTAGAGTAAACCGTTTTTACTTGTCCGTTAAAGATATCATCGATTTGACGAAGACGAGGAAGCGAGCGGTCAAGAATAGTGACATCAGCACCAAGGCCTAGTGCCATTTTTGCTGCGTTAGTACCAACAACACCACCGCCGATAACCAGTACTTTACCTGGTGCTACACCCGGAACGCCACCAAGAAGTGTACCGCTACCGCCGTGTGCTTTTTCAAGGTAGTGCGCGCCAGCTTGAACCGACATACGGCCAGCTACTTCACTCATTGGTGCGAGTAGTGGAAGCCCACCGCGGTCGTCAGTCACTGTTTCATATGCGATACACGTTGCACCAGACTCAACAAGCAGCTTTGTTTGCGTAGGATCAGGCGCTAAATGTAGGTAGGTGTATAGTGTCTGGCCTTTACGAAGCATTTTACACTCGTTAGGCTGAGGCTCTTTAACTTTTACGATCATTTCTGCTTCAGCAAACACTTGCTCAGCCGTTGATGCAATGGCTGCGCCTGCTTCGACATACATTTCGTTAGTGAAACCTATTGCTTCACCTGCGTTCGTTTCTACTAAAACGCTGTGACCGTGGCTAACAAACTCTTTTACAGCTGCTGGCGTCAAGCCAACACGGTATTCGTGGTTCTTAATTTCTTTTGGTACACCAACTAACATGTATAGTCCTCAATCTTATAGTGAGCTTCTAAGCGGCTCTGGTTGAACTTTTGATGAATAGTGTTCGGCTTTGAAGCACGTGAACATATTTGCGGAGTATACGTGATAAAAAAACGAACTATCTGCTGAAGAATGGGCGTTTGTAGCATATAATTCTCCTAAAAGATGCTTTTAAGATATTTTATATGCTGGTAAAGACACCAAAACACCTAGACCGAATAGACAGGAATATCCTGGTACAGTTACAGAAAAACGGGCGTATATCAAACGTCGAACTTGCTAAAGAAGTGGGATTAAGCCCCAGCCCTTGTCTTGAGAGAGTTAAGAGGCTGGAGGCTCAGGGCTATATAAAAGGATATCATGCTGTCGTTGACCCAGAAAAGCTCGGCGCAGCTATGCTTGTGTTCGTAGAGATTACGTTAACGAAAACATCGGTAGATATCTTTGCAGAATTTTCTGCTGCGGTAAAACTGCATGACGATATACAAGAATGTCACCTGGTGTCCGGAGATTTTGACTTCCTTCTTAAAGCACGCGTTGCAGATATGGGAAGCTATAGGAAATTATTAGGTGATACTTTACTGCGCTTGCCCGGAGTAAGTGAGTCGCGGACGTACGTTGTGATGGAAGAAGTAAAAAGTACATCGTCGCTGCGCATTAATTTGAAGTAATGAAAGCGTGGCTCAATAGCGTGGTTTTGTGGTAGGCTGTGCAAAAATACAGTGTTTGTGTTTTACCAAAGGATTAACAGCACGCTAAAGCACAGGGTAGGGGATGGGTGTATTAATTCAGTTGTGCGCTCAGTAACTTACCAAAAGGTAAATCAATAATAATTATGTAGGAATAGCAAAGAGTTCGCTAAGCTCTTTGTTGCGGTTAGTACTGCGGTTACCGCATAGCGTAAAAAGCTATCTGCGGTAATACATGCGATGGAAATTGAAGGTTTTTTAGGGTTATGGCGCGATTAACAGGGGTTCAGCGAGTGTGGGAAGCAGGTATGATTATCGCCTGTGTTTTCGCCTTCTTCTTATTGCTGGCACTAGCATCTTTTCATCCAGGAGACCCAGGTTGGAGTCAGGCTGGATTACAACTCGACGTTCACAACTGGGTTGGAGCAACAGGGGCGTGGGTCGCTGATCTTCTGCTATTCTCATTTGGTTTTTTAGCGTATTTGCTGCCTTTCGGCTCCGCCTTCTTAGGGTGGTTTCTATTCCAACACATTAAAGAACTCGATGAATTCGATTACCTTACTATTGGATTAAGAATTATCGGCGGGCTGTTGATGGCCCTAGGTGCAACGGGCATCGCCAGTATAAATTTTGACGACATTTACAACTTTTCAGCCGGCGGTTTTGTTGGCGACGTAATTAGTTCAGCGCTAGTGCCTTACTTCAATACCGCTGGCACAATTTTGCTACTTCTTTGTTTCTTCTGTACGGGCTTTACCTTACTAACGGGTATTAGCTGGCTCACTATTATCGACAGGTTAGGTGAAGGTACGCTGTGGTTAGGACGTAAGACCCTTTCAGCGCCTCAGAGTTTGTTAGCATTCGAAATGCCGCGACTAGCCCTAGCTAACAAATCGTCTAATCAAAGTGGCGACGAAGGTGCAGAGCTAGATATTACTAGTATGCGCGCTGAACCTTTGGCTTCTACTGCACAGACAAAACCATCACAGACACAGAAAACTACGCCATCACGCAGTGAGCCTACCTTTGGCATTGACGATGTAGATGATGAACCGCCGTTTTATACCTATGACGGAGACAAGTCTGTTCAATCTAATCCCAACGATACTGTCAACGCCGAGGAAGACGATGCGACATCAAGTGCAGATGTAGATGCAGCTGAGACGAAAAAGTCGTCGTTCTCATTGTCAGGTATGCGTAGTGCGGTTACTGGTAGCTTTAAAGACAAAGTGGGTTTGGGTAAATCGAGCCAAGATGACTCAGTTCAGTCAGAAGATGATAGCAGTCAACATGAACATAAACACCAAGCGCAGCAAAGTCCGCATATTAACTTCGACGACTTAGAAGAGTTTGATGAAGACTTGCCTTACGAAACTGGAAGCAAGCCAATAACTTCTGCAAATAACAGCGCGCCATCTGTTGAAGGTAGCGAACCAAATACGGAAACGCTACAGTCGCAAACTGTTGAAACTCAGGGAGCGAGTCAAGGTGCTAACCAAGCATTTACGCCTGCTGCACTAGGTGCCAAACCCGTGAAGGCGAGGGCAGGTGAACTAGATCCTGATTTACCACCTATGCCGTCCTTTGATTTACTTGAACGTGCCGACAAACATGAAAACCCGCTTACGCCAGAAGAAATTGAAGGTATTTCTCGTTTGGTAGAGGAAAAACTGGCTGACTTTAACATTGAAGCGACGGTGGTTGGCGTGTTCCCTGGCCCTGTTATTACCCGGTTTGAGCTTGATTTAGCACCTGGGGTAAAAGTGAGCAAGATCTCAGGACTGTCGAAAGACTTAGCCCGCGCTATGTCAGCTATCTCGGTGCGTGTAGTGGAAGTTATTCCGGGTAAGTCAGTAATTGGCTTAGAACTGCCGAATAAAAAACGTGAAATGGTGCGGCTGAGCGAAGTTATTAGCTGCGATACTTTTCAGTCTAATAAATCACCATTAACCATGGTGTTGGGCGCTGATATTTCAGGTCAGCCAGTGGTGGTCGATTTAGCCAAAATGCCTCACCTTTTGGTTGCGGGTACTACAGGTTCAGGTAAATCTGTAGGTGTGAACGTTATGATTCTTAGTTTGCTTTATAAGAGCACGCCAGAAGATGTTCGCATGATCATGATTGACCCGAAAATGCTTGAGCTTTCCGTTTATGAAGGCATACCTCACTTGCTTGCTGAAGTGGTTACCGACATGAAAGAAGCCGCCAATGCCCTTCGTTGGTGCGTGGGTGAGATGGAGCGTCGTTATCGTCTAATGAGCGCTCTTGGCGTGCGTAACCTAAAAGGCTATAACGCGAAAGTAGAAGAAGCTATTGCTAATGGCACACCAATAAAGGACCCACTGTGGAAGAATGAAGAAAGTATGGATGCTGAAGCGCCTGACTTAGCCAAGCTTCCTGCTATCGTGGTAGTGGTCGATGAATTTGCCGACATGATGATGATAGTGGGCAAAAAAGTGGAAGAGCTTATCGCACGTATCGCACAGAAAGCACGTGCTGCGGGCATCCATCTTATCCTTGCCACACAGCGTCCATCTGTAGATGTTATTACAGGTCTGATCAAGGCCAACATTCCAACCCGTTGTGCATTCCAAGTTTCTAGTAAAATAGACTCAAGAACAATTCTAGACCAACAAGGCGCAGAAACTTTGCTAGGGATGGGTGACATGCTTTATCTGCCTCCTGGTAGCCCTGTGCCAACCCGTGTTCACGGTGCATTTGTGGATGATCACGAAGTACATGCTGTAGTTGCAGACTGGCAGAAACGTGGTGAGCCTGAATACATTGATGAGATCCTGAATGGCGAAGCGACGGCTGAAGTCTTACTGCCAGGCGAACAGCCTGAGGGTGAGGATCAAGAATTTGATGCCTTCTATGATGAAGCCGTGGCGTTTGTTACTGAAACACGTCGAGCTAGTGTGTCGAGTGTGCAGCGTAAGTTTAGAATTGGTTACAATCGGGCTGCGCGCTTGGTTGAACAAATGGAAATGAGTGGTGTCGTAAGTGCACAGGGGCACAACGGGAACCGTGAGGTTCTTGCACCGCCGCCCCACAAAGAATAACGAATGGATTGAATAAATGAATAAAGCAGTTTCGGTTTATTTTGTGAGTGCATTGGTAACGGCAGGTACAGCAATGACTGCTGCTAACGCTGCGGTAGAATTAGATACAACAGGTTCAACTAATGGCAAGAACAATGCTGACGAGGTAGTCAGTGCTCATGACGCTATTCAGGCTAATGCCACAGTAAACACTAGTCAGCCTAAAACTTCATCGCTTATCAAAGATTCTGCGAGTACTTCACTGCAGGCTTTGTTAAGCAATATGAAGCAGTTTCGTGCAAGCTTTGCGCAGACAGTAGTCGATGCACAGCAAAATGTCGTTCACGAAGCACAAGGCACGCTGACCATGACCCGCCCTAATAAGCTTCGCTGGGAAACAACGTTTCCTGATGAAACCCTTTTGGTTGCCGATGGCGAAGCGGTTTGGAATGTGGATACCTTTGTAGAGCAGGTGACAGTCCTATCTCAAGACAATGCGATTAAAGATAACCCTATTGTTTTGCTTACATCGACAGATGAAGCAACGTGGTCAAAGTTCTCTATCGATCAATTAAATAGCGGTTCATCGGCTTTAAAACCTGAAAAGGGCGCGGCAGACAACATCAATGGTGGTAGCGCAACAAAAAGCTACCAAATCACGCCTAAAGAACAAGGCGGCCAAATCGCTACGCTTACATTAACTTTTAACCAAGACAGTGAACTCGCTTCGCTTAATATGCTCGATGCGCAACAGCAAATCAGCACTTTGGAGTTCAGTAATATTGAAACGCGTTTTCCAGTGCCCGCTGATACGTTCTCAGTTGATATTCCAGACAGCTTCATAATTGATGACCAGCGTTAATCAAGGTTTCGCGCCCCTCGCGGCGCGAATGCGCCCGGTCACCATAGAGCAGTACAGCGGTCAAGAACACTTACTTGGCGAAGGTAAGCCTCTTCGTAAAATGTTAGAGGCGGGTCACTGCCATTCTATGATTTTGTGGGGTCCGCCCGGTACCGGTAAAACTACCCTTGCTGAACTCATTGCTCAATACACCAACGCATCTGTATTGCGTATTTCTGCGGTTACCTCTGGGGTAAAAGACATCAGAGCCGCCATGGATACGGCTGAAGAAAACGCCCGTTATAACCAGCGAACCTTGTTGTTTGTAGACGAAGTACACCGATTCAACAAAAGTCAGCAGGACGCGTTTCTTCCATTTGTTGAGTCTGGCGTTGTTACCTTTATTGGCGCAACGACAGAGAATCCCTCGTTCGAATTAAATAAAGCGCTTTTATCTCGTGTACGTGTTTATGTGCTAAAGACACTCGAACACGAAGCACTGTCTGAATTGATTGATAGAGCGCTAAGCGATACCGAAAAGGGTCTGGGTGACAGAGCCCTTGGTATTGAAGAAACAGCCAGAAACGCGCTTATCGATTTAAGTGGCGGCGACGCACGTCGTCTTCTCACCTATTTAGAGCTTGCTGCCGACTTCACCGGAGCAAACGAAATAACCGTAAGCGATGTTGAGCATGCGGTAGGCGAAAAAGTTGCTAGTTACGACAATAAAGGCGACACCTTCTACGACCTAATCTCCGCGTTTCATAAATCTGTTAGAGGCTCAGATCCAGACGCAGCCCTTTACTGGTACGCAAGAATTCTTGATGGCGGGGGAGACGCGCTGTATGTAGGAAGACGTCTACTTGCTATCGCGTCTGAAGACATTGGTAATGCAGACCCAAGAGCAATCCAGCTCTGTATTAATGCCTGGGACACGTTTCACCGAGTAGGGCCCGCAGAGGGCGAGCGCGCTATTGCTCAAGCTGCGGTATATTGTGCGTTAGCTGCAAAAAGTAACGCGGTATATATGGCGTTTAACGAAGCAAAAGCATTGGCGCGTAAAACCTCTGATGCACCTGTTCCCATGCATTTACGCAATGCGCCTACGTCGCTAATGAAAGAGCTCGGTCATGGCGATGGTTACCGCTATGCTCACAACGAGCCGAACGCGTTTGCCGCGGGTGAGTCTTACTTCCCAGAAAGCCTTACCGGAACTCGCTTGTATAACCCCAATGAACGCGGTTTAGAGAAAGCTTTGAAAGCCAAGCGTGAATTTCTCGATTCACTTAATGCGAGAAGTAACAATAAAAGGTAAAGTTGCAGACAAGTAACTCAACTAGTTCAGATTATATGAATTAGTTAATAAAAAAATGCGCTAGGGAGTTTTCGTGCCTCAAGGGTTAGCTTTGTATTGTTTTATTGCCGCTGGCGGTGCGACCGGCGCCTGTTTACGCTATTTTGTTACCACAAGTGTTGATTCCTTATTTGGAAAACACATGCCGTTTGGTACACTAACGGTGAATGTGGTCGGGTCGTTTGCACTCGCATTACTGTACGGTTTTATCGAACGTCATGATTTAAGCGACTCTCCTTACCGAGCGCTTATCGGTGTAGGGCTATTAGGTGCCTTTACTACATTCTCAACATTTTCCGTTGAAACCTTAACTTTATTAGAAAACGGGTTGTGGCTTAAAGCCGCAGCAAATGTATTTCTTAACGTTGGCGCTTGCCTAATAGCAGGTTGGCTAGCCATTCAATTGATGAAAGGATAATTAGAAACACATGTTAGATCCAAAGTGTTTGCGAAGCGATATAGAACAAACAGCTAAGCGATTAGCTGCCCGTGGTTTTAACCTCGATGTAGCAGCTTTCAGTTCGCTTGAAGAAAAAAGAAAAACACTTCAGTCCAGAACACAGGATCTGCAAAACGAGCGTAACGTACGAAGTAAATCCATAGGTAAAGCAAAAGCGCAGGGCGAAGATATTGCACCGCTATTGGCTGAAGTGGGTAAGCTTGGTGACGAGCTTGACGCCGCTAAAGCGGAACTTAGCGAACTGTTGGAAGAAATTAACACCCTTACGCAAGGCATTCCTAATTTGCCACACGAGTCTGTACCAGCGGGTAAAGACGAAGATGACAATGTTGAGATTTCTCGATGGGGCGAACCACGCACGTTTGATTTTGAAGTTAAAGATCATGTTGATGTGGCTGAAGGCTTAAACAACGGCTTAGATTTCGCTACCGCAAGTAAGCTTACGGGAAGCCGCTTTGTAGTGATGCGCGGCGATATTGCTCGCCTAAATCGTGCAATTGCTCAATTCATGCTGGATACCCATACACAAGAACATGGCTACCAAGAGATGTATGTGCCTTACTTGGTTAACGCTGACAGCCTTTATGGCACAGGTCAGTTACCTAAATTTGGTGAAGACCTATTTCACACCAAGCCAGCAACTGAAGAAGGACAGGGGCTTAGCTTAATTCCAACGGCGGAAGTTCCGCTAACTAATATTGCACGTGATGAAATATTAGATGCGAAAACGCTGCCTGTGAAAATGACTGCGCATACGCCTTGCTTCCGCTCAGAAGCTGGTTCGTACGGTCGTGATACCCGTGGCCTTATTCGTCAGCATCAGTTCGATAAGGTAGAACTTGTACAGTTAGTTAAGCCGGAAGATAGCTTTGACGCACTAGAAGCACTTACAGGACACGCAGAAGTTATTCTTCAAAAGCTAGAATTACCGTACCGCAAAGTGTTGCTTTGTACTGGTGATATGGGCTTTGGTGCATGTAAAACCTACGATCTTGAAGTATGGCTACCTGCGCAAAATACCTATCGTGAAATTTCTTCATGTTCAAACATGTTGGACTTCCAAGCACGACGCATGCAGGCTAGATTCCGTAACCCAGAAACGAATAAAACTGAACTTCTGCACACATTGAATGGTTCTGGTTTAGCGGTAGGGCGTACGCTTGTAGCTATTTTAGAGAACAATCAGCAAGCAGACGGAAGCGTTACGATTCCAAAGGCGCTTGTGCCTTACATGGCAGGCCAAGAGGTTATCACAGCGACTAGCGTGTAAATTTACTTTTCAGTTTAAATCACAACATTAATTTAAGTCTAATAGTTGCGACTTAATTAGTAACAACCCGATATCTTGTGAAGAGTTATCGGGTTTTTTCTTTTTACATCGTTACTTCCATACCTATCAAAAAGTGACGTGTATAGTCAGCGCAAAATTATCTTTACACGTAATAATTTTATTATATAAACAGCATCTTATGGTTCATTTATTCGTGCCATCAAAGTTGTTTCTAAATGTAAATAAAAAGCGTTTTTCCTCTTAAATTACTTATATTTCAGTCACTAATGTCACAATTGACACCTTTAGCTATATCTTATACTTTTGGCTACTGTTGCGCATTGCGTAACATTAATGAAATGTAAATCTCCCCAAGCTTCAAAAATGAAAATAGGTCGCATTTACATTTTACCTACATATGAAAGCTTCATGGATAAACGGACTTACCCATCGGGTGTTTCTGTTTGTCCGGAAAGCAAATTTCCAGGGAATAGATATGGAAAATCGAAACACACTTAATAGATTATCTCAGGGGATAATCGTCGCACTTGGAATTAGTGCTACTCCTTTCGTTTCTGCTCAGGACACGGTAGAAAAAGACGCTGACACAGTAGAGCAGATTTCAGTGGTAGGATCTCGTATCCGCACAGACTCTTTTGCTAATGATACGCCTATAGACATCATTTCAGTTGCCGACGCCGAAGGTGAAGGTTTAAAAACACTTGGCGAGCTACTTCGTACAAGCACCGCTGCTTCTGGTTCAAGTCAAATCACTGCGGCACTTACCGTAGGCTATGTTACTGATGGTGGTACAGGTGCAGAAACGGTAGGTCTTCGAGGCCTTGGTCCAAATCGAACACTTATATTGTTAAACGGCCGTCGTGCCGGGCCCGCCGGTACTCGTGGTGGTGTTTCTGCATTTGATTTGAATAGTATCCCACTTTCAGCTGTTGAGCGTGTAGAGATACTGAAAGATGGTGCATCGGCGCTATACGGATCTGATGCGGTAGCAGGCGTAATTAATATCATCACTAAAAAAGGTGATGAGAAGACCATCAACGTTGATATTAGTCAGCCGATGGAATCTGGTGGTGAAGACCGTCGTGTTAACATTTCATTCGGTGAAGAATACTCTGAAGGCTCGTTTCGTGTAACCGCTGACTATCGTAAAGTGTCTATGCTTCGCCGTGGAGACCGTGACTACTTTAACTGTACTGAACGTCTTCAATTTAACCAAGATGGAACTCGTGCCGACCCAATTGACCCGCGCACTGGCGACTATCATTGTAGTGAAGCCGGTTATGGCCTGTGGCTTTCGGGTGGTGTTAATGATGCATATGGCCGTGGTTTGAACGCTGCTTATGACTACGACAACTTTTTTGCAAACAATGGTTTTGAGAGTTTTAATGATGCAAATGTAGGGTTCACTACACCGGAAGGTTGGTATCCGGTTTCTTTCAATGATAATTATGAAAGTGAAGGGTGGTGGGACTTAAATCATCCATTCCTGGGGCAACAAACGGTAGTACCAGAAACACAGAATGCATCTATTTATGCAACCGGAGATTATAACTTATCAGATGGCGTAACACTTTACGGTGAGTTTATTTATAGTAAACGTAAAACAAAAACTGATGATTACCGCCAATTTTGGACGGCCGATATTCCGCGACTTCCAACTGATGTTTTAGATGGCTTTGATGGTGATGGTAGTGTAATGGCAGTAGCACTAACCGATCATTTCAGTTCTGAAATTGAAGTCGATTACACTAGAGGCGTAATCGGCGCTACCGGCGACATCGGTTTTTGGACCTGGGATCTTTCTTATCAATATAGCCACAATGACGGTAAATACGGTCAGGATATCATCTATGATGATGCAATGTGGATGGCGCAGAGCAATGCCTTTAATGGCGTAAGTTGTTCTGGAGAGGTAACAGAATTTAGCGGTAATACATGTGTTGATATTCCGTGGACAGATCCTAATTTTCTCTATGGTGATCGAACGCCTGCACAAGAAGCTTTTTTGTTCGGACGAGATAATGGCAAAACCACTTACGACCAACAAACGCTTGAAGGTTACGTGACGGGTGATCTTTTTTCTCTTCCTGCTGGTGAGGTTGGCGCTGCGTTTGGTTTCCAAATCCAGAAAGATGAAATTGAAGATACGCCTGGAGAGCACACGTTAAATGGCAACTCGTGGGGGCTATCTGGTGGTGGCATCACCGCTGGCGATCAGTTAACCAAAGCTATTTATGCAGAAGTAAAAATTCCACTTCTTGAAGGTATAACCGGCATAGAAAGACTAGATCTGACAGCCTCTGGTCGTTGGAATGATGTCGACACTTACGGCAACGACACCACGTTTAAGTTAGGTATGAACTGGTCTATTGTTGATGGTGTTAGTGTCCGTGCTAGCCGTGGTACTTCATTTAGAGCGCCGGCCCTCTATGAGCTTTATCTTGCTGAGCAGACGGGTTTTAGCGGTCAGTTATCTGTTGACCCATGTCTTGATTATGTAAGTGAATTTGAAGCGGGTAATATTACCGATACTGTTTTCGCGAATTGTCAGGCTGATGGCATTCCTGCTGATTATGATCAGGGCGGCAGTTCAGCTTTACTTATTACGAGCGGCGGTGAAGGGCGTCTTTCAGCGGAAACTTCTGTTGCAGAAGGCATCGGTCTTGTTTTGACCAGCCCCGAAGATACTTATGCTTTCTCTATCGATTATTTCAATATCGAGATCTCAAATGAGATAGACAACCTTGGTGGTGCTGATATTGTCGATCGCTGTTACGACTCTATCGATTTTGAAAATGAACCATTGTGTAATTTATTTACGCGTCGTAACGATAGTGAAACTAACGATTATGGTATAGATGTGGTTAACGGTGGATACGTAAACATCTCATATCAGCGTGTTCGTGGTGTAGATTATAATTTTACTTACGACGAAGAGTTCGATTGGGGTAATGTTCGATTCCGAGTAGAACATACAATGCAAATTGAAAAGTACGGTCTACTATTTGAAGATTCACCGTACAACAACGAAGTAGGCGAAAATGGTCTTCCTAAGCATACAGGTGTAGCTCGTCTTACCTATGGTAAAGATGACTGGAGTATAACGTGGACGGCCAGTTACTTTGACTCTACTAATGATTACGAGTACTACGGTAGTGAAACAAACACGACCACGCTGAATGATGAGACAGTAACATTTATTGACGAAACGAGGTGGACAACTTACCACGCGGTGTCTGGCTCATTTGCTTACGAAGATTTTGACGTCATCGTAGGTGTAGCTAATTTATTTGATGAAGAGCCTCCTCGTATTTCTGCGAGCGGATTTGAGTTGGGTAATGCTGCGCTATTTTCTCAATATGATTTTATTGGTCGTCGCGTATTTGCTAATGTTCGCTACAGCTTTTAATCTAGTGATTTGATTGTTTAAGCCCCCCGAATATAGGGGGCTTTTTTACATGGAGATAATTATAAATGAAAGCTCGTTTATCGCTTTTGAAAACGATTATGCTGGGAAGCCTAGCTTTCTCTTTTTCTACAAATGCTGAAGTGAAAACGCCCGTTTTAGAGGCTTTCGCAAAACACTCTCAGTATTTACAAATTAAAATATCCCCAGATGGTAAATATCTGGCATCTACTTCCAGAGATGATGATGGCGTTGTTTTCCTTACGGTACTTGATATTGAAAAGCAAAAAGTACAATCGATCACTCGAGGAAGGGGAAAAGAGTCAGTCGGCAGTTTCAACTGGTTAAATGATGAACGTCTCTTACTGAGCATGGTGCGTGAAGTCGGCGCCCTGGAGCAACCAGTCCCGACTGGAGAGTTGTTAGCGATGGATGCAGATGGCAGTGATAACGTGGTCCTCACTGGCTACCGCTCTAAAAGTGGTGATACCCGATACTCTCAGGTCGTAGATTTTTTACCAGACGATCCAGATGCCATCGTCGTTTTTAGCGTTCAAGGGTCAACAAAAGAGCCTTTTTTGGATCTCTATAAAATGAAGGTGAGCAATGGGCGAAAAGCATCGTTGGGTAGAATGCCGTTACGTATGTATAAATCCACAGGAGATAGCTTACGAATCATAACCAACAGCAAAGGTGAAGCTTTGGCAATGACGAGCTCAGATCCTAATGAAAATAATCAAGTAACGCTAATGGTACGAAGTTCAGTAGACGACGACTGGCAAGTGGCATTTCAGGCGGAATCATTTGATTCATTTTTCAATCCATTAGTATTTTTGGCCGATGATAAAACGCTAGTTGGACTTAGTACTATTGAAACTGATACAGATGCTGTCGCAACTTATAACATTGATACTAAAAAGCACACTGTTTTAGCTGCCCATGAAATGGTTGATGTGGAGCCGATATTGCACGAAGTTAGAGGGCAAGTGCAAGAAGTCATAGGCGCGGAATATGAATATAAAGACCTCAGTGCTACTTACTTTAGTGAAGTTAAAAATACTGATGAACAACGAATTTTAGCTAGTTTACGTCAAGCGTTTAAGGGCAGTGTAGTGTCTATCACATCTTCGACGTATGACGGCTCAAAGATGATTGTAGCAGTTGGCGGGATTAATCAACCCACGGCTTATTATCTGTTTAATAAAAATAAAAAACAGTTAGCAAAACTGACTGATACGCGACCATGGTTAAACGATTTTGATATGCCCCAATCTAAAATTGTTACCTATAAGGCAAGAGATGGTCAGGAGATTTCGGGCATTCTTACTTTACCAGTAGGTGTATCAAAAAACCTTCCTTTAATAATGCATCCACACGGTGGTCCTCACGGTATAAAAGATACACTTACTGAAATGAGAAGCGATGCTAAAGTGTTGGCGGCTCACGGTTATGCTGTATTCCAACCTAATTTCAGAGGTTCAGGAGGCTATGGCTTAGAATTTCTGAAAGCAGGTTTCAAATCTTGGGGAACACTAATGATTGACGATATGACCGACGGCGTCAATTATCTAATTGAGCAAGGCATTGTTGATCAAAATAGAATGTGTGTTTATGGTGCTTCTTATGGTGGTTATGCCGCCCTCCAAAGTGTCATTAGAGAACCTGACTTATATAAGTGTACAGTAGGTTTTGTAGGAGTGTATGACCTAGCACTGATGAAATCTGCAGGCGACATTCCAGAGTCTCAATCTGGTATAAACTACTTGAATCGTGTATTGCCTGATGGTGATAGCCAATCTCCGGTAAAAAACGTCGATAAAATAAAGGTACCTGTATTCATCATCCAAGGTGAGGAAGATGTCCGCGTACCCAAAGAGCATGCTTTTGCGTTACGAGAAGAGTTAGAAAAGCGCAATAAACAGTACGAATGGATGATGAAGTCTGGCGAGGCACACGGTTTCTATAAAGAAGAAAACAACGTCGAGCGTTGGACTGCAATGATTGAGTTTTTTGATAAACACACCGCTAAATAGTTAGTCTGAACAAACTGAAGTTTATCTTTAAAAAAAGGAAATGGGTGAATCCCTTTTCCTTTTTTTCATTTACCATGCAATATTTTGAGATATGGAACCTATAGAATTTTAAAATGGCGGAAGCATTTTTCAATACGAGGACTTATGTGCGGATTTATACAGCGTATTACTGACTCACCTGACGTTATTGCGCTACTTGAAGAAGTCGGGCTTACACAAACCATTCCGCTTTTTGTCAATGAATCTTCCACAAGCAATGTTATTAACTTTTATCCTGCATTTGGAAAAGTGCCAGAACGACAAATTACCAATTTAATTGTATCTGGTGATAGCACCATCGATGCAACGTGGTGGTTTGACGCAAAACCTAATGGAAACGCGCTTACCGTAGGTGATAGAACAACATTTAACGCTCGAAATCTCGATAGCCCTTATTGGAGCAAGTTCATTCGTGAACGACGCGCTGTGGTTGTCGCAACTGCAGTAGGGGAGTCAAACCCACTTGGTAAAGGGAAAGCGCACTTTTTAATGAAACCGGCTACTGGTGCATTGTTAATTGGCGCGGTATACCGGCGGTTTAGTAATGGCCTATTTTCCTGTGCAGTAGTGACGCGCCCACCCGTAGAGAGATTTAGCCAGTATCATGAAAAATCCATTCCTTGCTTTCTTCCACATAATGCACATGCGATAAATGCGTGGTTAGCGGCTGACAAACAAGGCTCATTGAACAATGAGGTAGAATATATTTTGAATAATCCTCGTATTTATACCGATCTTGAAGTCACGCGAGTAAAGACGTTTAAAAGCGCCGAGGCAATCGGTGAGGTTAATGTGTTAAAAGCTGACGAAAACCGCTAACTTTTACTTATAAGCGAGTAAGAGAAGGCGGCAATGACAACAGCCGCCTGTGACAATCTAACTACTAAATAACGTTTTATTTAAGGTAGGAAAGCAAGGTTTCTTCGTCCGCGCCTAAAACATTCTTTTTCACTTCTTTGTCGACGACGTCTGAACATTGAGATGACATTCCGCTTCTCAATTTACCAAGAAATCCAGGCCCACTAATAATATCTATCGAGCCCAACGCACCTCGTTTACGCTCACCATCTAGCCAGTCAGCAATGTCACTAGCAAATCGTTCATCTTCGAGTTCTGCGGCATCTTTTCGATTCATGCTATCAACGCCTGGTACTTGCGAAGCGGGAGCCGATTGTCTGCCGGGTTTATCTGTATAAATGTCTTGGTCACTCGCGCCACTAAACTCGTTATGCCACTTTTTTACTTCAACAAGTGCACTTCCGTGGTTGGTATAGGTGTAAGCTGTGGCGTCGTCGTGGTTGGCCACAATTACGTAGTGTTTTTGAACTGTCATACAGCCTCCTATGTCCATTTATGTAAAACATTCACGTTTATGGTGTTCGGTAAAAGGCAAGTATGAAAAATATGCCTGAAACCCGAGATAAAACGCCAATGTAGGAGGGGAGTTGCAATATCAACACCAAGGCTAAAACAGTTAACAATAGGGTGGCTCTTCTGATAGCTACCTTAAATCGGGTTTCAACCCGTGAAGCAAATCAACAAGTGCTTTTAGCAGAAGGCTAGCCGGGGGCGCTAGCACTTTAAATATAATGTGCGATCGCCTTTACAAGCACTTCGCAGGTTTAGGTAACCCTGCCAGTTTGGTGGCTTGCTTAGCCGGGCCTTTTTTAAAGAGTCGCTGCAGGTAGCGGCTATTACCTTTTTCTGGCCCAAACTTATTGGCCATAGCTTTCACCAAAGCACGAATCGCTGGGCTGGTTTCGTACTCTTCATAGAATGCGCGTACGAAGCGCACCACTTCCCAGTGGGCTTCGGTTAATTCAATGTTCTCTTCTTGCGCCAGCAACTCAACCATATCTTCTTCCCAAAGGGTATAGTCGAGTAAATACCCGGCTTTGTCTGTAGGGATCGCTTGCCCTTTATAATTGAAGCTATAGGTTTCTTGTGTCATGAAAGGGGTATCCAGTGCTGATTTTTTGCTGATATTGCAGCAAGTTCTTTGTGGGAAATTGGATTAAAATGTTCGGGAAGATTTGCGCCCCTGGTATCCGCATCTGTACTCAAGAACGACAGGTTTAGCGTTGGTTTGTCTTTTGCCGTGCCTTTTACCGTATTGGCCAGCCGCTCAAAAAACGCGATGTTTAATGCAGGGGCATAAACGCCATCACCAACAAATACAACATAAGTAGAAGTCGATTGCTCATAAGTGGCTTCAATAAGCTGTTTGTATTCAGTGCACAAATTTGGCGTTGAAATAGTAATAAGCATTAGAATGTCACCACATGATCTGCGCTTTGGATAAGCGTGACTTTTTCTTCTGGGGTTATCCACTCACAGTCTAACTCATCAACTAAACTGTTATTAGCAAGAACCTGTTCAATGTCATAGGTATCTGCACTTGCTCTACACACAAAGCAATCTTCGATATCGAAAAACGGCATGCTAGCTAAACGTTTGGTGTGATTTTTTAGTCCTTTGGTAGACGCTGCCTTAACAAGCTGCAGTACACCTTGGCTTTCAAAAAGCACTTTAACATCGTGCCCATAGTTTGTTGCAGCAAGCGCAAAATCTAAACCGTCTTGGCTTTTAGCATTGGAAAAAGGGCTTTGCGTAAACCTAATAAGTAGTTGCGCCATTAGAATTGTACCAACCTGTTGCAATCATGGAGCGCAGTGAAGAATTCGCCCAAACCAGCTTGCTCGAAAGGCGCGGTTAAGTTGGCCTGAGACAACCCATTCTCTTTCGCCTCTAACTCACTAACAATACCTCGCTTAACGGCGGCGGTAATGCATACAAGTAATTTCACGTTGTGCTCAGTAGCTAGAGTCTTCCAGCTATCAAGTACGAACAGCTCGTCGCCCGTCTTTAGCATTAAGTTATTGGTGTGGTGTACACCTTCGCTATAAAAGAAAACGTTGTTTATTACATCACCATTATCGATTACACCTTGTGCAAAGGAGAGGGCGCGTAACGCTGTATCGCCTTGAAACGGTGATGATGTGATAAGTACTGAATATTCTGCCATACAAATAAAAACACCCCGGTTAAGGGGTGTTTCTCTTTAAACCTTTAACGCTGTTTTAATCGTCGCCACCAAACGCACCTAGAAGGTGAAGGATAGACGTGAACAAGTTGTATATGTTCAAGTATAGCGAAACTGTTGCACGAATGTAGTTTGTTTCACCACCGTGGATGATACGACTCGTATCAAACAAGATGAAACCTGACATAATAAACACAATCGCTGCACTGATTGCTAAGCTTACCGCTGGAACCGCGAAAAAGATATTCGCAATTGCCGCAACAAGCACTACAACTAGGCCTACAACCAAGAAGCCGCCCATGAATGAGAAGTCTTTCTTTGTGGTTAACGCGTAGCCAGATAGCGCGAAGAATACAAGCGCAGTTGCACCCAGCGCTTCCATGATCAAGCCTGGACCCGCAACGCCTAGATAGAAATTAAGCGTGTAACCTAGTGATGCACCCATTAAACCTGTGAATGCAAACACCCAGTAGATACCAGATGCTGAATCAGCTTTTTTCTGAACTACAAATAACGTAATAAAAGCGCCGATAGTCATAACAAGAGACATCATAGGAGAAATGCCTACTGCCATTGCTATACCAGCACAAACCGCACTAAACGCCAGTGTCATCGCAAGCAGCATATAGGTGTTGCGTAGAACCTTGTTCGTCTGCAATACCGATGGTTGAGATGCACTTGAATACATCGAACGTTGATCCATTGTTTCCTCCAACAGGACTTATGATATGACCAAAATGGTACACAATTATTTAGTGTATGTTGTATGGGTTTTAGTTCCCATTTTCAAGTAGTTTCAGATGAAAATGGTGTCAGGTGAATATAAAAACATCTCTTATACGTGCTAAACAGTCTATTTGATTGAAATCTCGGCACTTAGACAACTTTTTTAATTTTTCGCTTTACAGTCATAAAAATATCATTAAGATACGCAGCAATTCAGGAGAGTTGGCAGAGCCCGGTTTAATGCACCTGACTTGAAATCAGACGTGGGGTCAAACCCACCGGGGGTTCG
>NZ_CAMZMZ010000025.1:0-66436 GCF_947311905.1 Alteromonas sp. CyTr2 | reverse complement strand
ACATTAAAAAATCCGATACCAGAGACTGATATCGGATTTTGAAGCCTTAAAAAGATCGGTCAACCGATCATGAAAATTTTCTTAACTGATCGGCATTACGCAACTTTGCGGGCTTTTAAACTTCAAAATGAGGGAGCGATTACGCGTTTGGCGCCGCTTCGGGTGCTGCTTCTTCTGCTTTAACCGCAGAAAGCTGCATGCTGCGAATTGGGTTTTCTGTGTCGTTAGAAAGCTCAACAAGGCGGTTTAGCTGACCAACAGACATCATTACTGCGTAGATAGCACCTAGGAAGCCTTGCTTGTGTAGCTCAAGCACCTGCTCTTCTGGCAGCTCAAGAAGCTTCTTCTCGTTGATACTCATCATGCCGGTAACATTGCGCTGTTTACCATCTTGGTAAGTAAGGCGAATTTGAATTGGATCAAGAAGGTCCAGTTCAACGACTTTCGCAACAAAACGCTGAGTTAGCATTTCGCTATTCGCAAGGTCTGCTAGGAATTTCTGACGGTTATCTAGGAACTCGCTTGCTTCACCAGCTTCAGTGAATAGCGCTTGGCCTTCGTCAGAAATAAGGTCAGAGTTTTCATCAATGTAAACGCCAAGCTTGTCGCCGTCTGGACGCACGTCAAATGGATAGCGAAGGATGTTCATTGGAACGTGAGGGCCTTTCCAGCTGTCGCCAGTTAGAAAAAGGTTTTGACCTTGTTCCATACCAAGCATAGTCACAACGTGGTGACGCTTTGATGTAGTGTCTTCAATGAACACTAGCGGCATTGTCGCAGCTAGTTGTGCAAATTCACGGATCGTTGCTGCTGCAAGGTGTGTATTTTTCGCAAAGCTGAAAGATGTATTTACCGCAACCTTTAGGTCTTTATGCTTTTCTTTATCTAGCGGTACAAAATTAATAGCCATATTTATTTCTCATACTTGTTAGCTGTGGCCCCGGCTTGATTATGTGAGAAGAGCGGGTGCCACTAAAAAATTACGTCGGCCGCGCTGATGCATAGTAGTCATCGATAATTGGCGGAGCGCTTGGGAGTATCCCGTATTCGCGCAATGAAGTCACGCAGTCTTCACCATAACAAGTTTTAAATTTTTATTGCAATGTAAACTTGAAGTAAACAAGCACAAGCGCTCTAAAAATGAGCAATATCGACTAATTTAGGGCTTAGCGAGAGCAATCTGGGGTAAATGCATAGCAAGTAAAAGCCTATTGTCGCAGTGCGCATTATCCTTTAGTCTCGTATTGCTATTAAGTTAGCGGTTGTTGACCTAAGCGATAAAAAACAAAATAAGGATTTTCTATGAAGGGGCGCTTCCCACTCTCATCTTGCGCATTACTTATCTCTGCGCTTTTTGCTTCACACTCTGTACTTGCTGAGACCTCTACTTATTCAGCATCTGAAAAAGCTATCAAGATCGCACAAGAAACTATTATTGTTGATGGACACATTGATGTTCCTTATCGCGTAAAGGAAAAGTGGGTTGATGTCACTAAAGCCACGCAGGACGGCGACTTCGACTACCCTCGTGCAGTATCTGGTGGTTTGAACGCCCCTTTTATGAGTATTTACGTGCCTGCTAGTTTAGACAACTCTCCAGAATCTACGCAGCTTGCCCATGAGCTCATCGATTCAGTAGAAGCCATTGTTGCCCGTGCACCTGATAAATTTGCCATTGCTAAAAGCCCTTCTGACGTAAAAGCCCAATTTGAAAAAGGGTTAATTTCACTGCCAATGGGCATGGAAAATGGTTCTCCTATTCAAGGTGACTTGGCGAATCTAACGGCTTTTTACGAGCGCGGGATTCGCTACATCACCCTTGCTCATAGTCAAGCTAACCACATTTCTGACTCTTCGTATGACCTGCGCAGAAAATGGAAAGGCCTTAGCCCGTTTGGCAAAACCTTAGTGGGCGAAATGAACAACATTGGTATTATGCTGGATATTTCCCATGTGTCTGACGACGCCTTTTACCAAGTTATTGAGTTAACAAAGGTGCCAGTTATAGCGTCACATTCTTCACTGCGCCGCTTTACCCCCGGTTTTGAGCGCAACATGGACGACGAGATGATCAAAAAACTCGGCGAAAATGGCGGTGTTATTATGATTAACTTTGGTTCTAGTTTTGTATCTAAAGAAGCTGGAAAGTGGCGTAGTGGTCTTACTGCAGCGCGCAAAGCCTTGGTTGAAAAAGAAGGCGAAGACAGCCCTAAGCTAGAGAACTTTGAAGAGAATTATCGCAAAGAAGTGCCATACCCTTATTCAACCCTTGATGAAGTGCTTGACCATATCGATCACGTGGTAAAACTGATTGGTGTTGATCACGTGGGTATTGGTTCAGACTATGACGGTGTAGGTGACTCACTCCCCATTGGGCTTAAAGACGTGGCGAGTTTTCCAAACCTAGTACAAGGATTGCTGGATAGAGGTTATAGCCGTACCGACATTGAAAAGATATTGAGCGGAAACCTTTTGCGCGTTTGGCAACAAGTGGAAGACTATGCGAAAGCGCACTAGTCGCGCAATGCTTTAAAAATGAAGCGTAGGGAAGCGTGTTATCGCTTCCACATGCTTTATCTACTCTACTGCACTTTCAACTCTATTATTTTTTGCGTGACACAATTAAGTAAAACGCGCTTGGCAATACCAACAGTGTTAATACCAGTGCACTCGCCATACCGCCTACCATAGGCGCCGCAATTCGCTGCATCACTTCACTACCAGTTCCAGTGGCATAAAGCACAGGCAACAAGCCAACAATAATAGAAAGCGATGTCATCATAACTGGGCGAAGTCTTGCCGAGGCGGCATGGACAATAGCCTTTTTCACAAGCGCATCTTTTTTAGTGTTGCCATTTTCTGTTTCGTGCTTAGTAAGTGCATCTGATACATATTGGTTTAGATAGACCAGCATGATAACGCCTATTTCTACCGCTACACCTGCTAAGGCAATAAACCCAACACCTACCGCCACCGACAGATTGAAGTTAAGAAGGTAAAGCAACCATACACTGCCCACCAGCGCCAACGGTAAGGTCGCGAGTATGAGTGCCACATCGCGAAGGCGTTTAAATGCCAGATAAAGCAAAAGGCAGATAATGGCTAACGTTAGCGGTATAACCACCGACAGTTTTGCTTTCGCGCGCTCAAGGTAAGCAAACTGCCCCGCCCACGTAATGGAGTATCCAGTGGGTAAATCAAGTTGCTCTGACAAATGACGTTTTGCGCTATCTACATAACCCCCTAAGTCAATACCCGTGGCTGAGTCTGACGAGATATCAATGTATACCCATCCGTTTAATCGGGCATTTTCACTTTTAATCCCAGCCGGCCCGTCGTCAATACGCACGGTCGCCACATCGCCAAGGGTAATGTGAACACCGCTTGGTGTGACGAAAGGCATGGATGCTAAAGATTCAGGCGTATCGCGGTAGTGCTGTAAAAAGCGCATGGCAATAGGAAAACGCTCACGCCCTTCCACTGATTGTGTAACCACTTTGCCGCCCACTGCCGAGCCTACAATACTGTGAACATCGTCTATCGTCATGCCGTAGCGCGCCGCCAACTGCCTGTCGATATCGATATAAACGTAACGGCCACCCACCACACGCTCAGCGTATACTGATGCTGTATTGGGCAGGTCTTTAAGCAGTATCTCAATATCCTTTCCTATGGCTTCAATGCCTGCTAGGTCAGGCCCCGCAATCTTGATCCCAACAGGGGTTTTTATCCCGGTTGCCAACATGTCGATACGGGTTTTAATTGGCATTACCCACGCATTGGTCAGCCCTGGAAATTGCACCAGAGCGTTAAGCTCTTCTTTGAGCTTTTCAGTGGTCATGCCCGCCCTCCACTGGGCTTTCGGTTTAAGCTGAATGAAGGTTTCAATCATCGTCAATGGTGCAGGGTCTGTGGCCGTATCTGCGCGTCCAATTTTCCCGAATACCGTTTCAACCTCGGGCAAGGTTGCAATAAGCTTGTCCGTCTGCTGTAAAAGCTCTCTGGCTTTACCCACTGAAATACCCGGATAGGTAGTAGGCATATACATCAAATCGCCTTCGTCCAGTTCGGGCATAAATTCGCTACCTAGTTGGTTTAACGGCCAGTACATGGAAAGCAATAAGCAAAATGCCCCCGCCAAGGTGAGCAGTGGGTAGTTAAGCAGCCGCGTTAGCAATGGCTGATACACACGTTCTAAAGCTCGATTTACCGGGTTCTGGGCTTCAGATCGTATTTTTCCGCGTACGAAATAACCCGCCAGCACAGGAACTAAAGTAATTGCCAGCGCCGCAGCTGCTGCCATGGCATAGGTTTTGGTAAAGGCAAGAGGCGCAAAAAGACGCCCTTCTTGTGCTTCTAACGCAAAAACAGGAATAAAGGATACGGTTATAATTAGGAGCGCAAAGAATAAAGCTGGGCCAACTTCAGTGGTCGACTTAATCACCAGTTCCCAACGTTTGACTGCCGAAAGCTTTGCAGATGTTGGCGCAAAGGTTGGTATAGGTGTTCGCGACTGGGCACTCCCTGACCCAACCTGACTTGCTGAATCCCTTTGACTCGCTGAATCCCTTTGACTCGCTGAGGCTCCCTGACTTGATGAAACAGCATGCTGATGAATGTGCTTGTGTAAATTTTCAACCACAACAATAGCGCCATCCACCATTGCACCAATAGCGATAGCAATGCCACCTAAAGACATGATGTTGGCATTAAGTCCCTGCAGCTTCATTACGATAAACGCGGCGAGAATACCAATAGGCAAACTGATTAGCGCAACCATAGATGAACGTATGTGAAACAAGAAGATAGCGCATACCAAACCAACAACCAGCAATTCCTCCACCAACTTATTGGTGAGGGTATCGACGGACTTATCAATAAGGGTGGAGCGATCGTACACGGGAACGATATTCACCCCTTCCGGCAAGCTCGCTTTTAATGAATCCAGCTTAGCTTTAACCGCATCGATAGTGGCTTTTGCGTTTTCGCCATAGCGCATCACTATAATGCCACCCACGGTTTCGCCATTCCCGTTTAGTTCAGCAATACCGCGGCGCATCAACGGGCTTTCTACCACTTGTGCTACATCATTAATCGTTATGCTAACGCCGTCCTTGATAACGCCTGTAGGCAACGACAGTATGTCGTCAATGCCCTGAATGTAGCTTTGCGCACTAACCATGTACTCTGCCTCGGCCATTTCAATAACCGAAGCGCCTGACGCGCGGTTACCCCGTTTAAGGGCAATTTCTATCATGGATGGCTGAATGTTGTAGGCACGTAATTTTTCAGGGTCGACAATAACTTGGTATTGTTTAACCATCCCTCCAACAGACGCAACTTCAGAAACGCCTTCAACTGACTGAAGCTCAAACTTTAAGAACCAGTCTTGCAACGCCCTTAACTCACCAGCATCTAGCGCATTTGGCTGACTAGCATCGTTCTCCAACGCATAAATGTAAACCCAACCTACCCCTGTCGCATCTGGACCTAACTGAGGTGTCACGCCTTCTGGAAGTTGCGAAGACGCTTGGCTTAAGTATTCCAGAACACGGCTTCGAGCCCAGTACATGTCTGTATCATCATCAAAGATTATATATACGTAGGCATCGCCGAAGAATGAATACCCTCGCACCGTCTGTGCGCCAGGCACTGACATTAGCGCAGAGGTGAGAGGAAACGTCACCTGATCTTCCACCACTTGCGGCGACTGACCGGGATAGCTTACTTTCACTATGACTTGGACATCAGATAAATCAGGGATAGCATCAACGGGGGTATTTTTCACCGCCCAGACACCAGCAATACTGAGCATAATAGCGCTCAGCAATACCAGTATTCTATTGTTTACCGACCAGCGAATTACCGATTCAATCATGGTGCATATGCTCCTTATGATTTATCGATTTTTGTTCTGCCGACTTGTGAACCATCGACTTGTGAGCATCGCTTTGCTCTCCATTACTCTTCAGGTTGCCTGCATCATGTTTATGATTGCTGTGACCTGAGTCATGCACCATGCCCTTGTCCACCGCATTTTCACTACGCTTTCGCATATCAATAACCGTGAATTCTTCGCCAGTCACAAAGGTGAACATGATGTTGTCACCTTCACTAAACTGAGATAAGTCAATATGCTTTGATACCGCAAATGACATTGTCGCAGGTCCCCGCCCCCATTTTTCAATCGGCCCGCGAGCGATTACTAACGTTGCGTTATTCGAAGCGCCATTCGTTTCGGTGTCAGCTGGCAATTCAATTGCCTCAATTGTACCTGTTGTCGTGGCCTGGTGATCGGGCGCTTTCATTCGCTCAAAGTCACTGCTTTTCGACGACTCTGAATCAATCAAAAATTGTGCTGATACCACAACATCATCCTCGGGGAGCAAGCCTTCAACTACTTCAAAATGTGTACTATCGCTTTGCCCCAGTGTTACGCGTACCGACTTAAAATTGCCATCGCCATCACTGAGTACCACTTTTGCGCCCTCTGCCGTGCGAATAACGGCACTGCGAGGAACCAGTAACGCCGCCTTGCGTTGAGTAGGCGTAATTACAACGTGAGCAAACATATTGGGCTTTAACGTGTGATTGTTATTGTTTAGCGGTATGCGCACTTTCAAGGTTCGGGTTGTTTCTGACAAAGACGGATAAATATACTCTACGTGACTTTCCCATTTAGCATCGGACCCATGGTCCATTTCGTCGAGGGTAACCACAGCGCCATTATAAGGCGCTATGATTTGCGCGTACTTTTCAGGCACCTCTGCAATCACCCACACTGTATCTAGCTGTGCGATGCTCATCAAGGTTGTCCCGGGCTGAACGTAAAATCCTTCCCTGATATTCAGCGCTTCTACTACACCGCTTTGCGGCGCGTTAAATGTGACGGTTTGTGCTACCCGTCTACTTTTCTGCAATTCTTCGATAACGCCCTTTGATAGCCCTAGAGTTCTTAGGCGCTCGGCGGCGCCCTCAATTAAACGTGAATCTCCTCGCTTAAGAGCTAAAACGTATTCTTCTTGTGCGCTAACTAATTCTGGAGAATACAGGGTATAAAGTGCCTGTCCTTTTTCTACTTGCTCTCCTTGGGATTTAATGAAAAGCCTGTCGACCCAACCTGATACTCTAGGGTGGATGTGCACAATGCTATCTTCATCGTAAGCAACGTTGCCCACCGCCGTTACGGTCTGTTGAAGTGTTCCAATGGTAACGGGCGCGACTTTAACCCCTATATTGTGCTGTACATTTGGCGGAATCATTACGGTACCAGGCGAACGCTCATTACTTTTCGCAGACGTTGCGTCGTCATTGGCGTATACGGGCACTAAGTCCATTCCCATCGGTGACTTTCCCGGTTTGTCACGGCGATAGCTGTCATCCATAGGCGCTACCCAATATAAAGGGGCTTTATTATCGCTGTGGGCACTTTTATCGCTGTGGGTATTTACTCCGCTGTGGGCACTTTCACCATTTCCGTGTTTTGATGAATCAGACAACAATAGTGAGGCCAAGCCGAACGCTATCAGGCCGCCAAATAGCAGACCTATTAGCAAACCTTTTATTAGTGTGCTTTTTGTATCTGGAGCAGGGTGAGTTGAAGATGTCATATTAACTACTCTTTATTCGAAAAATGGGCGTGAGTGGGCAGGTACAAATAAGCAAGTGACGCCAGTGTTCTGGCGCGCTCGATGTCGATTTTGAGTAAATCATCCTGCACTTGTACTTGCTTGAGGTTGGCATTGACAACATCACTAATATCACCGGTGTCTGTGGTGTAAGCTGTCAGTTCAGCTTCAGAAAGTTGCTGTGTTTCATCAATTAACGCCGTTTCATAAAGCGCTTTGCGCTCACTTAGCGCTGACAAGCGTGATTTAAGCACCTCTGCATTCGCGGCAAGCTCGTTCACTTTCAAGCGGAAATCCGTTTCAGACGCACTCATTTTGGAAGCCGCTGCGGCTATTGAAGCGTCTTGACGAGATTTATTGAAAAACGGAAGGTCTACTTGAACACCCAATGACACAAAATCAGCTCGGCTTGCGCCATTTTGCGCATCTTGTCTGTATCCATAACTTGCTTCAAATGCCCACTGAGACTTAGTTTGCTCTCGCGCTATGTTCACATTTTGCGCTTCTATCTGGGTCTGAATTTGAAGCAGCATAGCCTCAGGATGATGCTGTAGTATTGAAAAAGGCTCACTGCTATCAATAACCGTTAAGAACGAAGAAAGGCTTAGGTTGCTGTCGTTTAAGATAGCATCGAGCTCGATACGCTTTGGATAAGAAAGCGTTGATTCTTGCGTTGATTGAGCCAGCGGTGCGCTTACAGATTCATCTAGCGGCGCACCAAACCATTTTGAAAGTGCCGATCTCGCTTCATTTTTTTGCTGGTAGGCCTGCACATATTTGTCGTCTAGTGACAACAATGCCAAGCGCACTTGCAGTATGTCTTGTTGCGCCGCTGCACCAACGCCTTGGCTGTATCTGGAGTCAGTAAAATCGAGTAGCTGTGTAAGCAATGATTTCTCTTTGTCCAATAATCCAATGCGACGTGTTGCATAGACCCAATCTAACCAGGTAAGGGTAACCTCACGTTTAAGCCACGCCTTTCTCGCTTGGCTCTCTACCGACATTTGATCAGCCATAACCTGATACTTTTGCTGGCTGTAGAGGTTTTCATCGCCTCGCGGTAACTGCTGCTTCAAACCAACTTTAAATTGCGTCATAGGCTCTTGGTCAAATACGAAGCCGTCGGTAGGCAAGTTTTGTACAGACGCTGAAACCTGAGGATTTGCCCAATATGATGACGCTTCAGCTTCTGCATTAAAGCGATCCTTTCGATGCGCATTCCCTTTAAGCAAAGGGTCGTATTGAATAGCTAACTGCAGCGCTTGTTCCAGGCTTAGGGTCTGCGCGACAACGGGCTTATTAGCCATCAAAAAAGAAGAAAGCACAAAAATTAAGGCGAACAAAGCGCTTACTTTACAAGGTCTGTTAGCGCTTTCGTTCACTTTTTTGGGTACCGAATAGTTGCTCATGTATAACATCACTTTTCAGGTGTAAGGCGTGTTGACGTTGCCCCGCTCTTCGCTAAATTCGACAAAGGGGATTAGCAAAAAGGCTTACCACGCGTTACATAGATAAAAGATTAGAGACATCTCAAAACGACAAGACGACGTCGTGACATAAAAACGTCTCTGCTGCGAAATAAATCCGCGAGATAGATCTATGCTGTGAAAAGTGACTTAGGTGGGCGAAACTGCCCGAAGTGAGGAGATGAGCGCTGCCCCAGTATAGGTGCAGTGGCAGCCATTCTGGCTACCGATATTTCGGTTTCAACGGTAGGCTGAATAAGCGCACTCGCGCTAAGATTAAAACAGTGATCGGCTGGGCAATTACATTCATCCTTGCAGCAAGACATGTCACTCATCTGCGATGCTTTCACGCTTTTCACGCCTGCATCGCTAACTTTTACGCCGTCGAACTGAGCGGGTTTGCTCTTGCTGTTTTTAGCACTTAAATCCGCATGTTGTGATGACAATTCTTGGTGCTGACAATGTGTATTAGCAGACTCAGGTATTCGAACCTGATGGTAAGCATGAGCAGCATCCGACTGCGGTGTCATCACCGACATTGAATGGGCATGTTCGTATGAATGTTCGATAGATACAGCGCTACCTGACGACACGAGGGCCACCATTAAAAACAGTGTAAGGATAAACGAACTTGCATTCGCCGACCTATACCGTTTGCGCGTTAAACTAATCCGAAACTTTCTCAAATACTGTACTCAAAATATTGCTGTCTATTGCGCAACGAAATAATAGCGTGATGTAACCAAGCAGTAAAGCTAGCCGTTAATGTCGCTAAGCTAGGGCCTGTTGACCTTTGTTGTACACCAGAGGTCAACAGGCCCCAGTAACTTATTCAAACTGAGACAGGTAATCTCGCAACATAAGGCCCATGGTTGAAAATAGCGGGTTTGCTTTAGGTACCGCACACTCTTCTTGCTGATTAACCATGCTTGCGTTGAAATTCATTTTATTGAGCAAGCTTGTATTCACAACTAAATCTGCATGGCACAACCCGTACGATTCATCGATAACGAAAAAAGTATTCGGACCTTTACTTGCGTCCATTAACTGCTCTATGCCGCGAATTGGCGTGGTTACATCAGCTTGAGAATGAGCGGCAAAAAGCGGCACTTCAATTTGCTGTCCTTCCTCGACTTTGTCCCGAATGATGTTTATTAAATCCATCAATTCCAACCCTGCTAAACCTGCCACATTTGGATACTTATAAGGGTTGGGGCCATGAGTTTGATAGGTTCCATCAATAATTCTGGCTAAAAGTTTAATGCCCCAAATTCGAGACATACTTTCAGCATTATCAGACAGCGCCAGCGCGCCAGAAAATAGCATAAGACCATCAATATTATTTACTTCGTTTCCTGCACTATCCAGATAATGTTCAACCGCCAGCGCACCACCTGTAGAGAAGCCACCTACAAGCAAAGTATCACCCATGCTATCAGCCAATTTAATGACTTCATCAACATGCCCCTGCCAGCGCTCAGCTAAATCCCAGTCAGACATGTCATCGTCGGCATCTCGTTTACCATGCCCAGGCAAAAGCGGCACGACTACAGTGAAACCCTGTTCAAATAAGATGTTGGCGATTTCACGCATGAAGAAAGGTGAGTCGCTTAAGCCGTGGATAAGCACTGCCACCTTGCTGCTTGATTTGTTGGTCAGCATGAAAGGCGAATTGCCTTCATTGCGCAATACGTTGCTGCATACCGAAAAACGATTGAGTGCCGTTTCTCTACACGGCTGGGTTTGGCCCCACTCTTTTTCGTAAAATGCTTTGAACTGATTTTGAAGGTCTGAAAAACTTCTGCTTTTCATTTCGCTCGTATCGGGTATAGATAAATTTGCGGCTATAGCCATATTTACACCTAAAAGCGCAACAATACCTATGAGCATTTTTACAAAAAACTTCGATGACACTATTATTCTCCGCTACGGATAATTAATAAAAAACGGGAGCAGTTTACCATGCTCCCGTTTCTTGTGACGATTAATACGTATATTACGTTAGCTAAAGTAAACCTCTAGATCGTCAGAACCACCGATATGTTTACCACCGATAAAGACCTGCGGCACAGTTTCTCGACCGCTAATCGCCGTTAAGCTGGTTAGTGATGCATCTTTGCCCAACACTATTTCTTCGTACTCGTAGCCTTTTTCATCAAGCAGTTTTTTCGCTTTAGCACAGAAAGGACAACCCGGTTTTGTGATAATAGAAACAGGTGCGTTAGTTTGCTCCTCTGGCGCAATGTAAGCCAGCATCGTATCTGCATCCGACACCTCAAACGGGTCGCCAGCTACATCAGGTTCAATAAACATTTTGTCTACCACGCCATCTTTCACTAGCATCGAGTAACGCCAACTTCTTTTGCCGAAACCCAAATCCGCTTTATCGACTAGCATACCCATGCCATCGGTAAATTCTCCGTTACCGTCGGGAATAACGGTTATGTTAGCGGCTTCTTGATCTGCGGCCCATGCATTCATAACGAAAGTATCGTTTACCGATACACAAACAATCTCATCAATGCCGTGTTTCGCAAACTTTTTCGCTAAAGCGTTATAGCGAGGCAAGTGGGTAGAAGAACAGGTTGGTGTAAAAGCACCTGGAAGTGAGAAGACCACAACATTTTTGCCAGAAAATAATTCATCTGTCGTTTTCGTTACCCACGTCTCACCTTCTCTGCACGGAAATGAAACGCTAGGTACTTTTTGGCCTTCTTTGGAAGTGAAGCGACTTTCTGACATAACAACCTCTTATCGGTAATCTCAATTATAAAGTAAGAAGACTAGAATGAGTTGTTGCACAAATCAATAGGTATTGTCTTACATTCGTTAATATCGATTTTGATGCTGAACCTAGCTGATAGCCTGCCTATGCTTTGAGTGGAGGTTAGGTACGGTCGTGACACCATTCACGACCCACCGTAACGCTCAGTATTTTAACATAAGCGATATTCGAGGGTTATCACCATGATTATTTTGGTTGGTGGAGAAAAAGGCGGTAGCGGAAAGAGCTGCCTGGCACAAAACATTGCAGTGTATCTTCGCACTGAAAAAGGTGCCAAGGTGTTAATGGTCGACTGTGACCCGCAGCGAACGACCTCAGACTGGATCCAAGAGCGTAAAGCTAACCCTCGTCTCGCTGAAATTAACTGTGTTCAGTTATATGGTAAAATACGTAACGAATTACTTAGCCTGCGTCAGTATTACGATTACGTTGTAATAGACTGTGGTGGACAAGATAACCTAGCGCTTCGCTCGTCAATGGCGGTTGCTGACCATATACTGATTCCACTTAGACCCAAACGTCGCGATCTCAAAACGGTACCTCACATGGAAGATATTTTATCTACCTGTAAAATGGTTAACCCGAAAATGAACGCCGCGTTCGTTATCACACAGTGCCCTTCTCTACCTAGCCTGGCAAACCGTATTCTAGAGGCAAAAGAAGTGTGTCGCTCATTTGGTATTCCCGTCCTAAACTCTGTTACTTTTAGTAGAAACATGTATGACGATTCAGAAGAGTCAGGGCAGTCAGTTATTGAGAGTGAACCAGAAGGTAAAGCGGCCACAGAAATAAGAACCTTGTTTGAAGAGCTACTAGCTGGCAAAGTGGAGGATGCTTATGAGTTTACTCAACCTCAAAAAGTCGAAGCCGTTAGCTAAGCCCAATCTACGAACTGTAGAAGATTTTATCGACGATGCGCTGCTTTATGCCCAAGGTAAAGTGGATAAAAAGCAACCATCGGCGGCAAAAAACGATTTAAAAGACGTTCGTACAGACCGCGTTGTGCCGATAAGAAAGCCTGCAAAATCAGAAGGTATGCGACATGCTACCTTTACGTTGACGCCGCAATGTATTGAAAAACTTGCAAACATTGCCCAAAAGACAGGTAAAGCCAAATCTGCACTGATTCGAGAGTGGATTGAAAATAACACCATAAATTAGACTAAAGTATAAATCCAAATACGCATTTCATTCGTTTTATCCTTCACAATAATGATGTTGCCTTGGCGTTAGCCTACTGAGATACTCACCGACAGCATGTTCTGACAGTGTATAGGAGATACAATCGAATGGGCCGTGAAGGATTTAGCATCGTGCGCGTGCTGGTGTGTGCCCTGCTAATTGCTGTGCATGGCGCACAGGTAAAAACGGTAGAAGCGTTCGAGCTTTTCAAGACCGAGATTGCTGATGTCGAGAACCTTTTAAATGCCAAGCAATATGCTGACGCCGATAGCAAGGCACTGTTGCTTTTAGAGCAAGCGCTACAACAGCAGCAAATGTCTGCTGATACATTTTCTGCCCTCGGACTCTTACTTCAAAACGCATCGCGTTTTGAGGTGTCAAAAGCTATTTTTAATGCCGCCTTAGAGCGCTACACCACAAGTGGTGAATTAAACAAAATGGCGTCAACGCTTTTACAACTAGCCACCTCAGAAAGACACCTTTCAAATTATGCTATTGCATTGACTTATGTGCGTCGCGCTATGTCTATTGCTCAAATTGAGCGTAATGAATTACTTAAGGCTCAATTGAACCTTGAGCTAGGCATAATTCAACAAGAACAAGGCGAAATTGAAACCGCTTTGGAGCCGTTAAAGCAAGCGCTACGTTATTTTCGTGAAAATAACATGGCCAGTGAAATGAGTGTTACGTTGCTGCGCATCGGTGAGATATACAGTTTGCTCAACCAAGCAACTTTGGCTCATACCTACTACCAAGATGCTTTCGATAGTATCGAGGAAACACAGGAGACCCGATTACTTGGTGTGATCAAAACTCGTATTGGTGCCCTGTCTCTCAAAACAGGCTCTGTAGACCAAGCGATAAGAGCAATTAACGAAGGTCTTGAACTCCTGCTATCCACCTCTGATGTAGGGGCCATAGCCGAAGCAAAAATGCTATTGGGAAGAGCATTGGTTGAAAACGGCGATACAGCTAAAGGGCGAGAGTTATTGCAGGAAGCCATGCAATTTGCCGATTCATCGGGCCAGGCAAAATTGGTCAAAGAAGGCAGACTCGCTTTAGCGCAAGCCTATATGAAAGAGCAGAGTTTCGAATTAGCCTTGGAAGAGGCTCGCACGGGTACCATTGACGCTAGAAAAAATAGAGACCTTAGAGGACAGCTTAGTTTTCTTTCGTTACAGCTAAGCGCCTTTGTATCACTAGGCGAATTCAAAAAAGCCCTAGATATTCAATCTGTTATGCAGCAGCTGCGCGAGGTACTACTTGATTCGGAAAACAAGTCTGCCATTGAAGGTCTGCAGGCTGAAATTGAGCTTGTGAGGCAATCTAGGACGTTGGAAAAACTGGAAGAGTCTAAGCAACTGGCGTTAGCGCAAGCTGAGCGAGAAAACCTGCAGACGACTCTTTTTTGGAGCATATCATTAGCAGCGTTACTCTTAACGTTTTTAGTGTGGAGCCGCTACAAACAACGTCAGCAAACGATTATTTTGCGCCGAGAAGTACGCCAGCAAACACTAAATCTTCAAGAAAAAAATCAAGAACTGGAAAGAGCCTATAAAACGCTAGAAGAGGTAAGCCTGCGCGATCCGTTAACGGGTTTGTACAATAGGCACTACCTCGAATCGCAGCTTCCCGGTGAAATAAGGCGCAGCCAGTTCTCGGCGAAACAAAGCCCCAGCACAGGAAAGACGAAACAAGACTTACTTTGCTTACTTATTGATATCGACCACTTTAAGCGCATCAACGACGACTATGGGCATATTGCCGGCGATAAAGTGCTATCAGCGTTTGCCAATGTCCTCAAAGAGGTGTTCAGACAAACGGATTTAATTATTCGATGGGGAGGCGAGGAGTTTCTTGTGGTTTGTCGCCAATCCACTCGTGAAGAGCTCCCTGAGGTTGCCGAGCGCTGCCGAGAAATGGTCGCAAGCACCCCTTTTGATATCGGCTTAGAAAAACCAATCAATATTACTTGTAGCATTGGCTTTTCGCTGCTTCCTCCAGATAGAGAGGAAGACTTTGATACCGCGTGGAAACGTACATTCGCTGTTATCGATTACGCGCTGTATGCCACTAAGTTATCAGGGAGAAATGGATGGGTTGGCGTAATCGAAACGCTTAAAATTCCAAGGGAATACCCCACTCCACTAGATACGAAATTTAATTTTCCTGGTTCGAGAATTGCCACATCGTTCAACAACGTGGCAAGTATCAAATGGCCGGAGACCCTCGAGAAATAGCAGTAGAGGAATAGAGATATGTACAGAGGAAGCTGCAGCTGCCAAGCAATTCAATATGAAATTGATCATATCGGAGAGCTTGACGCCGATGACGAAACGCTAAGCCATTCAGATACCAGTGAACTGCGCGTTACAGTTGAAAAAGAGCAGCTGGTTATTGACTGTGCACCGTCAGCGCTAGCGGAACTACACGAGGCTAATGACGAAACCCACCACGTGTGTAACATTTGTGGGAGCGTTATCTTTGTTGAGCGTGGCTCTAACCAAGTGTCGGTTGAGGTGACCTTCAGCGGTCATGACGTCTTAGCAGAGTCTCACTGCCAGTTTGTATTTTAGGTGGGTACACAAGGATAAAGGCGAACTGCGAGTTCGCCCAGATATCAACAGGTGAGAAGTACATTTCTCTCTTGTTTGGTAGTCATGCCTACCCTAGTCGCTATTTTTGATGTCTTCCATATGGTATTTATCAATGAGCGAATACAACGTGGGACGAGTGACGCCAAGTAATTCTGCCGTTTTCGACATATTCTTATCTGCTTTTTGATAGGCCCTGCGAATAGCTCGACTTTCAGCAATTTCTCGCACTTCACGCAGATTCAACGTTTCAGGCTCATCATGGGCATCTACAGGCATCAAGCCTAAATCGTCAGGTTGAATTACCGTACCTTCAGCCATAATAACCGCAGACTTTAGCTTGTTTTGCATTTCTCGAATGTTGCCCGGCCACTTATGGGCTAGCATGGCGTTAACTGCAGTTTCTGAAAAGCTCTTCGCTTTAGCTTTGAATTCTTCGCGATAAATATTCAAGAACGTACGTGCAAGTAAAATAATGTCTTGGTCTCGTTCACGTAAAGGAGGGATCATGATCGGCATTTCCCCCACACGGTAATATAAATCTTCCCTGAATGTTTCTTGTGCCACCATAGCCTGTAAATCGCGGTGCGTTGCACAAATTACGCGTATATCAACGGGAATTTCATTGCGTCCACCAACGCGCTCGATCACGCGCTCCTGCAAAAACCGAAGCATCTTAGCTTGCAGACCAATGGGCATATCACCAATCTCATCTAAAAACAGTGTTCCGCCTTGTGCTGTTTCTATCTTGCCGACGGTGGTTTTGTTCGCGCCAGTAAACGCCCCTTTTTCGTAACCGAACAACTCACTTTCTAGTAAGTTCTCTGGGATAGACGCACAGTTAATAGCAACAAAAGGTTTGTCTTTTCTAGGGCTGTGTTCATGAATACTGCGCGCGAAAACTTCTTTACCTGTGCCACTTTCACCAAGTAACAGAGTGCTTATGTCGGTATTAGCAATTTTCTCAGCGCGACGTACCACTTTTTGAATAGCTTCGCTGTTACCCACTATTCTGGACATGCCAGAACGGGTGCGGGCAAGAATGCTATTCTCATGCTCTAACTTAGACAGGTTAAGCGCACGGTGCACCAATAATTTGATGGTATCTGAATCGATAGGCTTCTGATAAAAATCGTATGCCCCAAAATCGATTGCTTTTAATGCGTGTTGTTTATCGTTATTACCTGTAACAACGATAACTTTGGTTCTAGGCGCTAGCGCAATGATGTCGTGAAGAATACGCAAACCTTCCGACGCATTCGCTGGATCTGGCGGAAGCCCTAAATCTAGGGTAACAACCTTAGGTTCAAAACGACGGAGCTGGGCTATGGCAGATGTGTGATCGTCCGCAAAAACAACGTTGTAATCGGTAAGGCTCCATTTAAGTTGCTTTTGGATACCTAAATCATCATCTACTACCAAAATGGTATCGGTCATTTCATCATCCTATTATTCTACTTCATCCATCGAAAGGGAGTGGATTTGATAATATCCACTTTATAGTTATACACCCTATCCTATCGGAAAATACAGCGTAAAACAGCTACCGCGTCCAGGTTCACTTTGAACAGTTAGTTTGCCACCGATAGACTCGATATATGTTTTTGCATCATATGCACCAATACCCATACCAGCATTCCCTTTCGTGGTATCAAATGGCTTGAATAGTCGCTCTTCAATAAACGCTTTATCCATACCTGACCCTGTATCTTCTATCAAAACTAGCTGCGTTTTGTTGTCAGAATTTCCAGTAATCACCACGTCGACTTCTCCGTCATCTGCGGTTGCCTGCTGAGCGTTGCTGATTAGGTGATAAAGCACGTTTGCCACCTTATCCTTATCAACCGTCACGGCCGTTTCTTTTAGCACATGAACTGTTGGTAGCGGACGTAAACCTGAACAGCGGTTGTTGACCACATCTTTGGCCAGCTCCGAAATCAAAAATTCTGAGTTTACACCTTCTTCAACGGCCTTCTTATCAGTCAGCTGCTTGAGCATTTTTTCCATTCTTGCCTTAGTATGCTCCAAGGTTTCGAAGGTGTCTTCGATAAATTCAGGGTTATGTTTATGCTGTTGAGCATTGGCAAGAATAAGGTCGACTTGAGCTAGTACATTTTTTAAGTCATGTAAAACGAACGCAGACATTCGATTGAATGCCGCAAATTGGGCGTTTTCTGCTACCACTTGAGCGGCCTCGTGGTGCTGCATGTACGTGCCTACTTGCTCAGATACGGCGGTTAGATAGTCTTTCACTTCCCAATTTAAAGTGATTTTTTCATTGTCTCCTGACGCGAGAACAGCAAATCCCCACAGTTTTCCCTCTTTTAAGAAAGGCACGAAGAGTTGGTAGCCCCATGCTTTTAGTGCATCTCTATCTAGCTTTAACCCCTCGTAATCGAATGGTTTGACGAGGTAGGCGTCCGTATCAATGATCCAGCCATTTTTGTCGCTGTAACTTGCGAGCGTTTCCAACGTTGTACAGGTAGCGTTGTTTTCTTTCGAATCAGTTGACGCTTCATTGTTATCTGTTGCCGCAGTGTTTGTAATAGGTGATGCCTTAGCCACGCATTCATAGCCATTCTGCGTTACTTTAAACAGCAGACCTGACTCATATTGAATGGCGTTAAGCATTCCTGTTAGGCCAGCGTTGTAAACATCTGATGAGGTATCCCCTGCACGTGTTAACCACTGCGTTAATTTCACCCATTCAACGCGGTAGTCGAACTGATTCGCAAAGAAATGTTTAGTGATAAATACTTTTATCTTAGTGCGAAAGCCGTTGGACAAGAATACAGTAGCGAGCAATGCGAATGACATCACAACCAATATGATTTGAACCGTCGCTCCCCAGTTGCCTCCCATATAATTTATGGCGTAGCCGACAACAGCCATCACAAAAAGATAACCGCCCGCCACTAAGAGTAGAGAGCTGTGCAATACCACGTCCCGCGAGATAAAGATATCAATGCCCCAGTGATGAATTCGTCGAATCGATATGACGAGTAAGGGCATTAACAAGAAGTAAATATAGCCTCGTGCCGCTATGTAGCCAATTTCAACCTGGTTTACCATGGTAGCGTTTGCATAGGTAACGAACTCAAACAGGTTGGTTGCTCCCAGATAAATAATAATGGGTTTAAACGCCCACTGCTCACGCCCCGCCTGTCGATACACAACTTCCAGAAGAACAAGCACTTCTAATGACAGCACGATCAGTACAAGAAAGCTCCACGCGGGATTTACTACCAATAGATAAGGGGCGAGCAATGCTGCTAGTGCGGGGGCAATAATAATTAACGTTACAGGTCGTTTTAGAACGTCGAAGATATTACTAAAGCTGGTCTGTATACAGCCAGCCAAAAAGAGTAGCCATGCGAGCTGCTTAAGCACGTCAGCGCTGAGTAACCAGCTTAGCGAGATAGGTCCAAATAGCGAAGTGATTAAGGTTGTAGACCATAAAAAGGTGGCTGCGGTCGCCAATACCAATAAATGCTTGGCTACGCCGGGTTTGCGTACCGTTAACAACAGCAATAAAAGGGCTAAGTGCGCCAGACTATTTAACCCATAGCCTACATCTGAAATCATCCTTTTATCTCACCTTTATTATCATTATTTAGGAGATGAAATACAGGGAGGCGCATTGATGCAACGTCCCTGAAACCTTCGATATACAGCACATAACGTTTTTTGGCTAGGTACGGTGCGCAGGCATCGCCCGCGCTATGATAAAAACTATCGTTTACGGATCACTAGTGAGCCAATTGAATACCCTGCACCGAAAGAGCAAAGTACTCCCACGTCACCGGCAACCAGGTCTTCATGGTTTAAACCAAAAGCAATCACAGAACCCGCAGAAGCAGTGTTGGCAAACTCGTCCAACACAATTGGCGCTTCGGTACGGTCAGCATCGCGACCTAACAGGCGTTTGCAAATCAAGGTGTTCATATTGATATTAGCTTGGTGAAGCCACCAACGCTTGACGCCTTCTGGCGTAATGTCGTGACTCGCTAAATGCGCTTCAATATGCGCTGCTGCCAATGGACACACTTCCTTGAAAACTTTGCGACCCGCTTGATGGAACAGCTTATCAGGTCCATACGGATCAACGTCTTCGGCACGTGTCATGTAGCCAAAATTAGAACGAATATTGTTTGAGAATTTCGTCAATGCCTTGGTGCTTAGCACGTCGTACACGTGCTCACTTTTGGCGGTTTCAGCAAGCTCAAGCACCGTCGCCGTAGCCACATCGCCAAAAATAAAGTGACTGTCGCGATCAGCGTAGTTAATTTGCGGTGAGACCAACTCAGGGTTAATAACCAACACGCGAGTCGCATTTTTCGCGCTCAGCATTTCATAGGCGCGATGCATACCGAACGTTGCTGCAGAACAAGCAACTAGCATATCGAAACCAAACCCTTCAATATTAAGAGCTTCTTGTACTTCAATTGCAATCGCAGGATAAGCACGCTGGGTGTATGCACACGACACAATCACAGCATCAATCTCATCGGCAGTAACATTGGCGGATGCCAGAGCTAACTTGGCTGCTTCGACGGCAATTTCAGCTTGGTGAGAAAGTTCGTCATCTGCTCGAGGGGCAATCTTAGGCTTCATTCGAGTGATGTCTAGCGCACCCTCTTTTTGATAGATGTAGCGACTTTTAATTCCTGATGCTTTTTCGATGAACTCTGCACTTGAATAAGGCATTGCTGCTACATCACCTGATTCGATTTGCGCTTTATTTTCTTCGTTAAACGCATCTACGTAAGCATTGTAGCTATCTACGAGCTCTTCGTTAGTTATACTGTCTTTAGGGTGCCATACACCCACACCACTAATCACAACTTGCTGAGACATAGGCATTCTCTATTATTTGATAGCACTACGGTGGTATTGAGCATTGCGTTACTCTGTGTCCTAAACGCATCTATACCAGTGCAATTGAGCCTAATCGTATTTACCTTTAAAAATACGATTGCGTTTTATGGGTTATAGCTTACCTTAATCCTCCAACGGTGTAACCATAGTGAACGCAAGGAAAGCTCTATTCCTCCGTTTAATACCAGCCCGCATAGATAATTACCCACTCAGCGAGACTTAAAATGTTCGTAATCGTGGCGTGTTTTCGCAGGTATAGTGGCTCTACATCAAGTTGACACAACAAAGAGTAAGGACATTTTAAACTCGCCCTTCGGGAAGGTCTGGCGCGCTACCAATAAAAAACCCCGCTTCAAAGCGGGGTTTCATGTAATCAATGGGGGAGCTTACAGCTGGTTGATTTGCCACACCGTCACTGTGCCGCTAACTTCGTTGCCTACAACAAGAAGAGGCACACCACTTGGGCTGTCTTCAGCGCTAACAAAAACCAGGCTTTCTGGCGCTAAGTCACCAATGACATCGTCGCTTGTCAAACCTTCGGTTAGGTCACGGTTAATTACATATTCTGCAAATTGAACGTCATAAGGGTTAGTAACGTCGTATACGAAAATACCGCCCATGCGCTCTGTGCCGATAAACGCGTAAGTGCGATCGCCAACTTGACCCACGGTTAACGCTTCTGGCTCAGGACCTTTATTCTCTGAGCGCGAGTCGCTTGCATTTTCATCGTCACCATTGTTGAACTGCGCACCATGAACCGACGCAGTAATGCGTTCAAAATCATCACCCGAGTCATAAACCACTAAACCATTTTGATCCCAAATAGTGAATGAACGTGCACCGTAAGCGTACGCTGCATCGTACTCGCCGTTTCCGTCAGCATCACCCATAGCTGAAGTTACACGTAAGTCGTCCGCTTCACCTGTCGCCTGTAGCATAGCTAATTCAGAGTTGGCGGCAGCGGTAAGATCTTCTACTTTAACTTCGTCTGTATAAGCTAGACAGCCATCATCTTCGTCGAAATCAACACCACCCGCAGCAGTACATGCCGCCTCATCAGCAGCGTCAAAGAAGTACTCTCGGGCATCGCCTTCGTTAGCGGTAAGAATGAAAGTCGCATCCTTCCACGTAAAGTTAGCAATGGTATCAGGCTGGTATACACCATAAATACCTGTGTACTGACCAAAACTCACCGCATCATTTTCTTGGATATCAATATTAAGCCCAGCCCAAGACTTAGTTCCTAGGCCGACGACATCTACCGTTAACTCTTCTAAGTCAATAATCGCAAGGCCATTGTTTTCCTGAAGACTAACGTATGCAACGTCGTTAGTAGTGGTAATGTATTCTGGTTCCAGATCTTTCGCTACCGTTGAGGTAATAGCTGTGCCGTTAATCGTGCGCCCTGCTGGGTTAGGAAACATCATTCCCTGCGCCATCAAATCTGCTTCAGTACCGTTTAAAGCAGTAAAGCCAACGGTCGTCCCCGTTTCTTCTGGCTCACCACTTGCAAGAATATTTATGACGCTAACAGAACCTTCAGGGTCAATGGTGTAGTCATCAGAAGGCTCACCCTCGTTCGCTACCAACACTTTGCCACCATCCGGCGTAAAAGTGACCATATCCGGTAGTGCGCCAACCTCGACAGAATCCAAAAAGGCTGGAGCAGAACTGTCTAGCCCGTTGTAGAACAACACATAACCGTTATCAGTTTTAACGTCTGCAGGTACAGCAACAGCCATAAGGTCACCGCTAACCGCAATGCTTGTTAAGCTACCTAAAGTCACACCATTTATATCGGCAGGTAGTGCGATAGTGGTAAGCGTTAGCGAAGTGGTGTTTATCGGATCAGCTATGGTAGCCGTGTTTACGCTAGAGGCATCAATAACTGCTATTGTATTCGTTTCGCCGTTTGTCGCGTAAATCGTATTGGTCTCAGCGTGGTACTGAACAATTTCTGCGGCCGTTTGATTGCCTAAGAAAGCACGACCAACGATATCCATTGCAATGCCGATTGACGCATCGGTACCATCACTTCCGTCTGTCCCTGGGTCACCTTGTTCCCCCTGAGGTCCTTGAGCTCCTGTTTCGCCCTGCGCACCGTCGTCACCATCAAGACCACATCCCGTGAGCGCCGCTGATACTAAAAATGCAAGTAACCCGTATTTAAACTTATTACGCACTGCCATTTGATTTCCTTTTTATTTGTATTTTTGTCGTACGTTATGAGGCTCGAGGAACCCAAGGATTTTTCCACCTTGTTCTCGCAAAGCGAAGGAAGAAAACGGGGATCTCTAACCTTAGTACACCAGAAATTTTATGTAACTTCTATGTATAAATTAGAATCAGTTTATGACACAAATATTAAATAGGCAAAGGCGCGTAACTTTTCTATAACAATGATGGCACACAGGCCGCTGTAAATATGGACAGCACGGAGCAGTAGGCTCAAAGTAATCACACTTCGTTCATGCAATTGTAAGCATATATTTCAAGACACCTAGGCGTGTGAAGAAAAACGGTTTAGCTTAACAGTGGAACACGCTTCGCTTTTTCAAAGGTATAGTTTTATTTATAAGCACTATCTGATACTAATATTGCCGAATAGACGTATAACCTGAATGGGATAGTGCTTTAGCGCGCAAAAGTGAGCGAAGCGAGAACATTCAGTTATTAAAAAGGATTAACCATGAAATTGAAATTCACAGCCTCGGCAGTTATTGCCGCAGCGCTTACTTTAACGGCCTGTGCAACATCTCCTACGGGTAGAAATCAAGTATTGCTCTATTCTGAAACTCAGCTCGCGCAAATGGGTGATCAGGCATTCACGGGCATGAAAGAAGAATTAAAAATTTCGAATAAAGCGGTTCAAAATTCTTACGTAGAATGCGTTGCAAATGCCATCACTGCTCAAGTACCAGCCACGGTGTTCAATGGTCAATGGGAAGTCGTTGTATTCGACGATGAACAAGTTAACGCATTTGCGCTACCCGGTGGAAAAATTGGTGTCTATACAGGCTTGCTCAACGTTGCAGAAAACCAGCATCAACTTGCTGCTGTCATTGGCCATGAAGTAGGTCATGTTATTGCAGAGCACGGTAATGAGAGAATGTCGCAGTCAACATTGATAAATATGGGCAGTCAGGCGGTAGGCCAAGTTTTAGCCGCGAATGAAGTGCCTCAGTCGGGTCCCATCATGGCTGCGATCGGATTAGGTGTTCAAGTCGGTGTCCAACTTCCTTTTAGCCGAACTCATGAATCTGAAGCCGATGTCATTGGTCTTCAGCTAATGGCGAAGTCTGGGTTTGACCCAAGACAATCTGTAAACTTGTGGCAAAACATGGACGCAGCAAGCGGCGGCAACCGCCCAATGGAACTTTTGTCGACTCACCCAGCACCTCAAACCAGAATTGATAATTTACAAGCGAACATGCCTAACGCCTATGCAGACTATCAAGCTACTGCTTACCGCCCGAACTGTCGCTAGAAGTAAGTAATACCATTTTTCATAGGTCATTACCCGCTCAGCGAGAGTTAAAATGTTCGTAATCGCGGCGTGTTACTTCGCACTTAATCTTAGGATAAAAAAAACGCTGCGAAATGCAGCGTTTTTTGTTTGAAACCAACGAAATTATTCGCTGTCTGCTTTGTGAAGATGTACATCCATTTGTGGGAATGGAATTGAAATACCCTCTTCATCAAAACGCAGTTTAACGTTTTCAGTGAAGTCGAATTTAACACCCCAGAAATCGGCAGAATTCACCCATGGACGAACAATAAAGTTCACGCTGCTGTCGGCCAGTTCAGATACTGCAATTTTAGGCGCTGGCTCTGCAAGAATACGCTCATCAGCCGCCACCATTTCTTCAAGAATTCTTTTCGCTTTAAGAAGGTCAGCGTCGTAACCAATACCAACAACCATGTCTACACGACGCGTGTCTCTTGCTGAATAGTTAGTGATGTTGCCACCGTAGATGTTGCCATTAGGAACAATAATTTCTTTATTGTCTGGTGTGTTCATTGTTGTGGTGAAAATACCAATCTTAACAATAGAACCAGCAGTACCTGCAGCTTCGACAAAATCACCCGCTTTAAATGGTTTGAAAACTAGAAGCATTACGCCAGCTGCGAAGTTCTTAAGCGAGTCTTGCAATGACAAACCAATAGCTAAACCAGCAGCACCTAATATAGCAACTAATGACGTTGTATCTACGCCTAGCTGATCAAGCGAAGCGACAATAACAAACAGCATTAAAATGGCGCTAAGGATAGCTTCCAGGAAGTCCACTAGCATGTTGTCGTATTTAGACTTGGCCATTAGGCGTCTAAATACAGATAAAATGAATCCAACTACGATCCTACCTATTACATAAATCGCGATTGCCATCAGAATGTTAATCCCCCACGGGATGGCGTAATCGTTTATGTACCTTTCAACATCGCTTGCAGAAAAAAGCGAAAGTTTTTCTTCCATAATATAATCCTTGTCATGGTTAGTTGATAATTGCTCAAATAAGGTAGCAGCTATTTTATTTAAGACCAATGTAATATGGCCTCAAACACAGTAAATTTGCTCTAAAGTCTAAGCTACATGGGTGTTTAAAAACGTTAGCATTATACAAAAGTAGTGGAAATTTATCTGTTTTACTTTAGGACTTACTGACCTTTTCTGTATATTTTTGCAGCGTTTTTTTTGCCATCTAGGCAAGGCGGATGTTTGACGGTGTAGTGGCTCTAAATCGACAAGTTTCTATCCCGTTTAGGTGGCACACAGGCGCTAGAATAAAAAAGCAAAAAATGAACGCTTTTTCTTCACTTGTCACACGCTTGTCACTCAACAAGCGCATTCTTCATCACGAAGCTTAAATATGCTTTGTGATTCTTTTCCATTTTTTGGAAGTTACCGAGTTATAAGACATTTTTTTTGATGATTTTTTAGCCATAAAGTTTTAGACTAAAGTTTCATGAAAGTTGACTTTTCACTACGCCTCATCAGTGTGTGTTGAGCAACTTCATGAAGGAGCTTTAGCAAACTATGTCACGTAAAGGATTAACGCATGTTGCTTCTCATAACCCTGTTTTCGGTGGTTTTGTGTTTATTTTTATATTCACTGCGCACCGATAAAGGAAAACATACTAAGTACGCAAGAGCGGACCACCGCCCAGCAGCCCAATCGAAGTCTTCATCCAACGTGTTGAAATCTACTTCGAGCAACTCTTCGCCTTCCGCGGCCTAGAGAGTGAGTCATGTGATTCTTAAATAGGCAGCATGCTGTCGTTTGCGTAAGTTTTTGCATATTTACTTACGCGATGTTGTCGACAGCATTGCAACCTGTATCCACACACGTATTATACGCGTTAAAACTACACATCTGATTTGTTATGCGTATACCAAGAGTTTATTACCCCAATCCAATCCCGTTAGAACAAGAGTTTGAGTTAACTGAAGACGCTGGTCATCACATCGCGACGGTACTGCGCATAAAGCCCAATCGCCCTATTGTGCTTTTTAATGGCGACGGCAATGAATACAGTGCGCAAATCATTAGCGTTCAAAGAAAAAAAGTGACGGTTGAAGCCGACGCTTGTTTATCGCTAGCGAAAGAGTCCCCGCTTCATTTGCACTTAGGTCAAGGTGTATCTAAAGGCGATAGAATGGATACCGTGCTACAAAAAAGCGTGGAACTTGGCGTATCAGAAATAACGCCCGTGATCACTGAACGCTGTACGGTTAAACTCGACGAGTCACGCTGGGAAAAGAAAATTCAGCAATGGCAGAAGATCATTATTGGCGCCTGTGAACAAAGCGGTCGCAACATTATTCCCGCGCTCAACGCCCCGGTTAGTCTTAATCAATGGTTGTCGTCTTCAACCAATACCACAAGATTAGTTCTCGCACCTGGCGCAGAGCAAAGCTTGGCAAGACAACCTTATAATGCTCAAGGCTTTCGTTTGCTTATTGGCCCTGAAGGTGGGTTATCTGAAACAGAAATTCATCAGGCAAACGAAAACGGCTATCAGTCGGTAAGTTTGGGCCCACGTATTTTGCGCACCGAGACAGCAGCGATTACAAGCCTAAGTATTCTTCAAGCTCAGCACGGCGACTTCTAAGTCAGTATTTTAGGCAGCTCTAGAACCAGCATAGTGCTAGCTCAGTAACTTGAAGAATTCAGGTGTGCCCCCATATAAGTTTACAATCAGCTAGGCCATCTGAGCCGGCATTTTATCAACATTCAAGGTGAAAACATTATGCAATATACCGTTGGCGTAATTATGGACCCCATCGCGAGCATTAAGCCACATAAAGATACAAGCTTTGCGATGATGCTTGAAGCTCAGCGCCGCGGTGCAAAGGTTGTATATTTTGAATTAAAAGACCTGTATTTAGACAATGGTAAGCCTATGGGTTTAGGTAAAACCGTATCGGTCAAGGATCAAGCTACAGATTTCTACACCATTGAAGACGAGTCTACGTTGTATTTAGGCGACGTTGATGTGTTACTCATGCGCAAAGATCCTCCTTTTGACAGCGAGTTTTTGTATGCGACTCAGGTGCTGTCGCTTGCGCAGGACGCGGGAGCGCTAGTTGTGAATAACCCTCAAGCGCTTCGCGACTACAACGAGAAGTTGTTTACGTCATACTTCCCAGAACACATTCCCAATACCTTAGTCACGAACAACCAAGCGCTTATCCGTGAGTTTCACGCCAAGCACCAAGACATTATTTGCAAACCCTTAGACGGTATGGGTGGCGCGTCTATCTTTAGAGTGAAGCCTGATGGCAATAACTTAGGCGTTATTATTGAAACCCTAACCAAGTTAGGCACGCGCTACATGATGGTGCAAGAGTACCTTCCAGAGATTAAAGACGGCGACAAGCGCGTACTCATCGTTGATGGCGAAGTCATGCCGTACTGCTTAGCGCGACTGCCTACAAAAGGGGAAACCAGAGGTAACCTAGCCGCTGGCGGTACAGGACGCCCTCAGCCAATCTCAGATTCTGACCGCGCCCTAGCCGAAGCTATCGCGCCAACACTCAAGGAAAATAACATTTTATTTGTAGGACTTGATGTTATTGGCAGCAAAATTACTGAAATAAACATTACTAGCCCAACTTGCGTAAGAGAAATAGAAGCAGCTTACGATGTTAATATAATGGGTGCGCTGTTTGACGCCATTGAAAAGCGCTTAGCCAGTAAATAAAGTAAGGTTGTATTGGTAACACAGTGCAGTTTGTATTGTAGAAAGCAAATATGAGTGGATAGAGCGCCTTTAGCTTCAATAGTGTAAAGGCCCTTACAGAGCAAAAGATAGTAGATAAAAGACAAACTATGACGGAATTAAAAAGCCTACAAAATCATTTTCTGGTCGCGATGCCTAGTTTGGACGATCCGTACTTTTCTCGCTCACTCATTTATATTTGTGAACACAACGCTGAAGGTGCTATGGGTATTGTAGTAAATCAGCCCTCTACCATGAACGTGAAGCAGCTTCTTGAGCAGACTGACAAAGAACTCACTGTGTCTGACGACAAAGCAGAGCAAATCGTGCTGGCTGGCGGTCCTGTAAGCCAAGAGCGAGGATTTGTGCTGCACTCGTCGCAAAGAGAGTGGGCATCTAGCTTAAAGCTTGCACCAGGGGTTATGGTGACCACCTCCAAGGACATTTTGACTGCTATTGCCAATGATGAAGGCCCTGAAGACGTTTTGATTGCTTTGGGGTACGCGGGCTGGACAGCCGGTCAGCTTGAGAAGGAAATGCAGGAAAACGCATGGCTCACCATCGAAGCTGACGAAGAAATTCTGTTTAACACGCCTATGCACAAGAAATGGCAAGCAACAGTAAATAAACTCGGTGTGGATGTATGGCAGCTAGCACCGGGAGCGGGACATGCCTGATATAGGAAACCGTACGGTACTTGCGTTTGATTTTGGTACCAAAAGCATTGGCGTGGCGGTAGGTCAGGAAATTACCGGTACGGCTTCCCCTCTTGCAGCGCTGAAGGCACGAGACGGTATTCCTGACTGGACGTTAATAGAAAAGCTTTACGAAGAATGGCAACCGCATATCGTGGTGGTGGGTTTACCGCTTAATATGGATGGTACTGAGCAGGAGATGACTCAACGCGCCCGCAAATTTGCAAACCGTCTACATGGGCGTTTTAAAGTGGCCGTTGACACCTGTGATGAGCGACTGACTACCACAGACGCTAAAGCCATGCTGTTTGAGTTAGGTGGCTATAAGAAACTGACTAAAGATAAGGTTGATAGTGTGTCGGCCTGTGTAATATTCGCTAGCTGGAGCGAGAGTCAGTACGAATAATTGTTAAGGCCTGTTGACCTTTGTATGCTGCTGGCTCTTGCTATTATTACTTTTCTGCCCCACACTGCCAGCAGACATCAAAAGCAGCGCCGTTTTGTTCACTGCACTCACCACAAATCCAGTCTTCACTAGATACTGCCTTATCGTTTGATTTCTGAATGAAGGGCTCAATAACTTTCGACGCTCTTGCATACCAGCTATCGTCAACAAGCCACACTTCCTGCTGAGAATCTTGCCAAGGCAGCTCTCCGATTGCGCCACTGGCGAACTCATTTTTTACCATATAAGGAATAGATAAAGCGTCAAGCTCGCTGCGAACCGCTTGAAGTTCAAAAGCGTCTTGTGAAGTGAAGAGTTTTTTCAATGGCTACCCTCTTGTTAAACACAAAAGCAGCCCGTGGGCTGCTCATCATGCGAGAAAAACGTGTCTCTCTACTGCTTTATTTCAGTAAGCGTTTCAAATGCAGCTCCCCCTAAAGGGATTTCAGCAGAAAGCGAAAGCAATTAGTCATCCATATCAATAGATACATTTGACAGTGTACCTAAGCTAGAACCGTCGCTGGTATCAAGCTTGATCATTAAGCGCAGGTCATTAGGCGAGTCGGCGTGGTGCAGCGCTTGGTCCATATCAATCTTACCCGCTTTGTACAAATCATACAGGGCCATATCAAAGCTCTGCATGCCCTGCTCTTTGCCTTTTTTCATTGCTTCTTTTAACGCGCCTATTTCATTGCGCTGTATTAGGTCGCGCACTAGCGGCGAATTAAGCAATATTTCTATTGCCGCAACCCTACCCTTGCCGTCTGGAGTTGGTACTAACTGCTGAGCCACGATGGCGCGGATGTTTAAGCTTAAGTCAAAGCGCAACTTATCGTGCTGATCTTTCGGCGCTAAATGCATAATACGTTCAATAGCTTGGTTCGCGTTGTTAGCGTGCAGCGTAGCCACACACAAATGCCCGGTATCAGCAAACGACATGGCATATTCCATAGTTTCCATTGAACGAATTTCACCAATAAGAATGACATCAGGCGCCTGACGTAGCGAACTTTTAAGGGCGTCGTCGAAAGACTGAGTATCTATGCCCACCTCGCGCTGGGTAATAACACAGTTTTTATGCTCATGAACAAACTCAATGGGGTCTTCAATAGTCAGTATATGCCCGTGCGAATTTTCATTTCTATGTCCAATAAGCGCAGCCAGTGACGTGGACTTACCCGTGCCTGTTCCACCTACAAATAGAACCAGACCGCGCTTAGCCATAATAATTTCTTTTAATACTCGCGGCAGACCCAAATCATCAGCTTTCGGAATTTGAGTAACGATGCGGCGAATCACCATGCCCGCTTGGTCACGCTGCCAAAATGCGGAACAGCGGAAACGACCAATGCCCTCTCGTACTATGGCGAAGTTACACTCTTTGGTGGTGTGAAACTCATTCTGCTGTTTTTCGGTCATTGCTTCATGAACCAGCGCCAGCGATGCCTCTTCCGATGTTGCACTTTCCGTCACTGGCGTTAGTTTGCCGTTAATCTTGGCGCTTACGGGGAATCCCGCCGTTACGAACAAATCCGATGCGTTGGTATCGACCATTTTTTGAAGTAATGAATCTAACATGATGGCCTCTAGAAACTGTTCATCGACTGTTTATCAACTGACTTTGCAGCGGCGTCTTGTTTAGTAATAACACCCATCGCCACTAAGCGCTGAAGACACTGATCCATGGTTTGCATACCATGAGCCTGACCCGTTTGAATAACCGAGTACATTTGCGGCACTTTATCTTCGCGAATAAGGTTACGAATAGCGGGGATTCCCACCATAATTTCATGGGCAGCAACCCGGCCTCCGCCTACTTTCTTAAGCAGGGTTTGTGAAATTACCGCGCGCAATGATTCAGACAACATAGAGCGCACCATGGCTTTTTCTTCTGCTGGGAAAACGTCGATGATACGGTCAATGGTTTTTGGTGCAGAGTTGGTGTGTAGTGTGCCAAATACTAAGTGGCCGGTTTCGGCAGCTGAAATGGCAAGACGTATGGTCTCTAGGTCACGTAGCTCACCGACTAGAATAACGTCAGGATCTTCACGAAGTGCCGAGCGCAGAGCGTTATTAAACGAGTGTGTGTCGCGGTGTACTTCCCGTTGGTTTACCAAGCTAAGCTTGTTGTCGTGCACGAATTCGATAGGGTCTTCAATGGTAAGAATGTGCTCGCGCTTATGGGTGTTGATATGATCGACCATGGCCGCAAGCGTGGTACTTTTACCCGAGCCGGTGGCGCCTGTCACAAGTACAATCCCAGTAGGCTGATTTATAATTTCCTTGAAAATTTCAGGCGCGCCAAGGTCATCCAAGGTTAATACTTTACTGGGAATAGTACGTAATACTGCCGCTGCGCCTCGGTTTTGCACAAACGCATTAACACGAAAGCGCGACAGGCCATTTACTTCAAAAGAAAAATCGGTTTCCAGGTTTTCTTCGTATTCTTTGCGCTGCATGTCATTCATAATCTCATAAACGAGACCATGTACTTGTTTGTGATCGAGGGCTGGCACGTTCAGCTTACGCATTTCGCCATCTACACGAATAATTGGTGGTAGGCCCGCTGATAAGTGTAAATCTGAGGCGTTATTCTTAACACTGAAAGCCAAAAGTTCGGTAATATCCACAACCACTTCTCCAAAACAAGGTGAATAATGCAAACAATAGCAGAAAGACTAGATTCCGCACGAAAAGGAATAGACCAAGCCGCTACCAGTGCACATCGTCCACCAAATTCCGTTAAATTGCTAGCGGTTAGCAAAACAAAACCCGTATCAGATATCATGGAAGCGTATGAAGCCGGACAACGTATGTTCGGCGAAAATTACGTGCAGGAAGGTGTTGAAAAGGTTCAGGAACTTTCTCACTTAAGCGATATAGAGTGGCACATGATTGGTCCAATCCAATCGAATAAAACCAAAGTGGTAGCCGAACACTTTGATTGGGTTCAGTCTGTAGATAGAGAAAAAATTGCTCGTCGCTTAAACGAACAGCGGCCTGACTCAATGCCGCCGTTAAACGTGTGCATTCAGGTTAATATTGATGACGAAGAGAGTAAGTCTGGGGTAGCCCTAAGTGAATTAGATGCGCTAGTGGAGTTTGTTAACTCTCAAGAGCACCTGACTTTGCGTGGTTTAATGGCGATTCCTAAAGCTGATCCTAGTGAAGAACAGCAGCACGCCACACTGTCTAAGCTAAAAGAATTATTCGACCACTACCATACATCATTGAGCAATTTTGATACCCTATCCGTAGGAATGAGTAGTGATATGGCTGAAGCGATTCAACACGGGTCGACTATGGTGCGAATCGGTACCGCTATTTTCGGTAAGCGAAACTAGCGCGCTAATCTGAATGATAGCGCTTCGCCTCGCTACACAGACTTAAACGCAACCAACAAATAGGATTTACATGCAACAGAAAAAATTAGCATTTATTGGCGCGGGTAACATGAGCCGCAGCATCATCAGTGGTCTTATCAAATCTGGGTACGCAAAAGAAAATATCCTTGCGGCAAACCCTTCCACACCAAAGTTAGACGGCCTGAAGGCCGAGTTTGGTATTCACACTACCCAGTCTAACGATGAAGCCTGCCAATTCGCTGATGCCATAGTGCTTGCGGTAAAACCACAAATAATGGGCGATATGTGCGGCGAGCTTCAGAAAAACAACGACCTATCGGGCAAGTTGTTTATGAGCATTGCAGCAGGACTTCCGGTAGCCAGATTGCAAGAAATGCTAGGTGGTGAATACCCCGTTGTTCGCATTATGCCAAACACGCCGAGCTTGTTAGGTAAAGGCATGTCTGGAATGTATGCCGACGACACGGTTTCTGAGTCGGACAGGCAATACGTTGACGATGTAATGAACAGCGTTGGCGAAACAGTTTGGGTAGATAAAGAAGAAGGTATTAACGGCGTGATCGCTGCAGCGGGCAGCAGTCCTGCTTATTTCTTCTTGTTCTTACAAAATATGCAGGAAGAAGCCATGAACATGGGGTTTGATAAAGCGCAATCCCGCTTAATGGTTCAACAAGCGATGTTAGGCGCAGCCGAAATGGTTTGTAACAACCCAGACCTTGAATTAAGTGAGCTTCGTGCCCAAGTTACGTCTAAGGGCGGCACTACCGCAGAAGCCGTCAACACTTTCATTAATGAAGGTTTAAAAGATATTGTCAGCAAGTCGATGCGCGCCGCCGTAGCACGTGCTGAAGAAATGGCAAAACAGCTATAACGTTTTAGGAAAAACACAACATGAACGCAACGGTATTTTTGGTTGATACCTTATTTAGCCTTTATTTGATGGTGGTTATTCTGCGCCTTTGGTTACAAATGGTTCAGGCAGATTTTTATAATCCACTCAGTCAATTTGTAGTAAAAGCAACCCACCCTATCGTGGGGCCGTTGCGCCGTATTATTCCGTCAATCGGCAGGTTCGACACCGCTACTTTTGTGTTAGCGGTAGCGGTATGCGCGCTCAAGCTAATAACCCTAGGGTTAATGTTTGGCGGTAGTCTAAACCCAGTCGGCATTGCGATTTTGTCAGTAATTGGTGTGATAAAAGAAGCCCTGTCGTTAATGTTCTGGGTGTTACTACTACGCGCTATTTTGAGCTGGGTGTCACAAGGTCAGTCTCCGGTTGACTATGTTCTGTATCAGCTAACCGAGCCGTTTTTAGCGCCAATACGCAAAGTCATTCCACCATTGGGCGGTTTGGACTTATCAGTGCTTATTGCCATCATTGCATTACAGTTTTTACAGCTTCTGATCCAAGACACTTTCCCTATGTAACTAATGTCAGTTCAAGACACTGTTAGGGAAAGTATTGGTCTTGCAGTTTGGTTCATAGAGCAAAACAAGCTGTAATGGGTAAGAATTAAAAACAAGATGAAGGCAGAGGTAGTTTCTATCATGGGTAGAATAAAACATATCAAAAAAGCTTACGTAGCACTTCTTGCGATGGCTATGTCATGCTTAAGCGTTTCCGCATTTGCCGAGCAGAAGCAAACGCTTGGTGAATGGGATGTTCACTATATGGTGGTGAGTACGCCATTTCTCACACCTGAAGTGGCGGCTAGCTACGGCATTGTGAGAAGTAAGTTTAATGCGTTGGTTAACATTTCGGTGTTAGACAAAGTTTCCGGTGAAGCGCAACGGGCAGATGTCACAGGTACGGCTAAGAATCTGTTAGGTAACTCGCGTAAGCTGACTTTCAAAAAGGTGGAAGAAGGTGATGCTATCTATTACCTTGCCGTGCTGCCATTTCGCGATCAGGAAACCTTTAGGTTTGAGATTGACGTTCAAAAAGGTAGCAGCAAACAAACGCTGAAGTTTCAGCAAAAAATGTACGTTGACGAGTAATTTATAAGGCGAGCACTGCTTTAATAAAGCCAACATCATAAGTAAGCGCTCACCTGTAACGCACTCATGCTTGTGATGAAAAGCAGTGATTAACGAAGCGAGATATCCGTTAGCCCGGTATCTCGCTTTTTTATTATGTTAAAAATAGGGTAACTGCACTTTACCAATTGAATGTGGTGGTAAATAATCAAAGCAACTGGTCGGGCAAGTTAGTGTGGTCGGATTATGTGTAACCATTAGCACTTAAGTCATGAAAGACAGATGAGCACTGCGCCGCAGCAAAGAGCGACATGCACTAACTGCCTTCATAGCAAATAAAAAGAGAACAATTATGAATACGCCCTCGTCTCAGACAGCTACACCACAGTCTGCCCACAATTCAGAACAACTCTCACCTTACTTCCCTAACTTATTATCTCCGTTGGATTTGGGATTTACTCAACTTCGCAACCGTACCCTAATGGGTTCAATGCATTTAGGTTTGGAAGAAGAGAAAGGCGGATTTGACAAACTTGCTGCGTTTTACGCTGAGCGAGCAAAAGGTGGTGCGGGGCTAATCGTAACAGGTGGTATTAGCCCTAATATTTCAGGTTGGGTAGCGCCCTTTGCTGGCAGAATGACCCGCTCTCGCCACGCGAAAAAGCACCGTGTTATTACCGACGCTGTGCATAAGGAAGACGGCAAAATTTGCATGCAAATATTGCATTCAGGCCGTTACGGTTATCACCCACTTGCTGTTTCGGCTTCACCTATGAAGTCGCCTATTACCCCTTTTAAGCCTCGCGAATTGTCCTCACTTGGCGTAAGAAGCACAATAAAAGACTACGTAAAATGTGCAGCCCTTGCCCAGCAAGCAGGCTATGACGGCGTGGAAATTATGGGTTCTGAAGGCTACCTCATAAATCAGTTTTTCTGTGAGCGCACCAATCATAGAAATGATGAATGGGGTGGCAGCCTAGAAAATCGGGCTCGTCTGGCAATAGAAATAGTAAAAGGTGTACGCGAGAAAGTGGGCACTAACTTCATTATTATTTATCGCCTGTCTATGCTGGACTTAGTCGAAGGCGGCGCTAAGTGGGACGAGGTTGTATATTTAGCCAAAGAAATCGAAAAAGCAGGCGCTACGCTAATTAATACCGGCATTGGATGGCACGAAGCGCGGGTACCTACTATTTCCACATCGGTGCCTCGCGCGGCGTTTACCTGGATAACCGAACGCATGAAAAAAGAGGTGTCTATCCCTCTTATTACCACTAACCGTATCAATACGCCTGAAGTTGCAGAATCTGTACTCGCACAAGGCCATGCTGATATGGTATCGATGGCGCGACCTTTCTTGGCTGACGCTCACTTTGTAGCGAAGGCTATGCGCAATGAGTCTAAGCTAATCAACACGTGTATTGCCTGTAACCAGGCTTGCCTAGACCATGCATTCGAACAAAAGCGTGCAAGTTGCTTGGTAAACCCACAAGCGTGCTACGAGACCGAACTTACCTTTCCCCCTACTCACAATAAGAAAAAACTAGCGGTAGTAGGTGCAGGGCCTGCGGGTTTGGCGTTTTCCATGTATGCCGCAGAGCGCGGTCACGAGGTACATCTATTTGATAAAGCCAGTGAAATTGGCGGTCAATTTAATTACGCCAAGCAAGTGCCGGGTAAAGAAGAGTTTTACGAAACCCTACGCTACTTTGACAATCAGCTAGCTCGAGTGGGCGTTACGGTTCACCTTAACACCGAGATTAACGCAGAAAGACTTGCCGATGAGAAGTTTGATGAAGTGGTGCTAGCCACCGGTATTAATCCTCGTACGCTTACAATTGAAGGGCACGACCACCCTAAAGTGATGAGTTATTTAGACGTATTGCGCGACCACAAGCCAGTAGGCAAGAAAGTGGCTATTGTTGGCGCTGGCGGCATTGGTTTTGATGTAGCGGAATTCCTGGTAGAACACGAAAATCTAGCCAAAGATAAAGAAAAGTGGCTAGCGCACTGGGGTATAGATAAAGATTATTCTGCTCCTGGCGCACTAAAAGAAAAAGCCATAGAGGCTTCTGAGCGGGAAGTGTATCTGCTACAACGTAAAACGTCTAAAGTAGGTAAAGGGCTGGGCAAAACTACGGGCTGGATCCATAGGCAATCGTTGAAACACCACAATGTTCAAATGATTAATGGCGTGAGCTACGAGAAAGTGGACGATGAAGGTCTACACGTGCTGATTAACGACACGCCTAAAATACTGCCGGTCGATAACGTCATTGTATGTGCTGGTCAGGAGCCGTTTAAGCCTCTGCAACAACCTCTAGAAGAGGCAGGATTTACCGTGCACATTATCGGCGGTGCTGACGTAGCGGCTGAACTTGATGCTAAACGCGCTATCCGTCAAGGCGCTGAACTGGCAGCGCGAATTTAAAACTGATCGAACATGATAGCGTTGCCGTCCGGGTCTTTAACAATTAGATGCCCGGGGCCGCTATCGCCTTTCACAGGCACGTCTAAAGCGATGCCTTGTTCAACTAGATTTGCCTGAAGTGCCCTAACATCACTTGGGTTGAAGGTCATAATGTTATCTTCAAACATCCCTTCGAATAACCCAATCATGGTGGTGCCATTTTTCATCATTAACCATTTATCTTCCACCGAGCCGCATGAAGGCATGGCTTCAAAGCCCAAGGCCTCATAAAACGTCTTCGACTTGCTGATGTCTTTAACCGTTAAACTTAACGAAAATAGCCCTAACTCCACTTTATTCTCCCTTAAATTTCGTAACCATTGTTCACTTATACCAATTAATACTCTAGTGAAGCTTTTGAACAATATCACTGCCATTAGTCGCAAAAAGAAAAAAGCCAGTAATACTGAATATTACTGGCTTTACGTCAAATATCGGCGTCTTACTGCTCTTAACCTAACGCTGATTGCGCTGTAAAAAGTTTAAATAAAAATATTATTCCTTAACTTTTTTGACTAGCGATCCAGCGATCAATTTTCTGCTCAAGAATAGCAAGTGGAATGCCGCCCGTGTTTAACACTTGTGCGTGGAACTCTCGGATATCGAAATCATCACCTAATGCCTTCTCTGCGCGCGCGCGTAATTCTTGAATTTTAAGCGCGCCCACTTTGTAAGATAGCGCTTGCGACGGGATCGCAATATAACGCTCTACCTCGGCTACAACTTCTGTGCGGGTCATGCCTGAGTTATCAAGCATAAAGTCGATGGCTTGTTCGCGGGTCCAACCTTTCGCGTGAATACCTGTGTCTACCACCAAACGCATGGCGCGCAACTGCTCATCTTGAAGCGTGCCATAACGATTCCATGGATCGTCAAAGAACCCCATTTCATACCCTAGCGTTTCAGAATACAGCGCCCAACCTTCACCGAAGGCTGGTAGGAAGCTAAAGCGCATGAATGAAGGTAGCGCTTCATTTTCTTGCGCTAGACTCACTTGGAAATGGTGACCTGGAGCGCCTTCGTGTAGGTACAAGGTGACGTTTCCAGTGGTTAAACGGCTAGGCAAATCGTAGGCATTAAAGTAGAAAGTACCTGGACGAGAGCCATCTGGCGTGCCCGGCTGATATGATCCACCCGCACTAAATTGCTCGATAGCAGGGTCGTAGGGTTTTATTTCTAACTCAGACTTCGGCAATAGCGAAAAGTACTGATCAATTTTCTCATCAACTTCACGTCCAATATCATAATAGCTCTGTGTGAGCGCTTCACGGCTTTCAGGCTTGAACTTAGGATCGGTACGTACATAGTCGAAGAATTCGTTTAATGTCCCTTCAAACTTCACTTCGTCCTTAATTTCAAGCATGTCATTTTTGATACGCTTAACTTCTTTTAAACCAAGGTTATGCAGTTCATCAGGCGTCATTGGTAGTGTCGTTGAACCTTCCACCATCAATTGATAAAGCTTTGCACCACCTTTCATATCGCTAAGGCCAATGCTTTCACGTGCAATAGGCAAATACTCATCGCGAAGGAAGTCGCGCATACGCGTGGTTGCATCGTAAATCTCTTGCGTCGCTTTCTCGTAGTCAGCGGTTAAACGGGCTTTTTCTTCGTCAGAGAAACTTTCTGGGAACATAGTAATTGGCCCCCAAAACTGTGACTCTTTAATTGGGATAGCCAGCTGAGTATCGAACTGCTTGATCACGCGATCGATTGTCAGCTTAGTTTCAAGAACACCGCTTTCCATGCCCTCGCGGAACTTTCCGATAGCGCGGTCAGAAATAGCAATGTAATCCTTATGGCGAGATAAGTTATTTTCGTAATCTTCTACTGTTTTAAATGGCGCTGCGCCCTTTCCGCTCGCGAAGGTCGGGTAGAAGGTGTGGAACCCACTGAAGTGATTAACAGGACGCACTTCCGTTAGCGCTTCAATCTCGTCGGTAGACATTTTTAGCGAGCGCTCTTCGTTGTATTTAAATACGTCGTAGGCGAGTTTATCGGTGTCGCTTAACTTACTGCGGTCAATTTGTTTAAGCTCTGACAAGTTTAGCAATGTCGCTGTTTTTCCCGCTAAAGCGTGAGAGTCTGTTAAGAAGTCGCCCATTCTGTCCGCGTAACGCATGTCGCCGCGAAAAATGGCCATGATTGGGTTTAGCTCAATATCACGCTGGTCAGCGGCTGCAAATAACGCAAAAAGTTTCTCGTGCTCAGACGCTTCTTTTGACACTGAAGTACTTTTTGATGAACTCTGCACATTTGCGTTGCCGTGTTCATGTGCCACTGCTGAGCTAAGGCCCAGTGCCATGGTTACTGCACTACTTACAAGTAGTGTTTTGAATGCTTTCATTTTTTTGTTCCCTTGTTATTTCTTCTCTGTTTTTGCGTATATTTCGCAAAAAAAGCGCTGTCGTTATGTGTTTTCTTGATTCTATATACCGCGTGATAAGCGCATTTAACCCTAATAATGCGTACCTGACGCCGATATCAGGCATACCGCCGATACAATACAATTCAGCGTTTACTTAATAAGTCACAGGTTCACATGGTATCTATTCATGTAAGGTTTTTCGGGCTGCACCATTTATTCAGGCAAATGATCCATCTCTTTTCGCCACGCCCTCTCATACGCATCACGGCCTAATACACGTTGTGCGTACGCGGCTACATTGTCTGTTTTACCGTCTAGCGTGATATCTAGCTTGCTGCCTTTTGCCCACGCCAAAATATGACCGGCTATTATGTCGGCCATGGTAAACATGGTGCCGCATACAAATTCTTTATCGCCCAGCATAGAAGAAAATACGGGCAACACGCGCTTGAACTCCCACACCGCTACATCACGCATTTGTTCAAGTCTTTGCTCTCTAGGCAACGCAAAGGTGTGCTTTGCTAAATTCCAAATCGGTTGCTCTAACTCATTGGTAAGGAACAGCATCATTTCTTCATATTTGGCTCGCTCGAAGCTACCAGGCTCTGGAATGAATTCATGCAAGCCGTGACGTTCAGCTAAAAAAGTGACGATAGCCGCCGATTCCGTCAAGGTACCTTCTGGCGTCGAAAGCGCTGGGATTTTAGAGGCAGGACTGATGGCTTTATATTCTTCTGACAGGTGTTGCCCTTGTTTTAAGTCAACTAAGCTGTACTCAAAAGGTAAACCTAGCTCTTCCAGTGCCCATGCCACGCGAACCGAGCGAGTTTTCGGATATCCGTAAAGTGTATACATACCTATGCCCTTGCTTATGTAATGTGAGCTAACTGTAAGTCGAATAGGAAAAAAGTGCTACTGCCATATTGTTACTGAGTTTTAACACTGTAACTTCTGTATGACAGTACCGCCTACTTATGGAGAGGCTCCATATCCAAAGACCATATAAAGAGGCTACCTTCAAAAAGAGTGAAAATAATAAGGAAAAGCCAAAAAGATAAGGTAATGGTCGGTAACTTTTTCACGTAACCAATATAATGATTTCCGTAAATGCCAGTAGCTATGCGCTAACACACAACTCGGTTGTCGCTTCACCGCCCTAGTATTCCTAGTCTTGCGTAGTATCCCTGAGTTATGCGCCACAATGGTTCACTTTATGCTCATCTCACTTCAATGCTTTTAACAAATTCGTTAATAATTGAGTGAAGGAGAACACGATGAAGAAACGTTTACTATCTACCTTAGCAGGTTCACTGACATTAATGTTAAGTGCGAGCAGTTTCGCAGGTCATCATGATAGTGATGGAAAAGAAGTGATAATGAATAACCTGGAAACAGGGATGAGCATGGGCTCAGTAGTGGTGAGCAGTTATGATGATGACGGTGTAGTATTTACGCCAAACCTGTCAGGGTTAACCCCGGGCATTCATGGTTTTCATGTTCATCAAAATGGTGACTGTTCACCCTCAATGAAAGATGGGCAAAAAGTGTTAGGCGGCGCAGCGGGCGGCCATTTCGATCCAGAAGATACCGGTAAACACCGTGCTCCTTGGTCTGAAAAGGGTCACGAGGGTGATCTACCCGTGCTTTATGTTGATGAAAATGGAAACGCAACCCAGCCTATCTTTGCACCAGAGCTTGAGTTAGATGATATTGAAGGCCGCGCTTTAATGATTCACGCAGGTGGCGACAATTACTCTGATTCACCTAAAAAGTTAGGTGGCGGTGGTGACCGCGTAGCATGTGGCGTAATTGGGAAATAAACTAACGCTACCTCATGTTATAAAATCAACGATCTTATACAGAAAAGCGGCTTCAAAAGCCGCTTTTTTATAGTTCACTTGATAAAAACAACTTGCCTGGTCTTGTCTAACAAAGCGAGTCCTATCTTTCGATAAGGATAGTAATAACCTTTGTCCCTTATTCGATATTCAATCGGTATTCCAATGTGATGTTGGCATTAAGAAGTTGAGATACAGGGCAATTTTCTTTTGCTTCCTGTGCAATTTTCTCAAACTCATCTTCGGTAATCCCTTCAACCTCAGCATCTAAGCTTAGTGCCGATTGAGTTATTTCAAAGCCGTCATCGTTTTTCTCTAAACTGATTTTTGCAGTGGTATTTAACTCGCCGTTATCGTATCCCGCGTCTGAAAGCGCAAAAGAAAGTGCCATGGTGAAGCAACTCGCATGCGCCGCACCAATTAATTCCTCGGGGTTGGTTCCCTTTCCATTTTCAAACCGCGTGTTAAAACCATAAGGCTGGTTCGATAAAGCACCGGTTTGTGTAGAAATGCTCCCCTTTCCCTTTTTACCTAGCGGCTTGTAAACTGCACTACCTGATTTGACTATCGACATATCATCTTTCCTTTCATTTTAACTAAACTGATTTTCATGTAGTTGGATAAGATGCAAGTGCTCTGCCGATCATAAGAAATCGCTCTATTCCTTGTCATAGCGGCTTTACAGCCTCATCTTGTAAATGGTGGAATCAGAGACAGTTCCCTTTTTGAAAGAAGACTACAGAGTGAGATGAAAATTTTACTTACATCCTTTTAGTCTTTTTCAGTACCTATGCTTTCGCGCAAAGCCTCAAGCTTCGCAATGTGCGCTTAGAAAAAATGTACGCTTGTAAAACAAAAATGGAATTAACTCGCTGCACCGCGATGAAATTAATTTCAGCTGAAACCGTTCTTTATTTGTTAACCGTATATCTTCGCAAACTGGGGTCTGACGAATTAAACGCGAAGGTCGCTACAACGTTAAACCAACACATAAAAGGTGAATGATGAAATTAACACTTTCTGCAGTTTTTATTAGCACAGCGTTGAGCGCTTCGTTTTTTACGCCATCAACAAGTGCCGACGAGGCCATTCTAGCTGGGGGCTGCTTTTGGTGCATGGAGTCTGATTTTGAAAAGCTAGACGGGGTTACTGATGTGGTGTCGGGGTTCACTGGCGGAAGCGCGCCAAATCCGACTTATAATGGCAATCACAAGGGACACTTTGAGGCGGTAAAGATCACCTACGACGGCGATATGCTTTCTTATAATGATATTCTCGATCATTTTTGGGTGAACATTGACCCTTTCGATGACCGAGGTCAGTTTTGTGATAAGGGACCCAGTTACTTAAGCGCCATCTTTGTAGCAAACGATAAAGAACGTGCTATAGCAGAAAAAACAAAAGCTGACGTGGTAGCCCAATTTCCCAATAAAAAGGTGGTAACGCCCATACTCGATGCTTCTACCTTTTATCCGATAAAAGGCGACGAAATTGGCCATCAAGATTTTTATAAAAAAAGTCCCGTTCGCTATAAGTTCTACCGATGGAACTGTGGGCGTGACCAGCGCTTGGAAGAAATTTGGGGCGAGAAAGCCTTGGGTAAGAATAAGTCTTAGCCCAGCAACTTAACATCTACGCCCAACGCTAAACCAAAGCGATACCAAAAGCCACACCAAAAGAAAGCACGCCGCAAAACACTGGCAGCCCTAAGCTTTTGAATTTGCGCCAAACAAGCACAGTGACAACAGTGCCTATTGCGGTTGCAATCCAACTCGCCGCTGACGGTGCTTTTGGAATAAGTGACGCTCCTAGCATAGCGGCAATCATTAACGGCCCTAACACGCTTAGCCACGTAGGTAAACGCGCCTCAGTGTTATTGGCCTTGTGTTTATTAAAGTGACGCTGAGTCCACAGCAACGGTACTACGCGCAATGCATATGTTCCGATGGCCGCTACAACAATAGCTATCCAAATATCAACGTGCATGAGATTGCTTCCTTTCAACGTGCGAGGTGAGAAGATAAAAGGTTATCGCACCGCATAGTGCTGCCAGTGGAATTGCAGCGTTTTTAAAGGCGCTGAGAGCCAAGAAGAGAGCCGCCGTCATTGTAACGAACAAGGTAGCGCTCCATAATTTACTTGAGAATTTAGGCGCGAGTAGCACAAGGAAAAGTGCAGGTAAGGCAAAGGGCATCACGCTGTCTAATATTGGCCATTGTTGGGTAAGGGAGTCTCCTGCGATACCGCCAAGCGCCGTCCCTACGATCCAACTAAGCCACGCCACCATCGATACACCTTTAAACCAATCTACCTTTTTAGCATCGTCCATTAACGGCAAGCGAGTATGGGCTAGCGCAAAAATCTGGTCAGTAAGGCCGTGCATTAAATAGGGCCAAGCTTTACTTTGCGGTAAATAAGGCACCAAGTTGGGCGCATAAACCACATGACGTACATTAACTAATAACGTCATACAAACCGCTAGCCAAAGTGGCGCACCTGATGCCACCATGGCTACCAAAAGAAACTGCGACGCGCCTGCGTAAATGAATACGGAAATTAGCGTGGCTTCCAGCGTAGAAAAACCGGCTTGAACTGCGATCACGCCAAATGAAATGGCTACAGGAATGTAACCACCTAACAAAGGTAACCCGTCAATAACCCCTTGCTTAAGTCCACTTTTTGATGAAAGTTGGCTCATTCCTTTGCCTCTTTGTGATAAACGATTGTGATAAGACATGTCGCCCACTCGTCTCCCGTTTTGTATACGTGGGGCAAATCAGCGTTAAATGCTAAACTTTGACCCGGATGCAGCCATTGAGTATTTCCACTATTCCCAGCTTCTAGAGAGCCGCTAACAACGGTAATCGTTTCTTCTGTTCCTGTGGCGTGAGCTTCTGCCTCTCGAAAAGTATTGGGTGCAACCGACATCCAATAAGCATCAACGTTCGGGATACCTTGTCCTTGCTCAATTAAACGAACTTCTACGCCCTTTTCTCCAACGCTTGCGCTAAGAGGCTGAACTAGCTGACCGAACGGAACGTCTAGTTGTTTAGCTAACCGCCAAATGGTGTCTAGCGTCGGGTTGCCGTTGCCCTGCTCTAATCTTGAAAGGTTAGATTTAGCGATACCTGCCCCTGCTGCCAATTGCGACAGCGAGACACCTTTGTCTTGCCTGAGTTTCTGCAAATGCCTTCCGAGGATGTTGAGCGTTGATTGATTCACACCTTACCAACTTAATGATGTTCCATTTAAAGAACGTTCTATATATAGAACACTTCAAAGTCAAGAAGTTTGTTTTCAATGGGGGTATGGATACGGCGTTGTGCTCACGCCACGATTGGAAAACGTGACAAATGTTAAAAGATGACAAAGTGATGAACTAAAAGGTAACCAATATTTGTGCACAGAAAACAGTCACCTTCGCTTTTTATAAACGCCCATTCGACTTTCTAACGCAAAAGGTCCGACGTAATTTATTAACAAATGCACTACATTTAAATCGCTGAATTGATTAAGAAACCTTATCAGTTACCGTTACTTGCTATCTGAGCGATGCTACGATCTTTTGCATTAAACGAATACGAAAAGCACGAACCTGTGGGCCGTTGATCATTGCTAAATATTACCGACGGTTGCTAAATATTATCGATGATAAGGGCGACTATTCGAAGAGAACCGGCAAACATTCCGTTGAGCCGGTTTTTGCGTTTCATCAAAGCGCTAGTCTGCTGAGTGTCTTTTATCTTTGATGACACACAGACATTGTAAAAATGCACAGCAAAGCTCAACAGCCCCTCGCTAAAACAGCCACTAAGTACATGGTTGAACTCAATGAACAAAAGGACGTTTATGACGAATCAAACTGACAAGATTCTTTCTGACCAAGCCTCTTCAAAGCAGGCCTCTTCAGAGCAGCCCTCAGCGTTCGGTGAATACTCACTGGCCACCATTACATTTTGGCTGGCTTTCGGTACCTTTGTAATTGGTTGTAGCGAGTTTGCTGCAATGGGTTTATTACCTTACTTCGCTGAAGATTTTGGCATCTCAGAAAAGGTTGCAGGTCACGCGATTAGTGCTTATGCCATTGGTGTTGTAGTGGGCGCGCCGCTTATCACTATCTTTTTTTCCAGGCTTGCAAGACGCACCATGCTTATTTCAATGATGGTATTTTATGCTGGCGGAAACTTGCTAACAGCACTAGCGTGGTCAGAATGGACAATGAATATAGCGCGTTTTATTGCTGGCCTTCCTCATGGCGCTTACTTCGGCATTGCCATGCTCTTTGCTGCAGACATTGCCGGTAAAAATAAACGGGCGCAAGCGGTCAGTAACGTCATTTTAGGCTTGGCTATTGCCAATATTATTGGTGTGCCGTCAATTAGTGGTATTGGGCAAATGTTCGGATGGCGAACTGGCTTCTTTATTATTTCAGCCTTTGCGTTAGTTACTGCATTAATGGTTTGGAAAACCGCACCGTACCGCGGCCCTAATCCAGATGCCAAACCGCTAACCGAGCTTAAAGCGCTAAAAAACAAAGACGTGCTGCTGGTACTACTTATGGGCGCTATTGGCTTTGGTGGTATGTTCTCAGTTTATTCTTATTTCAGCGCCTCTTACCTCAATACAACCTCATCACCTGAGTGGGGAATCTCGGCCACATTGCTTATCTATGGCATAGGCGTAACCTTGGGCAATATTATTGCAGGCCGCTATTCTGAAGGCAGGCTACTGACGTCAGCGATTACGTTTCAGGTTTTACTGGGCCTATCAGCTGCAGCTTACGCTGCGTCGATGGGGAATCCATACTTAATGGCAGCATCACTGTTTTTCATTGGTATCGGTGGTGGCATGGTGGTGCCGCTGCAAACAAGGCTTATGGATGTCGCTGGCGAGGCTCAGACTTTAGCCGGTGCCATGAACCATGCGGCTTTTAACACCGCTAATGCACTTGGCCCTTGGTTGGCAGGAATGACACTGTCAGCGGGTTATGGCTATACATCAACGGGTTGGGTAGGCCTAGCGCTTGCCGGTGGTGGTGTACTGGTGTGGCTGGCCATTGTTATGACTGCTCGCAATACTCAAGTACAAACAGCAACCGTATCTGGTTAAATGAAGGTTGAGCGCTGACAACCTTCGTTGTCAGCGCTTGTCAATTATATTCCCTCGGTATTACTCGGCGTCGTTTTCAAGATCAGAGTTATTGCGAGAAGCACTTCCCCATACATCTTCGGGAATGTCTCTTTTGGGCGCTGGCGCACTAGCTATCGCTTCAGCCTGCTTCTTCTCTTGATTTGACCACTTAACACGAATTTTCTTACCGTCGATAACTTTGGCGTTAAGTTTTTCAATGGCTTTATCGGTTTCTTCTTGCGTGCTCATTTCTACGAAACCAAAGCCCTTAGATAAGCCAGAAGCCTCATCCATCACCAAGTCGCACGACGCTATGTTGCCAAACTCGAAAAACAAGTCTTCAAGATTTTCCTGAGTAAATGTTTTAGGTAAATTGCGAACTAATATGCTCAAATTTATGTCCTACTTTTTAGGTGATTATGGATGAACGGGTGTTATTAACTTTCTTGGTTACGCAGAAACACAAGTTCCGTTGATGAACTTTGTTCTTCGCTAAACACATAGCCATCTACGTCGAAGTTTTTCAGACCTTCTACGTCTTCTACACGGTTTTCAAGAATATAACGCGCCATTAAACCACGGGCTTTCTTCGCGAAGAAACTGATAATTTTATACTGACCATTCTTGCAGTCTTTAAATGTTGGCGTAATGATCATGCCATCTAAAGATTTTTTCTTCACTGCTTTAAAGTACTCATTTGAAGCAAGGTTGATCAACACATTGTCACCCTGTGCTTCTAATGCCTTATTTAGCACATAAGTAATGCGATCATCCCAAAACGCATACAGGTCTTTACCTTCAGGGTTTGCTAATTTAGTACCCATTTCTAAACGATAGGCCTGCATTAAGTCTAGAGGACGAAGCAATCCGTATAGGCCAGACAAAATTCGAAGATGTTTTTGCGCATATTCTACCGTTTCGCTATCAAGCGAGTAAGCATCTAACCCAGTATACACATCACCATTAAACGCATACATTGCTTGGCGTGCATTATCGGGCGAAAATGGCGTAGAAAACTCAGCAAAACGGTTGGCGTTCAACGTTGCTAACTTGTCGCTTATCTTCATCAGCGATGATAAGTCAGCAGGCGATAAGGTGCGGCAAACTTCCATCAAACGTTCAGTGTCTTCAAGCATGGCAGGCTGAGTGAACTGGCTCACAGGAATTTCGCTTTCAAAATCTAAATTTTTTGCTGGGGATACTACAACTAACATTTCGACTCCTTAGGTTTAATACCAATCCGCATAGATCATTGCCGACTCAGAAGGCTCTGGCAAGTTTCCTAGCAAAGCGTGGGAATGCAGGAATGGCTGTTCCCTTTCAAATTCCCAGAATGAAGCTAGGAAGCTTGCCAGACCTTCCCGAAGGGCGAGTTTAAAATGCCCGTACTCTTTGTTGTGCCACCTTAATGTAGAACCACTATACCTGCGGTGACACGCCGCGATTACGAGCATTTTAACTCTCGCTGAGTGGGTAATGATCTATGCGGAATGGTATTACACTGGTATTGTACCACCTGATACGCTTCAAAAAGCAAAATGGCATAAGAAAGACGTAAATTGGCTTAACAGAGAAATCCGATTAGCCATTTTGTCGCTATTGTATGTATGAATTGTCACACGGGTTTGATATAAATAGCGTTACAAATAATTATTCAAACAATAATTGAGATACACCCTCCGTGAACGTACCTCAATTACCAAAGCGCTGCATGTACCAGTACTTATTAAAGAACTAAGAACTGGTAAAAAAGAACGCAAGCGCGAAGCCCTACACACGCGCAAGCGAACCGTTTTATTCAACTGGCTTTTCCAGCGAGTTGTCCAAATTTATTTTGATAAAGAACAGAGAGAATTATGAGCAATCAGTTAGCTTCATTACGTGATATCACTACCGTTGTTGCCGACACGGGCGACATCGATGCCATTAAAAAGTATCAACCAGTCGATGCCACAACTAACCCGTCGCTACTTTTAAAAGCGGCTGGTCTTCCTCAATATGCAAGCCTAATTGATGATGCTGTAGCATGGGCAAAACTTCAGTCAAACGACGCTGACCAGCAGCTTACCGATGCAGCAGACAAACTAGCGGTAGCCATTGGCAAAGAAATCTCTGCAACTATTCCAGGCCGAATCTCAACTGAAGTAGACGCACGCCTTTCGTTCGACACTGCCGCCACTATCGAAAAAGCGGAACGTTTGGTTCAGCTATATGAAGACGCGGGTATCGATAAGTCACGCATTCTTATTAAAATTGCCTCTACTTGGGAAGGTATTCAGGCAGCAGAAGAGCTAGAGAAGAAAGGCATTCAGTGTAACTTAACGCTTCTATTTAGCTTCGCCCAAGCACAAGCTTGTGCAGAGGCCGGTGTTTATCTTATCTCTCCATTCGTAGGGCGCATTTTAGACTGGTACAAAAAAGCGACCGGTACTGAGTCTTACGCACCAGATGAAGATCCAGGCGTAGTATCTGTAACTAAAATTTATAACTACTACAAAGACCACGGCTACAATACCGTAGTGATGGGCGCAAGCTTCCGTAACATTGGTGAAATTCAAGCGTTGGCAGGTTGTGATCGTCTAACCATTAGCCCAGCACTGCTAGAAGAACTGGCAAACGAGCCTGGCGATCTAGAGGTTAAACTTAAAGACAATGGCGCTACAAAAACACCAGGTGACCGCTTAACAGAAAGCGAATTCCGCTGGGCAATGAACGAAGATGCAATGGCAACCGAAAAGCTATCTGAAGGCATTCGCAACTTCGCCGCAGATCAGGAAAAACTTGAAACCATGCTTCGCGAAAAGCTAAGCGCGTAAGGGCCATAGAAACCATGAGTGCTTTAACTTCTCTTCCCGAATGGAAAAAACTGTCTGAATTTGCTTCAGCGGTAAAAGATGCGCACATGCGCGACTGGTTTGCACAAGATGCAAATCGCGCAGATAAGATGCAGCTTGAAGCCTGCGGCATTTTTCTTGATTACTCCAAAAACCGTGTAAACGACGAGGCGCTTAAAGGGCTTTTTGACCTTGCTCGAGCATGCAAACTAGAAGCCCTTCGCGACGCGATGTTTTCTGGTGAGCAGATTAACTCAACAGAAGGTCGCGCTGTGCTTCACACCGCACTTCGTAATTTCTCAGACCGTAAAGTACTGGTAGATGGCGAAGACGTAATGCCTGAAGTGCATGCTACGCTTGCAAAAATTGAAGCGTTTACCGCATCGGTTCACAGCGGTGAACACAAAGGTTATACCGGCAAGCCTATCAAGCACATTGTGGCAATTGGTATTGGTGGTTCGTTCCTTGGTCCTAAGATTATGACCGAGGCACTTAAGCCGCATACCGTTGATGCAGTGAAAGTTCACTTTGTTGCCAACGTTGATGGTTGCCACATTCACGATGTGCTATCTAGCGTAGATTTTGAAGAAACTTTGGTGGTCATGTCATCAAAGTCGTTCTCTACCCAAGAGACGCTTCAAAATACACTTACGGCTAAAGACTGGTTCTTAAAGTCTGGCGGTACACAAGAAGATATTGCTAAACACTTTGTAGCCGTGTCTTCAAACGTTAAAGCAGCCACCGAGTTTGGTATTAGCGCCGACAATATTTTCCCTATGTGGGATTGGGTAGGCGGTCGTTACTCACTGTGGTCTGCTATTGGCCTGCCTATCTCGCTAGCCCTTGGGTTTGAAAACTTCAAAGGCTTACTTGAAGGTGCGTTTGACATGGACACCCATTTCACAACCGCACCGCTAGAAGAAAACATGCCTGTTCTACTTGCACTGTTAGGTGTGTGGTACAGAAACTTCTTCGACGCGCAATCACACGTTTTATTACCTTACTATCACTATCTTCGCGGCTTACCAGCTTACGTACAGCAGTTAGATATGGAAAGTAATGGTAAAGAAGTGACGCAAGAAGGTGAGCACGTAGATTACCCTACTGGCCCAATTATTTGGGGCAGTGAAGGTACAAACGGCCAGCATAGCTTCCATCAGCTTATTCACCAAGGTTCTGGCGTTATCCCAGCAGACTTCATGTTGCCACTTAACGTTCCTAACCAGGACGACACGCATCACGCTATGCTTGCGTCTAACTGTTTTGGTCAAACACAGGCACTAATGCAGGGTAAAACCTTTGAAGAGTGTTATGCAGACCTTGACGGTAAAGGCCTAAACGACGCTGAACGCAAACGCTTGGCCGCTCATAAAACCATGCCTGGCAACAAGCCTAGCAATACTTTCTTGTTTGATAGCCTTACGCCTAAAACACTTGGCGCGCTGGTTGCAATGTATGAACATAAGGTATTCGTTCAGGGTGTTATCTGGAACCTTAACTCATTCGACCAATGGGGCGTAGAGTTAGGTAAAGTACTAGGAAACCAAGTACTTGCAGGCATTCAAGGCGAGGCAGACAAAGATAATTTCGACGCTTCAACACAACAATTGATTGCCAAATTTAGAGCAGCGAATGCACCAAAATAAGGAATGCGAGGTGATTTAAAATCACCCAATTGGTGCAAATAACAAACTGAACGGCTAGCTTTTTCGGAAGCTAGCCGTTTTTTGTTGCGGTTTTCATCGACAATACGACAGACATTTTTGATGTCCGTAACACTGTACAATTGGTTACTAATAAAACAAATAGGATCAAATACATACAGTTATTGTTTACGCTTCACACACACTGGACTTTCCTTACCCTTGTCATCATATCGTCACAATTTGTTAATAAAAGGTAAATTAAACTATTTTATTTTAGTGGCTGCTGTGATACAAAATTGTACAGAGGGAATTAAAAACAAAAACTCTGTATTAGTTGTAGTGGTATAAAAAGGAGATCCCAGTGGATAAATCAGATCTATTTGCCATGCTAGACATCGAAGCAAGCCCAGCAAAAACCAAAAGCAAAAAACGTAAGTGGAGAGAAATCGAAGCGCTACAAGATCGCTACAAATTAGAAAAAGAACTGGCCGAACTCGACTGTGGTTTCGAGTACGAGCTAGAAACACTGGAAAGATAAAACGAAGGCCGCCTGTTACACAGGCGGCCTTTTTACTTTCTAGCGTGCTGTAAATGCTTAGTCTAAAAGCTAATGCTATACCTGCCAATCGATGGGTTGTTTACCCTTGGCAATAAGGTATTCGTTAGTTTGACTGAAATGTTTACAACCTAAGAAGCCTCTGTGTGCTGAGAGTGGCGACGGATGAGGCGCATGTAAAACGTGATGTTTTTCACGGTTAATGTGCTTACCTTTCTTTTGCGCATGGCTACCCCACAGAAGAAACACAACGTTTTGGCAGTGCTCATTGACCACATCGATAACCTTATCAGTGAAGGTTTCCCACCCCCATTTCGCGTGGCTATGTGCTTTGCCCTGCTCTACCGTAAGAACAGTATTAAGTAGCAATACCCCTTGCTCCGCCCACGACGTCAGCGTGCCGTGATTAGGCTCGGTGAAACCATCAATGTCAGACAACAGCTCTTTGTACATATTTTTAAGCGATGGCGGTGTTTTAATGCCAGCTTTTACTGAAAAACAAAGTCCATGAGCTTGATTAGGACCATGGTACGGATCTTGACCTAAGATCACGACTTTTACTTCGTCTAGCGGTGTGTATTTAAGCGCATTGAATACGTCAGACTGAGGCGGGTAGATAACGGTTCCCGCTTCACGAGCGTGCTTCACGCGCTCAAGCAACGTGACAAAATAGTCTTTTTGCTTTTCATCACTAAGCGCGCTTTGCCATGTCGGAACCGATGGTGTCATTACTTAAGCAAATCCATCATATGCTGCTTAAGTGCATCGTAAGACGCTGGCAAGTCTACCGCTAAGCTGTCTTCGCCTGCTACATCGGCCAAGGCTTTCGGCAAGCTGATTGGATTACCTAGCACGTTTTCGACCGTTTCTCTGAACTTAGCTGGATGGGCCGTTCCTAAGAACAAACCTATTTCACCGTCTTCTAAGTCGTGACTTACCGCGCGATAGGCAATCGCGGCATGAGGCTCGCTGGTATAGCCTTGTTGCGCTAATTGACGCATAGCAAGCTGCGTATATTCTTCGTCAACCATCTCACCTTTAAGACACGCTTTGTCGATATAGCCACGCTCGATAAGCGCCTCAATACGCGGCCAGTTATTTGGCTGACTCACATCCATAGCGTTAGACATGGTTGCAACCGTCGCTTTAGGGTCCCACTCACCGGTTTTAAGGTAGCGAGGTACGGTATCGTTTAGGTTAGTTGCAGCGATAAAACGCTTAATTGGTAAGCCTAATGATTTAGCAATCATGCCAGCCGTAAGGTTACCAAAATTACCGCTAGGTACTGAAATAACAAGCTGGTCTCGTTTCTCTTTCGGCAGCTGACTTACTGCTTCAAAGTAATAGCAAACCTGCGCTAGTAAACGGCTGATGTTGATTGAGTTTGCTGAGTTCAGATGAAGGCCTTCACGTACGTCAGGGTCGTCAAACGCGGTTTTTACAAGTGATTGGCATGCGTCAAAGTCTGACTCAACAGCAACGGTATGAATGTTACCGCCTAGCGTAGTGAATAGCTTTTCCTGCAGCGCGCTAATCTTGCCCTTTGGAAACAAAATAACCACGTTGATATTGTCAATGCCGTGAAATGCATGTGCAACCGCTGCGCCGGTATCACCTGAAGTCGCTGTTAGAATGGTTACTGGCTTCCCTTCACTAATACGCGACAGAGTTTGCGCCATAAAGCGGCCGCCAAAATCTTTAAACGCAAGCGTTGGGCCGTGGAAAAGCTCTAAGCAGTATACATTATCGTTGACCTGCTCGACTGGTGCACCAAAAGCAAAGGCGGTCTGAACAATTTCTTCTAGCTCGCCATTATTCAGCTCATCGCCAATAAGCGCGCGAAGTACTTCTATACTGCGCTCTACAAATGGCTTTTCCAACAATTCGTCAATATTGTCTAGGGTAGGAATATTCTCTGGAAAATAAAGCCCTTGGTTTTTACCTAAGCCCCGCTTAACGGCTTCAGCAAAATTTGCTGTGTCCGATGAATCTTTTAAATTTACCAATTCCACTTGCTGTTACCTTTTTATGTGGGCAAATACTCTGCCCTTTTAATCTTTTAAAAAATTATTGTGCTTTTAGGAAATCATCTGCCTTTAAGAAACCATGTACTTTAAGAAACTATATACCTTAAAAAGCTATGTACCTTAAGAAACAATGGTGCCTTGGCTTGGTATTTGGCACACATGGCTAAAGCCATCTTCATTTTGAATGTAGTTCGCTGTTAAATAGGCGGCGACTTTTTCCGCCTGCGCTTTACTTGGACACACGGCAAACACCGTAGGTCCCGAGCCTGAAATACCAAAAGCAAGCGCACCCGCTTGCTCACTAAAAGCACGCGCCTCATCAAAGCCAGGCAGTAGCGATTTTCTGTAAGGTTCGGCTATAACATCGTTCATTACCGACGCCGCCAAATCAAAGTTACCCGCATGTAAAGCGTGAACAAACACGCCTAACTGTCGACCAAAGGTTAGCGCCGTCGCCATATCCACCTGCTTAGGTAAGATATCGCGAGCAGCCGCCGTTGATACGCTAATGCCTGAATAACAAACGGCATAGTACCATTCGTCGTTTAACGGCAACGACAGCGTGACAGGCGCATCGCTACCTGTCATTAACGTCATACCACCTAAGTAACAGGGAGCAACATTATCATAGTGAATACTACCGCTTATTTGGCCTTCTAATTCGCCCATCATTATAAGCAGAGTATCTTCATCGAACGGGGTGTCGAAGTAAGCATTTAGCGCTGCAAACGCTGCCACAATAGAGCTTGCGCTTGAACCCAACCCGCTGCCTATTGGAAGGTTTTTATGAAGCGTAAGCGCAACAGGAGAGGTTGTTTTTCCAGCCTTTTCCATTTGCTCACAGAAATAGTGATAGCACTTGGTTACAATATTACTGTCTGCATCGCCCGGGAGTTTGTGAGCAAAGCGCCCCACCGTTTCTAATGAAAATGACTCAGCCGCCTTTATTTCAACTTCATCACCTAGCTTAGTGCCATCAACGGGCGCAAGCGCTGCGCCCAGTACGTCAAAGCCTAAGCTCACATTTCCTATTGATGCCGGCGCGAAGGCCGTGAATGCTTTCATATTATTACTCTTACTTCGCTTGTGGCGTGCTCTTTATATTAGCGCTTCAAATTAGCTCAATAAATTAGCGCTTTAAATCGATGCCACAACATTACTGGCCTAAGTCACACCTTCGAATATCTTACTTTAGCCGCCTATCTACGCTAAGCAAGCTAAGCGTTATTTAGCCCTTAGTGCGCCATTTGCTTCCACGGCATAGTACGCAGAATGTCAGCAAACACCCCAGCTGCTGTTACCGTACCACCTGCTCCATATCCTCTAATTACATAAGGGATTGGGCTATAGTAGTCACTGTTAATCGCCAGCGCGTTTTCACCGTCTTTTACCTGCGAAAGAGGGTTACTTGCCGGTACAGCCTGAATGCTTACTTTGCATTTTCCGTCTTCAATGCTGCCGATATAACGAAGCACTTTACCTTCTGCTTTAGCCGCTTCAACCTTTTCACCAAACGACGCATCTAACTCTGGCAGCTGCTGCATAAACTCGTCAATTGAACACTCTTCGGCAAAACCTTTTGGCAATACAGACTCAATTTCAATATCAGATAGTTCTAACGCTAAATCAGCTTCACGAGCCATGATAAGCAGCTTGCGCGCTACGTCCATGCCGCTTAAGTCATCGCGCGGATCAGGCTCTGTGAAACCGTTGTCTTTGGCTGTTTGTGTCGCTTGCGACAGGCTCATGCCCTCTTCAAGTTTGCCAAATACATAAGACAAACTGCCCGATAGAATTCCTTCAAAGCGGTGTAAGGTGTCGCCAGCGCTGAATAGCTTTTGCAAGTTATCAATAACCGGTAGCCCTGCGCCGACAGTGGTTTCGTAAAGGTACTGACGATTTGTCGATTGCGCGGTCTTGCGAAGCTTGCGATAGTAAGACATCTCACTGGTATTCGCCTTTTTGTTTGGCGTTACCACGTGAAAACCGCTTTCCATCATATCTACATATTGCTGTGCAATCGCTTCGTGACTAGTACAGTCAACAATCACTGGGTTTACCAGACTATTGTCGTTAGCGAACTGATGCAGGCGCTCTACGCTTAATCCTTCGCTTGCCGATTCAAGTGCCGATTTCCAGTCACCGCTTAAATCAATACCTTGGCTGTTTAACAGCAGTTTACGACTGTTCGCAATGCCATAAACACGCAGCTGAACATTGCGTTTTAACAACGCAGGCTGTTGTTTTTCAATTTGGCCTAGCAGTTCGGTTCCCACATTGCCACACCCTACTAGGAATACGTCAATGGTATGGCGGTCAGAGAAAAAATTCTGGTGAATAACCTTTACCGCTTTCTTAGCACGCTTGCTCTCAATTACCGTTGAAATAGAGCGCTCTGAAGAGCCCTGAGCAATAGCAACGTTGTTCACCCGCGCTTGGGCAAGCGAGTTAAAGAAACGCGCAGCCAACCCTTTGGTTTGACGCATACCGTCACCAACCAAAGTAACAATGGCTAGGTCATGACGCACTTCAATAGGATCTAGCAATTGATTTTGAAGCTCTAGCGCGAACGCATCTTCAAGAAGCGTTAACGCTCGGCTGGCGTCTTTGCTTTGGATACAGAAACTGATTGAGTATTCTGAAGAAGACTGGGTAATAAGGCTTATTGAAATATTGGCGTTCGACATCACCTCAAACACACGACTTGCCATACCTACCATGCCTTTAAGGCCAGGACCTGCGACGTTAAACATGGTGACGTTATCAAGCTGTGAAATACCTTTAACTGACGTCCACACCTCGCTTTTTTCATTGCTGATTAGCGTACCTGGCGCAGCTGGGTTTAGCGTGTTTCTGATCAAACAAGGGATGTGGTGTTGGGCAATAGGACCGATAGTTTTCGGATGAAGTACCTTGGCACCGAAATAAGACAGCTCCATCGCTTCTTGATAGGTAAGCTTGTCTAACAGCACTGCCCCTTCAACTTGATTTGGGTCAGCGTTATAAACACCGTCTACGTCTGTCCAAATTTCACAGCAGTTTGCGTCTATACACGCCGCTAAAATGGCCGCTGAATAGTCTGAGCCGTTACGCCCAAGCGTGACTTTCTCGCCCGCTTCGTTAGCAGCAACAAACCCCGGCATGACAAGAAATTCACTGCCGTCAGTAGGCACATCAGTAAAGCGTGCTTTACTAAGCGATACATCGGCAATGCTGTCTAGGTAATCGCCCTCGGCAAGCACATACTTAACCGGGTCGATAACGCGATTAGCGATACCTTTAGCCGATAGAATAGCGCTAAAAAGCGTCACCGAGATGTACTCACCAATACTTAGAATACCGGCAGCAACATTATCAGGTGCAACACCAAGCAGCTTGATACCTTCAAGGTGCTGTTTTAATACTGAAAGGTGACCATTAATGAATTCTACCACGCTTGCATGTGCAAACCCGTCGAGTTCTTCGTTTAGGTTGTTGGCGATGCCGGTAACCGTGTCGTTCAACTTATTGAATAACGGCTGGAAATCTTCACCCGCGGCTGCTTGTTCACATAGTAGTGAAAGCGCGTTCGTTACCCCCTTTGGGGCAGAGAGTACAACCGCAGCACCGTCGGTTTGGTGGGTCGCCGTGCTAATCTCCATAACGCGCATGTATCGCGGTGCATCGGCTAGAGAAGAACCCCCAAACTTTAAGACTTTCATATGCTGCTCCTTAAGGTTACGCATGCTAAAACGTGTGTAAAAAAAAGCCCGCTCTGTGTTAGGCGGGCTTTCGTTGTCTTTTGCTTACTTGCACTAGTCAGCGACCGCCCTTTTTAAGGTGGTAATTAACATAATGGTGGTGCGAGTAAGTAGAATCTTTTTCATACGAGCAATTTGCCGTATAGACGTCTATATGTCAACCGCAGTTTTCACTACACTGTGTTGCAAAATATGAAACACTCTTCAATTAATATTTCTTTTTAAGGTACAAATACGAGTTCAAGCTGTTATTAGTCGACTTACTAGTACTCTGATAGCTTTAAAACCTGCTTATTTCTAAGATCATTCAAACAGAACTCATCCAGTGAAAACCTTTCTTTAGGCCAAACTCGCCTTCAAAAAAGGGGCTGTTGCACTTTGTTGGATCTCAGCAACCTCCTCTGGGCTACCTTCTGCAACGATTTCTCCTCCCTCATCACCTGCGCCTGGCCCCATATCTATAATGTGATCGCAAGCCCCAGCTACCTGCATATTGTGCTCAACCATCACCACCGTATTCCCCGCTTCAACTAGTGTGGTTAAATGCTGCATAAGTAGCGAGGTGTCTGAAAGGTGTAAACCTGTTGTAGGTTCATCGAGCACATAAAGGGTATTAGCATTTTGAGCACGTTTAAGTTCTGACGCTAATTTAATGCGCTGCGCCTCGCCGCCTGATAATTCAGTAGCACTTTGCCCCAGGGTTAAATAGCCAAGCCCTACATTCATTAGTGTTTGAAGCCCCCGCGTAATGACTTGATTACTATTAAATACAGATAGCGCTTCTTCAACCGTAAGCGATAGTACATCAGCAATAGAGTGTTCGTTGTAACCGACTTCCAGTACGTTATCGTTAAAACGCTTACCGTTACAAACGGTACAGGGGGAATAAACACTCGGCATAAACAGTAGTTCTACCGATACCACACCCAAACCTTCACAATGTGGGCATCGCCCTTTTGCGACGTTAAACGAAAAATGACCCGCATCGTACCCACGGGATTTTGCTGCTTCGGTTGAAGCAAATAAACTTCTGATTTGATCAAATATACCGGTATAGGTTGCCAATGTTGAACGAGGTGTCCTGCCTATGGGAGACTGATCTACCACAACTATACGGCTTAACGCTTCGAGCCCGCTTTCAATTCGCCCTTGCTGCAGCTCACTTTCATGCGAAAAAGCGTCTTGAGCAAGAAGCGAATTGGCGTCAGTAAGCAGTTCTTTCGTTTCTCTTGTTTCTTGCGCTCGCTTCCCTTCTTTCTCGGCTGTACTTAAACCATCTTTGACCAACTCAACCAATGCTTGGCTAATCAAACTCGATTTTCCAGAGCCCGAAACGCCTGTGACGCAGGTCATCACACCAAGAGGAATATCAATATCAACATGGCTGACATTATTTCTAGACACGTCTTTTAATCGTAATACCCCTGACGAATTACGTTTGATACGCTGACTTAGGGCTTTATTGTTAAAAACATAGTCTGCCGTTGGGGAGTTTTTTATGCTTGCCAGCTTCTTAACCGGCCCACTGTAAACAAGCTCACCGCCGTTCACTCCAGCTCTCGGCCCTACGTCTACAACCCAGTTAGCACCTTTGATAACGTAAGGATTGTGCTCAACAACAAGCAGTGAGTTTCCCGTTTCTGTAATAGTGTGAAGCGCTCGAATAAGCCCTTCTACGTCGCGAGGGTGAAGACCGGATGAAGGCTCATCCATAACAAAGACAACGCCAAATAAGTTCGATTTAAGCTGAGTTGCCAAACGTAATCGCTGTAGTTCTCCTACTGAGATACTTGTTGTGCTTCTATCTAATGAAAGGTAATGAAGCCCAAGCGCTATTATGGGTTTCACCCTTTCAATAATGTCGCCCGTAATATTGCGTATTACCTGACCACGCTCTGACGTATCGCCGTCAACTGAATTTCTTAACGCCTGAAGCTTTTCGTGAACTTGCTGTAATGGCAGCCTTGAAAACTCAATAATATCTAAACCGTCAACTTTCACTGCTAGCGCATTTTGCTTGAGCTTTTTTCCACTGCAAACCGGACATGCTTCAACAGATATGAAAGGAGCAATTCGCTGCTTCATTTTCTCTTTTTGAGACGTTTTGAAAGTATCGAGCACATGACGCCGCGCGCTGATAAACTTGCCATTGTAGCTGGCAGGTTCACCTTCTTGTTGTGCTTTTCGGGTTTGCGCTAAATTATAGTTTCGATAGACGGGTAACTGAGGCATTTCATCAGTGAATAAAATCCAGTCACGGGTTTTTTGAGGTAGATCACGCCATGGAATATCAACATCAATACCTAACGATAACAGTACCCTTACAAGATTTTTGCCCTGCCACGCGCCAGGCCAAGCTGCCACAGCGCCCTCACGTATAGTGAGGCTGTCGTCGGGAACAAGGCGATGCGCTTGTGTGTCAAAAACTTTTCCAATACCGTCACAATGTTCACATGCACCTTCGGGCGTATTAGGAGAAAACCCGTCTGCGTAGACAATGCTCTGCCCTTTGGGATAATCCCCGGCCCGGGAATAAAGCATTCGCAGACTATTAGAAAGCGTGGTGATACTGCCAACGGAAGAACGTACTGAAGGGGCGCCCCGGCGCTGATGCAGACCCACAGCAGGCGGTAAGCCTTCTATTGCGTCTACATCAGGTTTTTCCACCTGCTCGATTAACCGTCTGGCATAAGGTGATATTGAATCTAAATAACGGTGCTGAGCTTCTGCGTAAAGCGTACCGAAAGCCAAAGAAGATTTTCCTGAGCCAGATACACCGGTAAACACTACCACTTCATTTCGAGGTATATCGATACTGATATTTTTTAAGTTGTGTACACGGGCGCCGCGTACGTGAATTTTCCCCTCATCATTGTGCACTTCATCACCTGCATATCACCTTTATTAAAGAATACTTAGATACAGGCGCTGTATTTCGATCACTATTTTTAAACAAGCATGTCAGCTGTCTGATATGAGATGTTGAGCTAAAAAATCCACCAGCAATCTAATTTTAGGTGCAACATTTCGATTTGAAGGAAATACCGCCCAAATAGCCTCTTGCTTGTCTTTATACTCAGGGAACAGTTCTATTAGTTGACCTGAGGCTAGTGCTTTGCGCACGTAAAACCCAGGTAGTTGTGCAATACCTAAACCAGCAATCGCAGCGCTGCATAGGGCATTCCCGCTGTTATACCGTACTCTCCCCTGTACAGAAATTGATTGAATTTTATTATCGATAAGTAAACGCCAATATGGCTGTGACCCCACCAGCAGCGAGTGCTCTTTTAACTCCTCGATGCTTTTAGGCTGACCTTGCTCTCTAAAATAATCCCTACTTCCGCATACAAATAAATGTCGGGTAGCCAGCTTTTTAGCAACTAAGGTCGAGTCTTCTAATTTGCCAATGCGGATGGCCAGGTCGAGCCCCTGCTCTACAATATCAAGCTTTTCGTTTGAAAAGGTGCATTGCACGCTAATGCCGGAATACTTTTGCATAAAGGTATTGAGCAGAGGCGCGATGAATGCTTCGCCGAAAGCGACCGGAGCGGTGAGCTTAATTAACCCTTGAGGAGACGCTTGAAGTGCGCTTACAGATAGCTGGGCATCTTCAAGCGCTTTTAACGCGGGTAAAACTTGCTGAAAATATTGTGTACCTGCTTCAGTAAGTGAAACACTTCGCGTAGTGCGCTGCAATAATTTAACGCCAAGCTGCTTTTCAAGCGATGCGACTTTACGACTTATTTGGGCCACTGACGTATCAAGCTTATTCGCTGCTCCAGTAAAGTTGCCAACGTCGGCCACAGCACAAAATTCTGCTATTCCCTCAAGATATTTCACTATTGCCACTCGCTATCGATACGTTCTTCAACGCAGTACTTATTTCTTATTACATTCTATTTGGCAAAATTTATTATTACAAATATGAAATAGTGATTTACTAAAAACGTATTTATCATTAGTAATCCGTCTCCTATACTTTGGCCTATAAAACATCATCAAATATTTATGATTAAGGAGTCATTACATGGCGTCATTCAAAGATTCGTTGCAAGAAGGTCAAACGCACATTAAGTCAAAAGCTGCGGTGGCTTGGGGCCCGGGAGAGCCGTTAAAGATGGAAGAAGTTGACGTAGAGCTTCCTAAGAAAGGCGAGGTACTTGTACGCATCGTTGCAACTGGCGTATGCCACACTGATGCATTTACGCTGTCCGGTGATGATCCTGAAGGCGTATTCCCTTCAATTCTAGGCCACGAAGGTGGTGGTATTGTTGAAATGGTGGGCGAAGGTGTAACCAGCGTAGAAGTTGGTGATCACGTTATTCCTCTTTACACCGCAGAATGTGGCGAATGTAAGTTCTGTAAGTCAGGCAAAACTAACCTTTGCCAAGCAGTGCGCGAAACACAAGGTAAAGGCTTAATGCCAGACGGCACAAGCCGCTTCTCTAAAGATGGTGAGCCAATTTATCATTACATGGGCTGCTCAACGTTTTCTGAATACACGGTTTTACCAGAAATATCGCTAGCAAAAGTAAACAAAACGGCCCCGTTAGAAGAAGTATGCTTACTTGGCTGTGGTGTGACAACCGGTATGGGCGCCGTGCTTAAAACGGCGAAAGTACAAGAAGGCGACACGGTTGCTATCTTTGGGTTAGGTGGTATCGGTCTATCTGCCATTATTGGTGCACGCATGGCAGGCGCCGGCCGCATTATTGGTATTGATATTAATGAAAGTAAGTTTGACCTAGCAAAACAGCTTGGTGCAACTGACGTGGTAAACCCTCAGAATTTCGATAAGCCTATTCAGGAAGTGATTGTTGAAATGACTGACGGCGGTGTTGACTACTCGTTTGAATGTATCGGCAACGTCAACGTGATGCGTTCTGCACTTGAGTGCTGTCACAAGGGTTGGGGCGAATCTGTGATCATTGGTGTAGCTGGTGCAGGACAAGAAATTTCAACGCGCCCATTCCAGTTAGTGACAGGTCGTGTATGGCGCGGCTCTGCATTTGGCGGTGTTAAAGGTCGTTCAGAGCTGCCAGGTATTGTAGAGCAATACCTAAATGGTGACTTTGGTCTTCAAGAGTTTATCACTCACACCATGGGTCTTGGTGACATTAACAATGCCTTTGATTTAATGCATAAAGGTGAAAGTATCCGCTCTGTTGTGCATATGGATAAATAATTTAAGCCTTAGCTCGGAACACGTTAGGAGAAGCTCTGCTTCTCCTTTTATCGATTACAATATCCCCTGCTCTAACGCCTTGAGCACTGCCCTCGTTCTATCTCGTACACCAAGCTTAGCCATGACTGAAGAAACTTGGTTCTTAATGGTGCCTGTTGATTTGAACATCGCATCTGCAATTTCTTTATTACTGTAACCCGCAGCGATCAAACGGAGAATTTCGACTTCTTTCTCAGTAAGTGGCTCTGGATTTTCAAACGACTCAAATTCTACGTTCAGTCCTTTCAAGCCTTGCAACACTTTTTCGGTTACCGCGGGCTGAATCAGCGTTTTACCATTTTTTATTTGTGTAATAGTGTCAACCAGGGTTTCTAGCGATACACCTTTAAGCAGGTACCCTTTTGCACCAGCGCGCATAGCGCCGTTTACCAGCTCGTGATCGTCAAACGTAGTAAGCATTAGCACTGGCGTACTAATCCCTTTATCACTCAGTGCAAGCAAAGTATCGATACCCGATAATTTGGGCATGCGAATATCCATTAATATCACATCACAGTTTAAAGCGTTTTCACTATCAATGAGCTGCTGACCATTTTCGTATTCGCCAACAACTTCAACGCTATCATCAAGCCCTAAAAGTGATTTGATGCCTTCCCTTACCAGCATTTGATCTTCAACTAATATAAGGCGTGTTTTCATTCGCCCTCCGGTATGTGAATTGCGATGCGAAAACCCTGCTCGGTTCGCTGCCAGCTGATAGTTCCATTTAGCTCATGAACCCGTTCCTGCATTCCTTTTAGACCATTGCCAGCCACCACACGACTTGAAGTGTCCGATTCCCTTGGCCCTGCTTCCTTTCGAACCCCTTCTGCAAAAGCGCCTTCTGAATAGCTACATGGTGCTTTGTCGAAAAGCGGTATGCTACTTGGCTGTTCGCCACTTAGTGTCTTATCAGCAGCATGCGGCACCATACTGTCTTGCATTAGTAGGTTATAAGCGCCGTTGTGTTGCGTCAGTGATAGGGAAAAATAATGCGCCTGTGTATGGCGTATCACGTTAGTTAGCGCCTCCTGCATACTTCGCAACAGGCAATCGGCAATTCGCACGTTGGTTAACATTAAATTGTCGTCAATGTGCAGATTTACCATCGGCCTAGGCAAATCTTTAATTAGTGCGTTTACTGCTAATGAAAAATCAATAGCCGCATTTTCCCGAATGTCAGAAATCGCTTCTCTAACATCAGAGAGCAAAAGCTTAGCGATACTGTGGGACTGCTCAACGTGTTGCTTTATGGCTTGCGATTCAGTGCTCTCTAATAAATCCGCCTTTCTAGACGCGACTTGAAGGTTGATAGTAAGCGCCGTCAAATGATGCCCTAAAACATCATGAATGTTTCGCGCTATACGCAGGCGTTCATCTTGAGTAAGCGCCTGCTTCATTAGTTGCTGAGTACTTAATAATTGTCTATTAAGCGCGTCAGCTTCTTCACGCGCTTTCGATTCTTTAATGGCCGTGTTTGACATGATCATGGCAAATAAATTGAATGTCCAAAACAGCGCGCCAGTCAAGACAGCTTGCTGCTCTTGCCACACCCATCCTTGGATTAGGATTGTGGGCAGAGCCAATGGTATTGAAAGCACGACGCACGTTTTCCAATTAACATAATAAGGAAGAATGGCGGACCAAATAACAATGAAGATGGCAAGGTATGCATAGGGAAGCAAAAACTGGCAAAGTACCGCTAATAGAAACATCGCCCATAACGTTGGCAGCCTTAACGAAGGCATACTGTGGTCATGCCTACTGACAATCACAAAAGTCGCAGCTAGCATACAAAAAATAGTAATGGCGGAGAAGGTTCGCCAATGCATGAACGAGTATTGATGATACAAGAAGTAAAGTGCAGAGCCGCTTACAAACATCCACGTAATGCATGCAGATGCGCGCTCAATATCGATGCTCACCCGCCAGTGAGCAGGGATTGAGATTTTCATTCGTTTCTGACTACCTATATCTTTTCGTTCTTATAGCGCTACTTTGACAAAAAACACGGTTCAATGCATAGGCCAGAAGTCACTTTTTATTTCGTGACTTCTGGCACTGTTGTCAATCTCGCGAAGTTATCACTATAAGCCTACAATTTTGTTCATTGCCAAAGGAAAGCAAGATGCAAACAATTCATGGCTTTATAGTAGCGCTTCACGTTTTAACGGGTGCATTGTCACTTTTACTATTTTGGGTGCCTAGTTTTACGAGAAAGGGCGGAAAAGCCCACAAGCAATTTGGTGGTTACTACATAAAAGCGATGCTATTTACGTCTATTAGTGGCGTTATCAGCTCTACAATAGTGTTGTTTATTCCGCTAGCCATCTACCCGACAATGCCCGAGCACTTTGAGTCTGTTGCTTATTTCACTGCATACCTTAGAGGTCAATATATCTTTTTGCTGATGTTAAGCCTGCTGGTGTGGAACAACGTGAGGCATTCTGTAGCGGTGCTTAAAGTGAAGCAAAATCTTGAGCAGCTGCGCACAATTGAATATTTATGGCTACCCGTACTGCTTTTTGTCGTCGCTTCCATTGCGTTGTATCAGGGTATTACGTACGGCATCACGCTAACTTGTATCTTTGCCCCTATTGCACTGTTAAATGCCATTGGTATTGTGCGCTATGTTTATCAAAAAAACATCGTTGCAGGTTCGTGGGTAACTGAGCACATTGGGCATATCATTGGCTCTGGTATTGGTGCATATACCGCATTTTTTGCCTTTGGAGGACGCGCATTATTCGAAGGCTCGCCGTCACTACAACTTGTCAGTTGGATTCTACCTGCCCTTATAGGCGTTCCTTTTTCAATCTGGCTTAGCTGTAAATACAAACCCAAATCATCTGGTCGTAATACGCCTTCTTTAAAACCTAAGGTAATGAAAAGTTAAACTTAAAAGTGATATATAAAAATTCAATTCAGCAGTTGTTATCAATGCCACGGTTAGGGCCTGTTTACTTAACGGTGGCATTGCCACTTGGACAACAAGCCATCAAATGTGTAACGTAAGAAATGGCAATAACGCCACCACTAACCAGTGTGAACATCGAGCGCTAAATTATGAAAAAGCACCAATCAGCAGCACTTAAAATATTGAAAGATACACTGTCATTTCAAACGTATAAGCGTAGTCTCGCTGTCAGTGCGGCCTGTATTTGTTTAGGGCTAGGTTTAAGTGCACATGCGAACGCATATCATGAAGACAATTCAACACCGCAAACCAGTGACCAAGCGCAAATGAATACCAAACCGACACTTACAACGCTCACCAACTACCAAGAAAACGCGCCATATATGTTCTCTTCGGGCTTACCCAATGCCTCTCACCTCTCTTTACTGAAAGAAAAAGGGGTGACGCACGTTGTAGATTTGATCCCAGGGGATAGAACCAGTGAAATCTTAACTACCTCAGAATTAAGACTTGATTACTTTAATGTGCCCGTGGATTGGGAAGGCCCCACATTAGCCAACTTTTTAAATTACGCTGCATTTATGCAAACCGTCGATATCAAAGAAAACAAGGTACTCACGCACTGTAAACTGAATTGGCGAGGCGCTGCTTTTACGTATCTATACAGAATTAACGTACTTGGTGAAAATGAACAAGCCGCCCAAAAAGACCTTATGGCTATTTGGCATCCGAATCCAACATGGTTCGCCTTCATGAACGAAGTAATCGCCCACTACAATGAGGTAAACGGTAAAGAAGTAGCGATGTCGTTCGAGGCTGCCGCTCCTGAAAACCACTAAATTTCTGGCTTACCGAGAATAATGGCGGTCTAAGACCCTCTCGTCCCTACCAAACATATATGAAATTTCAGATTTATCATTGACACATACGAAATTTCATATATGATGCATCACATACGAAATTTCATATGTGATGTGATTTATGTCGACTTGTTCTGATTCTGCGCAGCTACAGCCATTAACATTTTTCAAATGCTTGTCGGAAGACACCCGCTTAAAGACGCTACTTATGCTCAGTGTAAAAGGTGAGCTATGCGTGTGCGACCTTACTGATGCGCTTCAATTAAGCCAGCCCAAAATTTCACGCCATCTCGCTGACTTACGAAAGTGCGGTTTAGTTCTCGATACTCGTAAGGGCAAATGGGTGTATTACCAGCTCCATCCTGACCTACCCGCTTGGGCGCTGGAGGTCATTAAGAACACCGCTATTCACAACAATGAATATATTAGCGAGGCGTTAGCGAATTTGTCCTGCGAGAATTGCTAGATTCCAAACTTTCTGAATGGCACAAAGACCGCTGCAAAAATGCATAGCAAAGGTCAACGATGGAATGGTCTCCCCCCTCAAACGGCATCGCAATGTGCCAAACTTGGAATTGAACAATCAAGTT
>NZ_CAMZMZ010000024.1:0-67388 GCF_947311905.1 Alteromonas sp. CyTr2 | reverse complement strand
ACATTAAAAAATCCGATACCAGAGACTGATATCGGATTTTGAAGCCTTAAAAAGATCGGTCAACCGATCATGAAAATTTTCTTAACTGATCGGCATTACGCCATAGGCGGGTATTTTTTTGGTCTATTAATTTCTGAAAGGAAAACGAACAGCTAAACCCTAACCATTGAATCTCGTTTTACTACTGTAGGAGTATATTTAAAGGTAAGCCCATCTTCTGGTTTGCTTCCCGATGCATACTTCAATGCAAGTTCCGCCGCTTTTGCTGCCATCATTTCTACTGGATAACGCAGAGTCGTTAATTTAGGACGACAGTACTTTGCTAACAGCACATCATCGTACCCCATCACAGATACTTGTTCTGGAACTGAAATACCATGATCCTGCAGCATGGTCATAGCACCAGATGCCATAGCATCGTTATAAGCCAAAACAGCAGTGAATTTTGCACCAGTAGCAAGCAAGTTTTGCATTGCCAGTTCACCACCTTCCTGATCGGGCGTAGCATATTCGATCATGCTTTCAGGCAAGCTTAAATTCGCATTGTTAACCGCGTTTCTAATCCCTTCGAGGCGATGATTAGGATCGTCTATGCGATACTGACTGCTTATCACCGCGACATGTTCATGGCCTTGGTTGATGGCATATTCCGCCATAAGGCGACCACCGGTTACGTTATCAAGCCACACACAACGATTTGCTATTTCTGGTATATAGCGGTTAATTAATACAAAGCCTGGAACTTGGTTTGCAAAGCCGATCAGGGTCTCGTCATCAAGTGCTTTGCTGTGCACTACCATGGCTTCTACTCGATGCTCTAGCAGTGTTTCAATAGCGCGAAGTTCAGTCTCTTTTTCAATAGAGCCGGCACTTAATAAAATTTGAACGTTATTTTTGCGAGTAATGGACTCCACACCGTGGGCTAACATAGCGAAAAATGGGTCGTGGAGCTCAGCAATGACAACGCCTAAAGATGCGCTACGTTTGGTTACAAGTGCCCGCGCATTAGCGTTGGGACGATAACCCATTTCTTCCATGATTTTTTTGACACGCTTGCGAGTATCATTGCCCACTTTAGGACCATTATTAATAACTCTTGATACGGTCGCTAATGAAACGCCAGCGGCTTGGGCGATATCTTTTATTGTTGCCATTTTCTTTCAAACTTCGTTTTATTGCGTGGAGTGTCGATTGACCTGATTGCCATAGCGTACATTATATTTACAAAAAAAGATAAAATTCTAACGCTTAGCTTAAGGTGTCTTTCACGGGGCTGAGATGCATTAGAGAGATGAAGAGCGTTAGATTACCTAAGTGGTTTTACCTTCAATGATTGTTAATCAAACCGCTGTAAAAAAGAATGGAAAACGTATAACCTCCTAGACATTCTGAAAGATTGCATTATTCATTAATGTATAAAAAATGTGTGGTAGGTTGGAAAGCGTCAGTTTACTAAGCACGTCTTAAGGTAAAAATTTTGTTATGAAAATAAATGTATCTGTATTTGGTGAAGTAGAAGGCGAAGTCATAAACGCCTTTACGTTAACTAACGACAACGGCATGTCAGTTACCTTGCTTAACTACGGTGGAATTGTTAAAGAAATTCACTTCCCGAATGCAGAAGGTGAATCGGTAAGTTGTGTCCAAACTTTCGAGACTCTACAAGACTATATAGATGACCCGAGCTATCGCGGTGCGATCGTAGGACGCTACGCAAACCGAATTGGACATGGCTCGTTTGCGTTAAATGGAACAGAGTACACCTTAGATAAAAATGGCGGTGAACATAATCTACACGGCGGCCTAGCTGGGTTTCATAAGAAGGTTTGGGCGGCAAGCGTCCAAGAGACGACAGACAGTGTGGCTGTAACATTTACCTTAACTAGTCCCGATAGGGAAGGTGGCTTTCCCGGTACTGTTAATGTAGAGGCATGCTATTCCCTTAATCAAAACAACGAGTTATCTCTTGTGATCACCGCAAACACAGACAAAGAAACCCCGCTTAGTTTCACGCAGCATGCTTACTTCACGTTGAGCAACGACCCGCAAGTGGGTAATACATTGCTACATATAGATGCTGACAAAGTAACGGACGCAGATAGCACCTTGCTGCCAACTGGAAAACTGGTCGAAGTTGCCAATACTCCCTTTGATTTCACGAAACCTACAGCAATAAAAGAAAGGGCAGAGCAATCTAATTCCCATCCATTATTTGATAGGGTGGGAGGCTACGACCACAACTATGTACTCCGTGATACGCCTGAGCATACCCCACAAGCAACCGTAAAAGCACTTGATACAGGTATTGCTATGTCGTTATTTACTAACTTGCCGGGTTTGCAGTTTTATACTGGCGGGTTGAAAACCGACGATCAGCTTGGTGCCTTGTGCTTAGAACCACAGCATTTCCCGGATGCACCCAATAAGCCCGAGTTTCCAAACTGTTTCGTAAAACCCGGGGAAACCTTCAAAGCAAGTATGCGATACAAGTTCAGCGCATAGAAATCGTTATGTAGTAACAAAAGAAAATTATTTGTTATCGATTTAACAATTAATTTTCTTTGTTACGCAATTGATAAACGTAGAAGCTTGCTATATCATTATCAGGGTAAACGTTTAACCCTATTTAATGTTGCGCATTAGAGCGTAGCAGGCTAATTCAGAGAGAGTGATTATGGGAACCCCTTTCGACCCTACCAACGATCCACATCGCCGTTACAACCCTTTGTTGGGTGAGTGGGTGTTAGTGTCGCCTCACAGAGCGAAGCGCCCTTGGCAGGGAGCCTCAGAAGAGCCAAACAACGAACAAAAGCCATCTTACGACTCTACGTGTTATTTATGTCCAACAAACACCCGCGTGAATGGTGAAGTTAACCCTGATTACAAAGGTACGTTTGTTTTTCAAAACGATTTTGCCGCCCTTAAGCAAGATACAGAACAAGCCAGTGAGAAAAAGGGGCTGTTTCAGTTCGAAACTGAGCAAGGCTGCAGTCGTGTTATTTGTTTTTCCCCTGATCACAGCAAAACGTTACCTGAGCTTTCCGATGAAGAACGCGTAGACGTAGTCAACACGTGGAAAGCACAAACCGCTGAGCTTGGTGAAACCTATCGCTGGGTGCAAGTTTTTGAAAACAAAGGCTCGATGATGGGGTGTTCGAATCCTCATCCTCATGGTCAGGTTTGGGCTCAGCAGCATGTGCCAACTGATCCGGCGAAGAAGGTCGTGCAGCTAAAGCAGTACTTCGGTGAAAACGGCACGCCTATGCTGTTGGACTATGCCGAACAAGAGGTAACGAAGCAAGAGCGAGTCGTGTGTCAAAATGATGATTGGGTTGTAGTTGTACCATACTGGGCCGCTTGGCCTTTTGAAACGTTACTTTTACCGAGATTTGACGTGCAATCTATGCACATGCTTTCAGATTCTCAGTCGCTATCTCTTGCTAAGATCATTGGCGAAATTACGGCGAAGTACGACAACTTATTTGAAACGTCTTTCCCATACTCTATGGGATGGCACAGTGCCCCATTTGATAGTGAAGCGCACCCTGAATGGACGCTACATGCGCATTTCTTCCCACCACTTCTGCGCTCAGCAAGTGTACGCAAGTTTATGGTTGGGTACGAAATGATGGCAGAGGCACAGCGAGATTTGACCCCTGAACAAGCGGCAGACAGATTAAAAGCACTATCCACAGTGCACTATAAGAAACGTGAGAATGCGAATGGATAATCAAGTACTTTCTTCTAATTTTGAAACGCATTACGGCGAGGCGCCAGCGTTAATCGCACATGCGCCGGGTCGAGTGAACATTATTGGTGAGCATACCGATTATAACGAAGGGTTCGTATTTCCGGCTGCAATCAACTTTGGAACGTGGGTTGCGGCAACAAAGCGCGCAGATAACGACATCGTGGTTACCGCGATGGACTACGAAAATCAGCAAAACCAGTTCTCGTTGTCAGACATTAACTATGACGAAGAACAAGGGTGGGCAAACTATGTTCGCGGCGTAGTGAAAGTACTTAAAGAGGCCATTCCAGATTTTGGCGGCGCTAACTTATTGGTTACGGGCAATGTGCCACAAGGCGCTGGGTTAAGCTCTTCGGCATCTTTTGAAGTGGCTATATTAAAAGCGTTAAGCGCGCTGTATGAGTTGCCCCTCGATGGCGTACAGGCTGCACTGTTAGGGCAGAAAGCCGAGAATACGTTCGTAGGCTGCTCATGCGGAATTATGGATCAGTTAATCTCTGCTATGGGTAATGAAGGCATGGCAATGCTGCTTGATTGCCAGTCGCTGGCCATTGAGCATTCACCACTACCAGACTCGCATCAAATCGTTATCATCAATTCGAATGTTAAACGTGGTTTGGTTGACAGTGAATACAACTTGCGTCGTCAGCAGTGTGAACAAGGCGCGTCGTTATTGGGTGTGTCATCGTTACGCGAAGCAACTATGGAAATGCTAGAAGGCGCTAAAGCACATATGCCAGAGGTGGTTTATCGCCGCGCGAAGCATATTGTTACCGAAAACGCTAGAACACTGGCAGCAAGCCAAGCCTTAAAAGCTGGCGACATCGAAACGGTTAGTGAAGCCATGGCGCAATCTCACATCTCCATGCGTGATGACTTTGAAATTACCGTTCGCCCAATCGATTACTTGGTTGAGATCATTGGTGAAGTGCTGGGTAAATCGGGTGGTGTTCGCATGACTGGCGGTGGATTCGGCGGCTGCGTAGTGGCCCTTGTACCTACCGACAAAGTTGAAGCGGTGAAGCAAGTCGTGGCCGACAAGTACTCTGATGAAACAGGGTACAGTGCTGATATTTATGTGTGTACGGCTACACAGGGCGCGTTCGCTGTGTAAAGTTCATGAACGCTCTAAAACTACGGGTAATTGGTCAAGAGTATAACTTTTTTACTTGTCTAATCAAATCTAGTTTCCACCAAACCTTAAAGGTCAGCTTTATGAAAAAAAGATTTAAATCTAGTTAAAAAAAGTAAACAAAATGTGATACTAATATGGGCTAGAACGGGTGTGGTTATTAGCGGCTTTGAGTTGCTATCAACAATCACTTGTTTGATTTAACGCGTTTTAAAAGACGTGATACTGGTGTGGCAAAAAACAATAGAATAATAAAAACAATTTTTCACCTGTGTACCCTGCATGACAATCGCCGCACCCAAAATAAGAACTTTGGGAAAAACTATGAAATTAGCATCAATAGATATCACGTTGTTCGTGGTATACGTCGTCGCGCTTGTCGGAATTGCGTGGTGGGTTTCTCGCGAAAAGCAGGGTCATCAAAAAGACACAAATGATTACTTTCTAGCGGGCTCAAGCTTGCCATGGTGGGCAATTGGCGCATCACTCATTGCCGCCAATATCTCAGCCGAACAAATCATCGGCATGTCGGGGTCAGGTTACCAGTTAGGGCTTGCCATTGCGTCTTATGAGTGGATGGCCGCCATTACGCTGCTTATTGTTGGCAAGTTCTTCTTACCTATCTTTCTTAAGCATAAAATTTACACCATGCCTCAATTTCTTGAGCAGCGATATGATCATCGCGTGCGCAAGGTAATGGCAATATTCTGGCTAGGTGTTTATGTTTTTGTAAACCTAACGGCTGTGCTGTGGTTAGGTGCATTGGCCATCAATACCATCGCGGGTGTTGATATGGTTTACGGCATGATGTTCTTAGGCCTTTTCTCGTTAACCTATTCACTTTACGGCGGTCTGAAAGCGGTAGCACTCACCGACATTATTCAAGTCGTGCTGTTGGTTATTGGTGGCTTGTTTCTGTCGTATACGGCGTTAAACCTAATCAGTGACGGCAATGGTGCCATCCAAGGTTTTGTTGACCTTACTAACAAGCTCCCTGAGAAATTCGACATGATTTTGTCAGAAGACAACCCGCACTATATGGACTTGCCGGGCATTTCTGTATTGATTGGCGGTATGTGGATCATGAACCTGTCGTATTGGGGCTTTAATCAGTACATCATTCAGCGCACGTTGGCGGCAAAGAGCGTTCAAGAAGCGCAAAAAGGTATTGCGTTTGCGGCTTTCCTAAAACTGCTAATGCCTTTAATTGTGGTATTGCCAGGGATTGCAGCAGTGCTAATTGTGCCAGACTTAGCTAAACCGGACCAAGCATACCCAAGCCTAATGACGCTGATGCCTGTTGGTCTTAAAGGTATTATCTTCGCAGCCTTGGTGGCGGCGATTGTGTCCTCGCTAGCGTCGATGACAAATAGCGTTTCTACTATTTTTACCATGGACCTTTATAAAGATAAGCGTCCAAACGAGTCGCAGCAGCATTATGTGAAAGTGGGTCGTATCGTAAGCTTGGTCGCGCTTATCATTGCTATGGTGGTGGCCAAGCCGCTGTTGGGTAATTTTGATCAAGCATTCCAGTATATCCAAGAATTCACGGGCTTCTTCACACCAGGTATCTGCGCGTTGTTCGTTTTAGGTATGTTCTGGAAGAAAACCACAGCAAACGGTGGTCTGTTGGCCGCACTAGGCTCATTTGTTTTAAGCATTGTGTTTAGACAGTTCTGGCCTGAACTGCCGTTTATTGACCGTGTTGGACTTGTGTTCCTGCTTTGTGTTGCTTTAGCTGTGATTGTTTCTCTGCTAGAGAAAAAAGGTGTCAGTGAAAACGCTGTCGACCTAAACGAAGTGCAGTTCAGAACCACAAGCGGATTTAATGTAGCATCTATCGCTGTAGTTATCCTTACAGCGGCGTTTTACATTACGTGGTGGTAGCAGACAAGGAAGGGCGTTTTTAATCGCAACGCCCTTGCTAAAATTAGCTAAAAACAACGCGAAAGTTCAGAAGACGCTGACAATAAATTTTGTTAAGTTCTAGAACGTGTTGCAGTTAGTAACGTAAACCTGTGGCGAAAAACTTCAATTTTCCCTCATAAAATACGGTATACTAACCGGCTAATATTCGATGAACTTTCGCGCTTGCTGATGTCTTATTAAGAAGAGTTATACAGCAAGCCACTAAAAACGTTACAGGAGACATCAATGGCAACGAAAGGCGTTAATAAGGTTATTCTTGTTGGAAACCTTGGCAATGATCCTGAAGTTAGATACATGCCTAACGGAAACGCCGTTGCGAACTTAAGCCTAGCAACTAGCGAAAGCTGGAAAGACCAACAGGGTCAGGTTCAAGAGCGCACTGAGTGGCACCGCCTTACAATGTACCGTCGCTTAGCAGAAATTGCCGGAGAGTACCTGAAAAAGGGCTCGCAAATTTATGTTGAAGGTAAATTGCAAACGCGTAAGTGGCAAGATCAGCAAGGCCAAGATAAATACACCACTGAAATTATCGTAGACCAAATGCAAATGCTTGGCGGTCGCGGCGGTGAAGGCGGTGGTGGTAACGGTGGTTACCAACGTCCTCAGAACAACCAAGGTGGTTACAACCAGGCGCCTGCACAAGGCGGTTATAACCAAGCGCCACAGCAAGGTGGTGGCCAGCAGGGCGGCTACAACTCAAACCAAGGTGGCGGCTACAATCAAGCGCCTCAGGGTGGCAATCAAGGTCAGCCAAAGAACCCACCAATGGCTGAGCCAGATTTTGACTTCGACGATGACATTCCGTTCTAGGGAACCAAAATTTACAGTGTAAACTTTATTTGTAAAGAGCCCTTGTTTTCAAGGGCTCTTTTTTTGAGCTAAGTTCGCCCAATTATGAGATTGGTGCCCGCCATTCTTCCTCCGATTACCTTAAAATAATTTCATCATATTCCCATTGTTGTTTTCCCATAAACGCGATGAGTGAGCTTTAAGAATTACGTGTAAAAGGTTGGGTTTTTGCAGTGTCAGTAGTAGTAACCTTGGTGGCTTTTGTTTTGTTGTGTCTTAAAAGCAGCGTGTTGTTTGCGCAAACAGACGGCGAATGTGAAGGGGAAAGCTGCGCCTCCAAAAAGCCTACAGTAGTATGGTTGCGACCACCCGAGCTTGGAATTGAAGGCAGTGGTGTCAGTATCACTTCAGGGCCCATCTATGACGCCATGGCGTACCTCTCTACACACCTGCATAACTACGAACACCAATTTGAAGCTTATCCGGTTAAACGTGCATGGTCGTTGGTACAGCATCAACAATCCGCGCAAAAAGTGTATTGTTTTTATGGCGCCGCTTACCAAGAAGAACGCGCTGAGTGGGGATATTACTCCCAGCCAACCTCTATAAACTTACCGCTACTCATTGTTGCAAGAAACGCGCTTCAGCCTTCATTGAAAAATGAATTAGATACCGCGCAGCCTCAGCCAACGCAGGAATATTTTGAGTCCATTTCTTTACGCGCACTGCTTCAGCAAAATTTGAGAACGGTACTCTACAACGATGTGAATAACGTATACGCCGATACTGTTGAGCAATGGGCTACAAAAAACAATGTGGTTCGTTTAAATGGGTTAGGCAAAGACTTAGGCATGCACACCATTGCCCTACTGGAAAGTGGAAGAATAGACTTTGGCTATGTAGGGCACCGCGAGCTTTCAGCATTACCAGAAGAAGAACTCGATGCGCTTAATGTTTATCAAATCAGTGAACTGTCACAGCAGCTAAGAGGAACAAAGCGCTTACTGTGTTCTAAGAGTGAGCTAGGACAAGCGGTAACGAGTGATCTAGACAGCGCGCTGACTCACATTACATCTACGCCTATGAAAAGCCAAACCTTAAGAGACATTAACTTTGTGGCAGATGGATACCCTTTATTTCTTAAACCGCTTTTTGATGAAAGGTGGAGTAAAGTTATGCTCAACGAATCATGTGATAGTGCGACTCATTTGGAGCTAAACAAAAATCTATAGTTCAGCGTGACTCACTAATCAGGTGAGTTAAAAAGTTATCCTACGTGACGCCAACCCAATCCGCTTTTCCAGTCATCGCGCCTGAATCATGGGTGTTCCCGTACTCCATTTCCAAACTCATCACTTTAGCAAGAGGTTGGAAATGGAGGAGATACGTACGGTAACTTAGCTTATTCCATCTTCACCAGTGCAATTTCACCCACTTCAATGCCACGCCAACTGTTTTTAGGTGCGCGTTTGAGTGGTGGTAATATAAATTGAAGCCCTGTGATCTGGTGAATATCCAAAGGGGATTGCTCTTCAAATGGCCCCATAGTAAGTGGCATAAATATAGGATACGCACGAGTTAATAAGGTCGCAGTGGGTTTTAGGGCCGAAACAGGGAGAATCAAGGTTTTCCATTCGTCACTTACAGTAAAATCAGTGCCGTAAGCCAGCCCATCGTTAGCAATAACGCCAAATTGCAACCTGTCGCTTTTGCCTAATGAACGAACGCGTAGTGCAATAGCGTCATATTCCTCTAAGGAACGATCTATCAAAGTGGCATTCTTAGGGAGATCCGTACGCAGTAATGGACCACCAGTCTGTAGGTTATCGTCAAAGACTTTGAGCGTCACTGTTTCGCCTTCCAATATGGCCGAAGAGGTCGGCCAGCTTACAGTGTTTTGCGGAGGTACAAACGTCCCTCTCGCTTCGCTTGGATCAAAGAGAAGTACAGGACTGCCTGCAGGTTGCAATAATGTGTGAAAGTAAGCGCTATTTAGGAAATCCCAATCCTGTGGTTTGCCAGGTTGGTTATCAGGGTAGGTTACTGTGATATCACCATCTGTAACGGTAAAGGCGTATTCCAATTTACCAGACAGTTTCCACATATCGTCATTCTCTAGTGTGACGTGGTAAAGCCCTTTATCTTCTTGTTGCATTGGTAAGGTAACAAAGCCACTATGACCCTCATAACGTATATTTAAGGTAACAGTGGGGTTGGGTGTCACACTTTGTACCGCGGCAGTGAAGGTCAATGCCTCGCCAAGATTGCGCTGACGTTGGGGTTGGTGAGTCACGATGGTTTCACTTGGTTTGATTGGGGGTAAGTAATAGGCCGTGTCGATGTCACCTGAAGGCTTAGCCTCTGACGCAGATACCCAATATACCCCAGGCGCGACAGCGAAATTACCCCCTGAAGCCTGAGTTTGATAGTCGTTGCCTTCATTGATGCCAGTGACGACAAAGCGCTGGCCTAGACCAGGTAGAGAAAGGGTCATACTATTAGCTTTGACTGATAGGCGGCTCACTTCACGGTTCAGACTGGAGTTCTGATGAGGATCTTGCAAACTGATCACATCGGGAAATACCTCTAATCGCCATTGTTTGTCGCCCTGTTTATCTAAAAAGTAGGCGCCAGAGCCTGAGTAATTAACTAACTCAGATGAGCCAACCCCAGCAATGTGAGTGAGGCTATCGATATCTTTAGGGCTGCGAGTGGTGCTGTTTGTATAGTAAAACTGTTTAGTATCATCAAACACCGATAAATCAGTGAGGTAATCCAGCGTCGTATGATGAAACTGGTTACTTTGTGGGTACGCAGGTGCGTGATAGTCTTGGGGTAAAGTACGAAACTCTTCACCGGCAATCATCAGACTTATTGCTTTCGCTGGCGTATACAATAAGTTTAAGTAGTGCGTATTGTAGTCTGAGTTAGTGTCTGCAATTACTGCAGGGTCGTAAGCGAACTGAGTGGCCCATTGAAACCCCGCGTCGCGAAAGCTTCGTGCCATCGCGGGGTACGTTACGCTATTTGTAATATCCGCTGCGTCAAATTCGTAAATCATACGCGCTTTATTACTGCACCCGCTGATATCGCTAAATGGGTTGGTATACGTTGAAACCGCAGGCAGTACATTGGTATTCAACGCACTGTATTTTAATAAACCAGTGGGATACCACTGATACGCGATACCATCTATTGACGTGTTACATACCGCTTTGGCAAAGTCTCTCTGGTCACCTTGTTCACTAATGTTATAGAACAAAGGCTTGGTAACACCTGCGTCTTTAACAGTTTTAATTAAGGTTTCGATATACGCCGCACTCTTTTGTGGGGCTAAGCGATGTTTGGGCTCATTAAAAAGCTCAAAGGCGATAATTTCAGGGTCGCTACCAAGGAGTTGCCCAGTGTAACGGTTTTTGTGCGCCATAAACTGAGTCAGATAGCGCTGCTGGGCGGCAATAAGCGCAGGCTTTTCATTCATATCGTTTTTGCTGTAGCCCACTGCAAATCCAGGCTCAGCGGGATCTGGTTCGGGATAGCCCGCTCCCCACCATGCAATGGGAGTGATGATAGCGCGAATGCCATGCTCTTGAAGGCGCATCATCAGATAATCGAATAACTCAAGATATTCATTGTCGATGAGATTGCCTTCTTTATCGCTGATGGCTTTGTCCCATACGTGAATGCGATAGGCATTTAGCTTAAGCCGAGCCATATGGTCCACGTCTATATCGATAGCGACTTTGTGATCGATTCCACGTCGAGCGATAGCGCGATAACCATAGGCAAACGGTGCACTGTAGTTGGCACCAAACAAGTAGACTTGGTCGCCGTTGTCCCATAACAACCGACCGTTTTCTACTGTCACGGGGGTAGGGGGTAACGTGGTGTTGGTCAAACTTACTGCGCTACTTGAGCCTGCTGTAGTTAAGCTCATAGTAGCCAAGACGATTGAGGTTGCGAATATTTTTGAGAACATCTTAACTTTCCTACCAGTTAGGCTTCACGATAGCCGTTAGGGTTAGACGACTGCCATCGCCAACTGTCTTTCACCATGTCTTCTAAGGTGCGGGTGGCTTGCCATCCCAACACCGCTTTGGCGTGACTTGAGTTGGCGTAACACTGTGCCACATCGCCAGGGCGACGGGGGGCAATTTGATAAGGGATAGGTCGGTCACTTGCTTTCGCGTAGGCGTCTACCATCTCTAGCACTGAAACACCGCTACCTGTACCTAGATTAAAGCAATGACTACCCGGTTTACCATACAATTGCTCCAAAGCGCGAACATGCCCTTCCGCTAAGTCACATACGTGTATATAGTCGCGCACTCCAGTACCATCACTGGTGGGGTAGTCATCGCCAAATACAGCCAGATGGGAGCGCTTGCCCACGGCCACTTGTGCAATAAAAGGCATTAAATTATTTGGGATACCACTTGGGTCCTCTCCAATCCGTCCGCAAGGATGAGCGCCCACTGGGTTAAAGTAGCGCAAAATAATACCGTTAAATTGAGCGGTGGAAGTCGCAAAATCTTGTATGATTTGCTCTACCATGAGTTTACTTCTGCCGTAGGGATTGGTCGCGCCCACGGGAAAGTCTTCCACAATAGGTACAGTTTGCGGGTCGCCGTAAACTGTCGCTGAAGAGCTAAACACTAACGTATGTACGCCAGCCTGATGCATAGTTTCTATTAAAGTCTGGCTGGCAGTAACGTTGTTTCGGTAATAAAGCATAGGTTTTTCAACAGATTCCCCCACTGCTTTTGAGCCGGCGAAGTGAATGACGCCATCAAAGTTATGCTCTGAGAAAACACGTCTGAGCAGCTCTTCATCCCCCACGTCACCCTCATAATGAGAGATCTCTGTATCACAAATATCTTCTACCCGCCTTAGTGCTTCGGTGTGGCTGTTTGAGAAGTCGTCAATTACCACAACAGAATGGCCTGCTTCAATTAACGCGATACAGGTATGTGAGCCGATATAGCCAGCACCCCCAGTGACTAATATATGCATGGGTCTTTCCTTACTTTTCAAGTGACAATGTTGCAGGTTTTAGACCTTTGGCAGTAACCGTGATTTCGGCGTTTTTAAGTGTTTCACCGATTTCAATTAATAAAGCACCTTCTCCCCGTGATGTCGTAATGGGGCTCTGATTTAATAATCTAATATCGCCTTCAACTTCAGCATTCAGCTCGATATTATTTGTGCGAACAGGATTGCCCTTAGCATCTACCATTTGTGCGTATACAAATACTTTGTCTTTCACGTAGGGAGTAGGAGCAATACCTGAGGTGTCGAGTCGTAGTGTTAACGCAGTAGCTTGCTCAGGTGTGGTGACGCTATGACGGGCGACAATTTTATGACTAATAAGCGCTTCAGCACGCAATGTACCAGGCTCGAAGTTGTCTATTGTGAAGGTAAAGGGAGGATGCGCTAAGTGCGTACTCAAAGCATCAGTGTCGGGGCTTTGCGTCGCAATTAAGCGATCGTTGAGGTAAAGCGCGACGCTCTCGGCATTTGAAAAAACGCGCACATTAGTGATTGACGTTTCAACCCAATTACTTGCGATATACACCATGGGACCGCTTTCAAATTGCGGGGCCTGTTCGTCTGCATTCCTTTGACTTTGGAAAAAGTAATAGCTGAATTTAGGCTGGCGATAAATACTGGCGATACCCGAAGCTTCAATGTCATCGGCGTAGCCGCGGTTATAATCAAACATGACCCAGTAACCGTCTGCAAAGGCGGGTACGGTAAAGTTGTCATTGTGGGCTTCTTGAAGGTTCTTTGCCTGTTGCAGCAGGCGCTTTTCACCACTATTTAGTAATTGACGGCTAGTGCGTTCATCTTCCTGCAAATCTTGCCAGCTATCCTGATTTAAACCCGCGTTTTGCGCGTAATATTCCCAGTCCCCGTACTCAGATACAATGTAAGGGTCTATGGGTGTTTCATAATGCTGCAGTCGGTGTTGGCGGGCTTGTACAAAAATATCGTAGCCGAGTTCCCATCCTGCGGAATAGGCGCCAGGGTATTCGGCATGTGCTGTATCAGATAGTGCTGCGATAAATTCGTCCGGCATATCTGATTCGTTTAACGAGCACTCCCATGCAATGACGCTAGCGTGATTACGGTCTCGGCGTAGTAAATCAGCACACGCTTTTAAGGTATGAGCTTCGAACTCTTTAGTAGGGTTGTAATATTGCCAACCCAATATTGCATCCAGTAACACTAAGCCCAATTCATCTGCCGCCTTCATAAATGCTGTTGAGTGAGGGTAGTGGGACAGTCGAACGTAGTCGAAACCCGCCGATTTGATTTTTACGGCATCGCGGTAATCAGCCTGAGCAGAGGTTGCGTAGCCAACAAACGGATATTCCTGGTGGCGGTTGACACCGCGAAGAAAGGTTTTTTCACCGTTTATCAGTAGCTCATTTTTATCATTGAAGACAAACGAGCGAATACCGATGTTTCGCGATTGATGTTCTATAGTTGTATCGTCATGCGACAATACAGTGTCCAGTGTGTATAAATTGGGGTGCTGAGGAGACCATAAGGCAGGTTCAGTTACTGTAAGTAACTGATTAAAGTGACGCTTTTCACCTGCCGGCAGAGTGTATTGTTGGCTTACCTTGTGAACGTCACTTCCATCAAATGACAAAGTTTGGGCTAGAGTAAAAGTTTTTTCTTCACCGCTGGTGTTAGCTACATGTGTTTTAATGTTTACTTCAGATTTCACTTTCTCGACTAAAGGGAAGGTGACAAAAACACCGCCACCGGCCACTTCGTTAGCATGCATCTCATCAGTAATCATCAAGGGATTTTTTACCAGAAGATTAACATCGCGATATAAGCCACCGTAGGTATTAAAATCGAGCAATGTAAGTGGCTTCGGGCCTGTAACGTCATTGTCACGGTTATCTAAGCGCACGCGGAGGGTATTCCTTCCTGACACCAGGTAAGGGCTTAAATCGAAAGTGAATGGCAAATATCCACCTAAGTGAGTACCCACTTTCTCATCATTAAGCCAAACCTCTGTAGCATTCATTGCTCCCTCAAAACGAATAAACACCGCTTGCTCAAGCCACTCTGCTGGCACTGAAAACGATTTTTGATACCAGGCAATACCTTGCCATTGGTCATTTACCACTTCAGGCTCTAACTGGGGAGTGTGTGGAAGAGCAATAGTTTCCCATGCTTGAGGTATTTGCTCAGGCGAAATCGCCTCATCCGCCTTCTTAAATTGCCAGTCTTGATTGAAAGGAACTACTTCACTTAGAAAAGGCGATGAAGAATGCGGTGGATTAGAAGAAGACGTGAAGGGCTGGCACGCGCCTAACCACAACAGACAACAGAGTAAAAAGCTAAATCGGGAAATAGAAGTCATTGCTCTAGCCTAGATGAATTTAAAAATAGACAAGCCTAGTTGGCTTAAATGCAAAAAGGCACTGCCCTTATATGAAAGAGCAGTGCCGATACAACGCACTTACATCGCGTATTGGAAGCCTAACAAGTAACGGCGTCCCCATTCAGCGTATTGACGTGGTCGGGTAGGGTCGTTGTCAAAGTATGACGTAGACGCTTCATTCGTTAGGTTCTGACCTTGTAACATTACTTTTAAGTTTTCGGTCACTTCGTAGGCAATGCTGGCATCAACCGTGGCTTCGTCGTCTATAGTGAAAACGGCACCTGGATCCCAGCTACCTACGCTAGTGTATGCACTGCGGTAGTTATATGACACCTTCGCATCAATACCTGCTTTGTAATACCAAAGAGTTAAACTACCTACATTTTTAGATAAGCCACCCATAGTCAATGGGTTGTTTTCAGGCTCAAACTCCGTCACGTTAGTATCTGTATAGCTGTAGTTGGTATAAATGCCCAAGCCATCAAAAGGTTCTGGCAACATGTTAAACGCTTGCTGATACATCACTTCAACGCCGCGAATCTGACCACCATCACCGTTCACAGGGCCGGTAAATTGGTAACTTTCACCATTTATATTAAGTGTATCTGTAGCTGCACCAACATGACTCTTTAGGTCTTTAAAGAAGAGTGACACGGTAAGAGCAGCATCTTCAGCAAAGAAATATTCATAGCCCAGGTCAACTTGATCCGCGATGAATGGATTTAGCTGGGGGTTACCGCCAGAAGCAGTGTTAACCGTAGAAGATGTGTTAAGTTGTAAGCCTGTACGCATTTCAATGAGAGGCGGACGAGATATAGCACGTGAAAGTCCAAAGCGAATTTGCGAATCTTCCGTAATGTCAAAACGTAAGTTTAGCGCAGGCAGCACCTCACTATAGTCATGGTCAATCGATACCGCAGTTAGCTCTCCCCCGTCAGCTTGCTGAAAACCGGATGAAGTAGATTCGGTACTGATGTATCGCACACCTACATTACCCGTGTACGAGATACCGCCAATTTCACCTAACAGATTAAACTGAACATACAATGCAGTATTAGTTTCTTGAACATTCCAGCTATTAAGTATATCGGCATTAGTCTGGGTATGCTGGTTGCGGTTATCTATCCCGCCAAACGCTTCCTGCGCTACTTCTGACCAATTTCGTATGCTGTAAAGCGCAGGGACGTCATAGCCTTCACCAAGCTCGTAAGTAAAGGCGTCTACATTGGCACTACTATTGGCTACACTTTGTTGCCAGCTAACCACATCATTGTCTTTTTCTCTATCTGTCCAACGCCCGCCGAAGCTCATGGCATCAATAACTCCCCACTCGACTGGCCGAGCGAAATCAAGCTTGGCAGTGATCATTTCATCTTCTAACAGGCGGTCGTTGTCCACTTGCATGTAGTTAAGGCCGTAATCTGTAGCATCGCTTATGTCATAACCGGTGCCAATTGATAAGCGGTCAGTGGTAGTGTCCCAGCTATAGTCCATGCCATTTGCATCCGCATCAGCATCCCAATACCACGACTGAATATTTACCCAGCGCGAGGTAATTGACGCTTCTGAGTAGCCGATATCCGCGTTAACTTTCCATACATCGCCAAGCCATTCAGCATTTAAGCCTGTACTGACGAGTTCGTTTTTCTGGAACCAAGTAGAATTATTTGCAGTGTGGCTACCGCACCACAACATTCCACCTGAAACGATTTGTTCTGAACCATCGGGTTTAGTTATGATTTGCGGCGGGTTGCTGGCATTTGAAACGTTCCAGTTATTTAAGCCGCCCCAGTTACCCCAACCGTCGAACCAGATTTGATCTTCTCGTTCTTCAATATCAAATTTGGAATAGAAGAGGTCATATTTTAGTTCTAAACTTTCATTTGGTAGCCATTGAAGTACTGTCATTGCACCAACTCGTTGGTTGTCACCTCCTTTCGTAGCCGTCTGTGCTCCCCAAGGGGCCGCTTCAGAGATGCCATTACCATTAACATCACCTTGTTCAGCCTGAACATTATTGTATTCCCACGAGGTAACATCTTTTTGTAGAGAGGGTTGGTCTTGAACGGCAACGCCAAACGCAATACCAAATGTATCTGAAATAGGGTCGATATAACTGAAATTAGCGCGATAACCTTGGGAGTCGGCTGTGGGGATATCGTCTGCTAAAGGATAATCCATCAAGTGCCCGCTGATATTTACTGACCTTTGATCTTTGGTCAACGGTTCTACGAATTGCATGTTAACCAAGCCTGAGATACCCCCTTCAATATTACTTGCTAAAGGGCTTTTAAAAACTTCAACTGAGCTAATAAGTTCCGCAGGGAATTGTTCAAAACGAACACTACGGCTTGGTTCACCGCTAACAATTTCTCGGCCATTCATGGTTGCAAGGTTTAGACGCGGCCCCATACCTCGAATAGAAATCTGACTCGCATTTCCGCGATCACGGTCTGCTGCAATACCTGGTAAACGCGCGAGGGCATCAGTGATTGTCACATCGGGGAGTTGTCCCAAGTCATCTGTGGAGATAATTTCTACCGTCGAATCAGCTAACTTCTTGTGCTGTAGTGAACGGGTTAATGTGCTACCGAAACCACGGACAGTGATAACTTCGGTTTCGTCGATATCAGCTTGTTTATCAACATCGGCCACTTCTTGTGCTGAAGCAATGCTGATATTTAAGCATTGCGCTACCGCAAGTGCAGTCAAACCTAACTTGAATTGTGTCTTCATTCTATTACCCCCAAGGTAAATTTTTTAATAGTGTCTTGAGTCGTGTCGAGTGTGTTTTTAGCGTCCTGGTAGGCGATTGTAGGGATGGCTACCATAAACAGTAACAACTTTATAACATAGTTGGGTAAACGTTTACCATAAAAATATTGAGAGAAATTGAATGTTTTATAGACGGTAATGAATAGTAGGCTGTAAACAAAGGAGGCTGTTGAGGTAAGTTTGAACGCTGTACGCTAGATTTTTAGCGCTCTGTAATGACTTTTTGAATGAAGAGGCTTCACTTCAATACAGAGCTTTCAGGTCGTTTAGAGAACAGTGCGGTATAGGAGGAAGGAAAACGATAATGGCCTAATAAAAAACCAATATTAGGGGTTATCGTTTTCCTTTATGCCAAATAGGAGAGCCCGATTTGGTTTTCAGGGACGCTCTAATGCGATGTCCGCTACAAATTAACTACAGCGGATACGGTCGACGGCGGCTTTCCAACCATCATAGGCTTGATCACGTTCTTGCTTGGTCAATCTTGGAGTGAAAACGCTATCACTCTTCCAACAATGGGTTAAATCGTCGATTGAATTGAAGACACCAGCCTGTAATCCTGCTAAGAAGGCAGCACCAAGAGCGGTGGTTTCCGTAATCTCAGGGCGTTCTACTTCAGCGCCCAATATGTCTGAAAGAAAGCCCATAACCCAATCATTACGCGACATACCGCCATCTACACGAATAGTTGTGGGGCGAGCGCCATCGCTTTCCATTGCTTTTTGCAGGTCCTTAGTCTGGTAGCAAACAGACTGAAGTCCCGCAGCAACGATTTCGCTAATGCCTGTGTCGCGGGTTAAACCTAAAATTGCGCCACGGGCATCTGGATCCCAATAAGGTGCGCCTAAACCAGTAAATGCCGGGACAAGGAACACGCCGTTATCTTGTCTTGCTCGCTGTGCAAGTGCCTCAGATTCGGCGGCATCGTCGATAAGCTTCAGGCCATCTCTGAGCCATTGAACGGTTGCGCCGGCCATAAAAATACTGCCTTCAAGCGCATAAGTCGTTTTGCCGTTTAAACGATACCCAACGGTGGTGAGTAATCGGTTTTTCGATTGCAAAGGGGCGTCACCAGTGTTCAATATCATAAAACAGCCGGTACCGTAGGTGCTCTTGGCCATGCCTTTTTCAAAGCATGCTTGGCCAACTAATGCTGCTTGCTGGTCGCCTGCTACGCCTTGGATAGGAATAGCTCTACCTATGATGTCTTCTTTCGTTACACCAAAGTCAGCCGCACAATCCATCACCTCGGGTAGCATTGAGCGTGGGATATTGAATTTATTAAGTAATTTCTCATCCCAGCATTGGTTATTGATGTCGAACAGCATTGTACGCGAGGCATTGGTGGCATCAGTTTTGTGTGACTCACCACCCGTTAAGCGCCATATAAGGAACGTGTCTACGGTTCCAAACAGCAGCTCTCCGTCCTCGGCTTGCTGTCTTGCACCTTCTACATTGTCTAATATCCAAGCTACTTTTGTGGCAGAGAAATAAGGGTCTAACAGAAGCCCTGTCGATTCAGTAATGTGTGAGACGAGCTCTTCGTCTTCACTTAAATCACGACAAAGCTGGGCTGTGCGTCTGTCTTGCCAAACGATAGCCGGGTAGACAGGCTCACCAGTGTTTTTATTCCACACTAAGGTTGTTTCGCGCTGGTTAGTGATACCAACGGCTGCGATATCTGATGGTGTTAATGAACATTTATTGAAAACTTCTTTGAGGGTAGAGACAACGCTTTCCCAAATTTCCTCTGGATCATGCTCAACCCAGCCATCTTTCGGATATTTTTGAGAGAATTCCTGCTGTGCAATAGCGTCTATACTGCCCTTTGGAGAAAAAATGATGCTGCGAGAGCTTGTTGTACCTTGGTCAATGGCAAGGATATGTTGTCCCATAAGGTCACTCCTGAAGATAGTTTTCATAGAGTTTGCATCATTTACACAGGATTAACAATGCTATATTTTCGAAAACGAACATTGGCGTTTCGTTTTGTTATGGGAACATTGAAGTTAAGCACGTATAATTGATGTAATTTTCTAATTCTGAGGACTCGCGATGAATCAAACGCAAAGACACGAAAAAATTGTTGGGCTTATAAAGCTACATGGTTTTATGTCTATTGACGATTTGGTCAGTGCTTGCGAAGTTACGCCGCAAACAATCCGCCGAGACCTTAACCAGCTTGCCGAAAATGGTGTGGTGAGCCGCTATCATGGTGGTGCTGGCCTAAACAGAAGTTGGGAAAACACGCCATATCAGGAAAGGAAAACCCAAAACAGCGAAGTCAAAGAGAAAATTGCTGAGGCAGTGGCTGCAATGATCCCTGACGGCGCATCGTTGTTCATTAATATCGGTACGACGACGGAAATGATTGCAACTAAGTTGCTCAACCACAAAAATCTTCACGTAGTAACCAACAATATTCACGTTGCTACCATTCTTTCGGCTAAAGAGGATTTCTCCGTCATAATTGCTGCCGGTGAAGTTCGCTATCGCGATGGCGGAATCATTGGCGAGGCAACCTGCGATTTTATAAGCCAGTTCCGCATGGATTACGGCATAATCGGTATCAGTGGTATTAGTTCGGACGGTGCCCTACTTGACTTTGATTTCAGAGAAGTGAAAGTGTCCCAAGCCATTTTGGAACATACTCAACACGTTATATTAGCTGCGGACTACAGTAAGTTTGAACGCCGCGCAATGGTGGAGCAGGGGCACATTTCACAGGTTGATTGCTTGGTTTGTGATAAAACGCCGCCGCCCAGCATAAGCAAGATAATCGAAGAAAATAACATCACCTTTGTCAAAGCGTGACCATCTATTTGCTATAGTTTTCCACTACTTTTAAACCTGTTCTCGGTTTTGCTCGCATTCTACTTTTTGGCAGCCTTCTTTAAACATTACGCACTGTTGCCGCAAGCGCTCTTACACACCACGTATTTTTCAATGTAAATCAGTCAAATATTGTTGCGATTGGATTTGTTCATTCCTTTTAACTACGAATTTTAACTTTCTTTAATGTTCGTAAATGTTCGTTTTGTGTTGACATGTTTTCTTTTTGCTTGTCAAATAGACAACCATATGAGGATATCCATATAAATACCACTAGAGGCAATGTATGAGTCAAAGCAATCAAACTGAACAGACAGTCGACGTTTTAGTCGTTGGCGGCGGTGTTAACGGCGTAGGCGTCGCGCTTGACGCTGCGGGACGCGGGCTTTCGGTTGCTTTGTGCGAGAAAGGTGACCTCGCAGGCGCAACGTCTTCTTCTAGCAGCAAATTAATTCATGGTGGACTTAGGTATTTAGAACATTATGAATTTCGCCTAGTGAAAGAAGCGCTGGCAGAACGTGAAGTGTTGTTGAAGAAAGCGCCTCACATCATGTGGCCGTTACGTTTTCGTTTGCCTCACCAAAAGCATTTACGCCCTGCGTGGATGATACGAATTGGTTTATTCCTCTATGACTCATTGGCTAAGCGCAATATGTTACCGCGCTCACGTAAGCTAACGACCACCAGTGAAAGCCCGCTGGTTAGCGATATTTCAACGTGTTTTGAATACTCAGATGGTTGGGTAGATGACGCACGCTTAGTGGTACTAAATGCACTAGCTGCCCAAGATCAGGGGGCGAAGATATATACGCGTACTGAATGCGTTAAAGCTGAAAAGTTAGATAATTTGTGGAATGTGGAGCTTAAAACGTCTCAAGGGAAAACGTTTACAGTTAAGGCCAGGTCAATTATCAATGCGGCTGGACCGTGGGCAGTATCGTTTCTAGATCGCTTGGTAAATATTCACAACCCCAATGCGATGCGCATGGTAAAGGGAAGTCACTTTGTCGTTCCCAAGCTATATAACTCTGATGAAGCGTACATTCTGCAAAATAAAGACGGGCGTATTGTATTCGTGATCCCTTACGAAGGTGATTTCTCACTTGTGGGCACGACAGACGAAGACTTTAAAGGTAATCCGTCTGACGCTGCAATTTCAAACGAAGAGACTGATTACTTAATTGACGTCGTAAACAACTACTTCAAGTCCAAAGTAACGCGCGAAGATATAGTCCATACTTACAGTGGCGTGCGCCCACTCTTAGAAGAGAAAAACGCGTCAGCACAAGAACTTACTCGGGACTATAAAGTAGAGCTTAAGGGTGAGGCTGGAAAGCCCGTATTACTGAATATCTTCGGCGGCAAGATTACAACCTATCGAAAGCTTTCAGAGCACGCGGTAGATAAACTTGTCTCATGTTTCCCGAAAGCGAAAAAAGCGTGGACCAAAGAAGTACCGCTACCAGGTGGTGCATTTGAGAGTCAAGAATCGCTAGTTGCTCAACTAACTTCCGAGTTTTCTTGGCTAGATAGCGCTATCGCTGAACGCTACGCAAGACAGTATGGCTTACTATGTTATAAGTTTCTTAAAGGTAAAGTGTCAGTAGATGCTATGGGGACTCATTTCGGGGCTGGTATGTATCAGGCAGAAGTTGATTACCTTATAGAGTGCGAGTGGGCTTGTTGTCTAGAAGACGTGATTTGGCGCAGAACAAAACATGGATTACGCTTGGACAAAGCACAACAGGAAGCGCTGTCTTCTTATATCTCAATGAAAGTTTCTGGTGCAGTTCAATCGGATGAGCCTGTGGATGCTGTATTGGCAAGCGCGTAACCCGTGAAAGTTACGCATTAGAAGGAGCCATCTTTGCTTGAAAAGCAATAAGGTGGCTCAATCGCCATTGATTAGCTAGCCCAACAGGATAAAGTAGACGACTTAAAATGAACATGGACGTGATAAACAATACTTCCGTCAAGGAAGTCGTACTTATTAGACACGGTAAGCCTCTCTCGGCGCATAATGACAAAGTAAACGCAGCTCAATATGCTCAGTGGGTGCGTAACTATGATAAATCGATACTCGATCCAACGAGTCACCCAAAGCAGAAGACCCATATCGACGACAGCTACATTGTGGTTAGCCCGTTACTAAGGGCTAAATTGTCTGCGGCTTATTACGGCGCGACTCAAATTGATGAAGAGTTGCCCCATCTTAAAGAAATGGATATTCCTTACTACAAACTTCCGTTCACCTTGCGCAGTTGGCACTGGGTCGTCTTAAGTCGTGCATTATGGTTTATAGGATTTAAAGGTCGATTTGAAAGTTTCAAAGCTGCCAAGCAAAGGGTTAATCTTGTTTCCGAGCGTATTGAAAAACTGTGTGAGAAACACGAGCGGATAGTGCTATTCGGGCATGGTATGACTAACTATTACACCCGAAAATCACTCATAAAAAATGGCTGGCAATTAAAGCAAAAAGACGGTGATTTTTGGGGAATTACGATATTGCACAAGCCGTTGCCATAATGCTGAGTCTTCGTTTTTTAACCAGAAATTCTTAAGGTTTATTTATACCTACTTCATTTTTTCTTCAAAATGTCGATAAAATAGAACAATGCCTAACAAGCGCTAACGACTTGAACAAAGGCATGGGGAATCGACAATGAATAAAACCAACAAAAAGAAACCTTCCACGTCTAATGTTTTTAAAGCGGCTATTGCAGCTATTTTTGCAATTACCTTTGGCGTCACTATCAACTTTCTTCATACCGACGAGCAAGACACCACAATCACCGCATTTGCACTAAATCTAGATACGTTTAAGCGTCACGTCGTCTCGTCTCACTGGCAATGGCGAGTCCGCCAACCCACCACTATGATAATGCTGATTCACTACAACGAGTCGGGCAAAGAAACGAATCGTACTCCGGTGCGAATGAATCACAACGGATGGCCGACCGCAGAGCTTTCTAGTGAAGGGTGTGAAAAAATATGGACGTCGCTAATGGCGACACCACTGCGCGTGGACGGCTTTAAGATCCATGCAGACTACTATGCTGAACTTGAAGAGAACGAAGACAACTATTGGTGTCGCTTCAGCTTAAGTAGCGGCGCGTATTTCGACTATTTTCCTGCAAATGGAACAGTAACAAATTTAAGCGATTAAACTGGCCACATAAACGAGGGTGCACAATATAGGCCTATGCTTATATAGGTATTTGTTCTATTTAGATAATTAGTCTACTTTTGAGTTAATGCCATGTTACTTATTGGCGCCATAAGGTATTGTTGATTATAAGATAATACTCGGCATTAACGAATTAAGTAGATATATGCTTTCACGCTTATTTTCTTCGAAAAGTAAAAAAACTAGCGTCACTGTAGGCGTATCGGTCTGTGCTTCTGAGCTACACATTGTGGCTATAGAGCGCAGTGGCGACGCTGTTTCACTTAATTCTGTTTCTTCAATTCCCTATGATCAGCATCAGCCTCTCAAGCAACAGCTATCGGCGGCGTTAAGCCCGTTTGCTAAGTCGACCTGTAATGTTTCTATAGTGCTTTCACAGCATATGTACCACATGGTACAGGTTGATAAGCCAGAAATGGCAGAAGAGGATATTACAACAGCGTTACCGTGGACTCTCGGAGAGCTGGTTCCCTATGACTCCAGCAACATGGTTTTAGACTATGTCGACTACCCGGTTAAAAGTCGGAGTGGCGGCCAAAAGATAAATGTATTCGCTGCCGAAAGGTCCTCACTTGCTGCCGTCGCAGCGAGCATGGCAAAAAAGAAAGACAAGCAGCTTACACATATCCACACCAAAGAAGTGTTAGCAACTGAAATGGTGCCAAATGATGACTATGCGCGACTACTCATCATCCAAGAGCCCAACAGTGAACCGTTTTTAATGATAGTGCGCTCTCAGGCTATTTGGTTGGCACGTCGCTTACGTGGATTTGTAAGCAAAGTTAATGAGCAAACAGACCTGTCACAGCTAAGTGATACTTTGGGATTAGAAATTCAACGCTCAATGGATTTCTATGAGTCGCAACTTAAGCAGCCGCCTTTAAAAGAAATTCTGTTTAAAACTCAATTTGACTGTGTGCCAGTGATCGAACGGCTGAAGCCGTTTCAGCCCGTTGCCATGAATGTCTTTACTTCACAGCTTAATTTAGCCGATGTAGTTGAACCTGCCTGCCACTTTGCGTTAGCAAGTGCACTTGTTGCAGCGAGAGAGGTGGCATGAAAAGAACGATAAACCTCTATCAGGACTCTCTTAAACCAAAGAAAGAGCGGTTACCATTCTCGAAGGTACTTTGGCTTAATGGCGCGGCAATAGGTGTCATGTTGGTGGTGGTAATCGCGCTCAATATTACGTTGGGGGCGAAGCAGAAAAAGTTAAATGAAAAAACAAACGCGATTAGCCAACTGAATAGCGAAATTAAAACCTTAAGCGCTGCACTCGAGAAGAAACGAGACACCCAGTCGCTTCAGCAACAGCTTGAAAAGGTGAACGCCAAAATTGAAAACCGAAGACGTCTGTTAGCGTATCTTGATAGCGGAGAGTTGTCATTTGACGCAACAAAGTACGGCGAGGTGATGGACGACTTGGCTAATTTCCACAATCAGAACCTATGGCTGACGAGTATTGATATCGATACACAAACCATTCGCCTGTCAGGCCAAACCTTGGCGCCTTCATCTATACCTGTGTGGCTTAAAAAGTTGCAGCAGTCTCCGTTTTTCCAAGGTAAGTCATTTTCTTCAGTGCAGTTTGATGAAGTAGACGGCAAAGAAAACGTGAAACAATTCTTGATATCCACAGATTTTGAAGGAGACGCTGATGAATCAGTACCAGCAGCTCTCTGAGAAATTCTCCGCTCTTGAAAGCAGAGAAAAACAGCTAATTACATGGGTGAGTTTTGCTCTCATTATCTATCTATTCTTCTGGTTCGGTGTTTCGCCTGCACTTGATGACTTGTCTGCAACCGATAAAGCAGTCATCAGAAAGGAGAGCGAGCACAAAGCATTGGTCATTCAAAGAGATGCTATTCAAGAAGCGCTAACCATCGATTATACAAAGCGCACGCAGCTAGAACTCGATAAGGCCAGAAAAGACCTACTATCAATTGATGAGGCACTACTTTCACTTAATGAAGGGTTTGTCGCAGCCGATCGAATGCCCGAGCTGCTTATGACGCTTCTAAACGAAGAAGACAACGTACGTTTAGTGAATTTTAAGGTCGAGCCTACCGAAACAGTACGCTTTGGTGACGGTGAGTCTCAAAGCACACCGTTTTACCGTCATAACATGCGCTTAATTATTGAGGGAAGTTACTTTGACCTGCGTAGCTACCTAGCGCGCCTTCAAGCCGCCCCTGAAAAAGTCGTAGTAACAGATTTTGCTTACAACGTTGAAGCTTACCCAAGTGCCACGTTAGCACTGGGGTTAGCAACGGTAAGCAATAATGAAACCTTTATCTCGCTGTAAGGAGAGAGTGTGAAACGGTTAAGAATTGTGGTCACAGCTTTAGCGATAGCAACATGCTTACCTGCAGTTGCGTCTGTCGACCCGACTAGGCCTGCAATCGCCAGTGCATCAGTGTCTAGCAATGATGAAGCGGTAGCAGGAGAGCTAGCACTTCAATCTATCTTTAAACGCAGTACAGGTTATAGCGCGATCATATCGGGTAAATCTTACCGCGTGGGCGACACACTGAACGAATACACCGTATCAAAAATTAACCCCAAGAACGTGGTTATCACTGACGGACGTCAGCAGAAAATACTAAGAATGTATGCATATGAAATTAAAAAATAGCCTCATTGTTAACACATTGGTTTTGTCTGCAGCGTTAGTTGTGGCAGGTTGCCAATCTTATGGTGTTGGCGAGGAAGTAAAACCTCATATTCGCGATGAACTAGCACGTTCTCAGAATACGACATCAAGTAAACCAACACCGCCCCCTCAGCTTAATCAAGAACTGCTGGCAGAGGTTGCCCGTTATCAAGCGTTACCTGCGCCAACATCACAGAAAATGTTCGCAGTTTCTGCTAACAATGTAGACGTGCGTCCGTTTTTCGACGCGTTAATTGAAGACACACCTTACAGTGTCGCCGTTCATCCTGCTGTGTCGGGGCAAATTAGCTTAACGCTCAAAGAAGTGGCGTTAGAAGATGTGTTAACCATTATTTCGAGAATGTATCCGTTAGACGTGTTTTTGGAAGGGAAAGTAATTCAGGTTATGCCTTCTCAACTAAAGACGGAATCTATCCCGGTTAACTTTCTTATGATCAAGCGCTTCGGTGTATCTAACGTAAGCGTTATTGCCGGTGGGGTAAGTGAGCAAGACCAAAACAATGGTGGCAACAACGTTGGAATTAACGGCAATAACAACATTAGCGGGAACGCGCTAGGTGGTCAGGGTGGTTTTGGAGGCCAAGGCGGACTTGGCGGCAATAACATCCAACAGCTCAATGGCTCAAACATTCAGACTACCAGTGAAAACGACTTTTGGAGCGATTTAAAAGAGGCACTAAAAGTACTGGTCTCGCCAACAGAAGGCCGCCAGGTTGTGGTTTCACCCCAAGCGGGCTTGGTCACAGTTCGAGCACTGCCCAGCGAAATCGCAGTGGTGAAAGACTTTTTAAACCAAAGCCAAGAGAGCTTACAGCGACAGGTGGTATTAGAGGCGCGCATTATTGAAGTCACTCTAAACGACGGCTATCAGCAAGGCGTGCGCTGGGATCGTATTGCAAGCGGCTTGACGGGCAGTGTGAACTTTGGCTTCAGTGGCGGAGCTATAGCGTCAAACTTTGCTGCAAATACCGCTGCAGGTATAGATCCAGCCATTAATGCAGTTAATGGCATAGGGAACTCAATCTCTACAGATATTGGCGGCGTTTCTACTTTGAGAATTTCCCGAGGTGACTTTGACGGCGTTATCAATATGCTGCAAACCCAAGGTGATGTTCAGATGTTGAGTAACCCCAGAGTGACCGTCACTAACAACCAGAAAGCAGTGATTAAAGTGGGTCAGGACGAATACTTTGTCACCGATGTGTCGACCAGTGAAGATCAAAGCGCGACACAAACCGAAAACGAAAATGACATCGAACTTACCCCGTTTTTTTCAGGTATTGCCTTAGATGTTACCCCTCAAATTGACAGAAGCGGCTCGGTTATATTGCACGTTCACCCATCAGTAACGGAAACGGCAGAGCAGACTAAAGTCATTCAGGTGGGCGATCAGCAAATCTTGCTGCCACTGGCACAAAGTAATATCCGAGAGTCAGATACGGTAATTCGTGCCCGCGATGGAGAAATTGTCGTGATTGGCGGTTTGATGGAAACCGTTACCAGTGAGCAAGAATCAAAAACGCCTTTGTTGGGCGACATTCCATTCATTGGTAACGCGTTTAAAAACAAAGCCAAAACGCAGAGTAAGCGCGAGCTGGTGATCTTGATACGCCCATCAGTTGTGCAACCGGACACGTGGGAAAAACAACGTCTTCGCACTCAGTCATTACTTGATCAGTGGTATAGAAACTAATTATGTATCAGGGCTTTTTTCACTTCACAGATATGCCGTTTTCGCTTACCCCGAATACGGATTTCTTTTGTGCGCTTGCGCCACACAATGAAGCGTTAAAAGTCATTTTATCAGCATTGAGTATGTCTGAAGGCTTTATAAAAGTAACCGGTGAAGTCGGTACAGGTAAGACATTGTTATGCCGTAAATTAATTAATCATCTGTCTGATAAATTTGTAGCCTGCTATTTACCCAATCCATACCTTTCGCCTGATGAATTACGCCAAGCATTTGCGAGAGAGTTAGGTATTGTTACGGAAGGAAATAGTGATAATCAAGGCTTGCATAATGCAATAGAGACAAAGCTATTATCCCTTAAAAAAGAGGGGCGACAAGCGGTACTAATCATTGACGAAGCGCAGTCGCTGAGTTGGGATGCTCTTGAGATGCTGCGTCTTTTTAGCAATTTGGAAACGGAAAAAAGTAAGCTGCTTCAAATTGTCTTGTTTGGACAGCCTGAACTTGATGACAACCTGGCAAACCCTAAAGTAAGACAAATCCGCCAGCGAATAAGTTTTTCCTACACTTTACGCACAATGACGTCAGCCGAAGTCGATTACTACATTGGTCACCGGTTGACGACAGCAGGTGGTGACGAGCAGTTGATATCTAGAGGACTGCGCGCATTTATAGCGTTGGTTACCAAGGGTACGCCTCGCTTGGTTAACATAGTTTGTCATAAGATTCTTTTGCGCGCATATGGTCAGGGCAAGGCGTCGGCGACCTGGTCACATACCCTAAGCGCCGTTTTCGATACACATGACTGTAAACGCAGAATTGTCCCAAGGCAGAGTCTTGTTATTTTGTCGCTTGCTGTGGTGGCAGTTGCAAGTGTACTACATGTATACGGCGCAGGTGGCATATGAGCATTTTGAATGACACCTTAAAGTCACTGGATGAACGCAATAAAAGTGAAGACTTTGGTTTGCCGCCAACCGTTGAAGTCAGTCAACGTCCAGTGTGGCCAAAAGCGCTCATGATCATCGCCGTTTTGGTGTTTGTAGTGTGGTTAGGAATTACACTTTTATCTGGTACTTCTCATCGCGAAAAAAGTGAAGATGGGTTAAGCACAACGACCGTTTCAAGTGCCCCGAGCGTTAACAACCCGTCTGCTGAAAGTACAATATCAGAGCGCGTTGCCGATAGCACAGCAGATATAAATGCGCCGTCACAAGGAATGCAATCAACCCCGTTATCTGAAAGTGATATGGCGCTACAAAACCGTGCGTCAGATGTGGCTGAGCTGGTTTTCAATACCGTTGATGAGTCATTAGAAGATGATGAAGCTCAATACAGAAAAAGGGTTACAACTACGGTATCAGCAACCAGCACAGCTGATGATGTGAATGCGTCAAGCGTCAATAACAGCGCAAACGCCAGTAGTCCTCAATCAGAACTGTCTGCGGCAAGCAAGGCACAACCCGCAAGCTCGAAAGCAGCAGAGCCTAAACCCACAAATATCATAACCAGAGAGCCTGTAGTTGAGGTAGCACCTAAGTCACCTGAACGACAAAGTGCAATGCATTTAGAAGCAGGACTTAAAGCGTATAACTTTGGCATTTTTAATGAGGCTCAAAAAAGCTTCACGCTAGCACTGGCAACCTTTCCGCAAAATGACGAGGCGCGCAAGCAGCTAGCTGCACTTTATTTTGGACAAAACAATAATTTACAGGCACTGCAGGTACTTTCAGAGGGCATTGTGATCTCGCCTAGCGAATTAATTTGGCGAGAGCTAATGGCCAAAATTCTGGTGCAGGAAAGCCGCTTCGAAGAAGTATTGAATTTGATGCCTGATAGCTTGGATGCTAAAGCGTTAGCCGAAGGCCGTGCCGACTATCTAATTTTAAAGGGCACCTCTGCTCAAACCATCAATAAGTCAGAGCAAGCGATATCAGCATTCAGCGCTATGACATCGCTACAGCCTAATAATGCGAAATGGTGGTTGGCACTAGGGGTGAATTATGACGCATTGGCAGATGAGCGCCTGGCGATATCATCTTATTCCAGGGCACTCGCCATTGGCGGGCTTTCCTCTGCATCTGCACAATATGCAAACTCGCGTCTAACTGATTTACAGGAGCAGCCTTAATGCGACCTCGATTAAAGATGCGCCTTGGCGACTTACTCGTTCACGAAAACATTATCTCCAGTGAGCAGCTTGACAATGCGCTTGCGGCGCAGCGAACGTCAGGGCGCAAACTGGGGGATACACTTATCGATTTGGGCTTTATCGGCGAACCCCAGCTTCTTCGCTTCTTGGCACAGCAGCTAAATATTCCTTTCTTGGATATAACACAGCGCCGTATAGACCCAGAGCAAGCTCAGCTTATCCCAGAGACTTACGCTCGTCGCTATCGTGCCTTGGTGTTAGAAGCGGACGACGATGAAGTGCTACTGGGCATGAGCGACCCAACGGACTTGGGAGGCTTAGACCAGCTGGGCCCGTTAGTCGCTCCCCGAACCATTGAGCTGGCTATCGTACAAGAGAACCAAATGCTAGAGGCATTTGATACTGTTTACCGCCGTACCCAGGACATCGCGTCGTTTGCTGAAAAACTAGGTGAAGAGTATGCAGACGAGGCTGATTTTGAGTTGTCAGCACTTGATGACACCACCTCGGACGCTACGGTCGTTAAGCTGCTTCACTCCATATTTGAAGATGCCGTTCAAGTTAGGGCATCAGATATTCACATCGAGCCCGATGAAAAAATCCTGCGCATTCGTCAACGTGTCGACGGCGTTTTGCAAGAAAACACGCTCAACCAAGTGAAAATAGCCTCGGCGCTGGTACTACGACTCAAACTCATGTCTGGCTTGGATATATCTGAAAAGCGTATTCCACAAGACGGGCGATTTAATATTAAAGTGAAAGGACACACCTTAGATGTGCGTGTGTCGACCATGCCGGTAGCCAATGGAGAAGCGGTAGTTATGCGTTTATTAGACCAGTCTGCTGGCCTACTAACGCTAGACCAAACCGGTATGCCCGATGCTATGGCAGAGAAATTTAGAGCTGCCATTAATCGTCCCCACGGTATGATCCTGGTAACGGGGCCTACGGGTTCCGGTAAAACTACGACTCTGTATGGGGCACTTAGCGAACTCAATAAGCCTGACCTTAAAATCATAACGGCTGAAGACCCCATTGAATACCGTCTACCGCGAATCAACCAAGTTCAGGTTAATGCCAAAATTGGGCTGGACTTTGCCGCCATTCTTCGCACTACGTTACGTCAAGACCCCGACATTATCATGGTGGGGGAAATGCGTGACCAAGAAACCGTAGAGATTGGTCTTCGAGGTGCATTAACCGGCCACTTGGTATTAAGTACGCTTCACACCAACGACTCAGTAACCAGCGCTATTCGCCTTATCGATATGGGCGCGGCGCCGTATTTGGTTGCTACTTCATTACGAGGAGTGCTTGCACAGCGTCTGGTTCGTAGGGTGTGTGAAAACTGTAAAGAAGAAAAGCCTGCAACCGCCCAAGAACAAGCGTGGGTTGGCTTCTTGAAACCTGAATTAGCCACTGCCACCTTCTATAAAGGGCGCGGGTGCAACAGTTGTAATCACACAGGATACAAAGGCCGGATAGGTGTTTTTGAATTTCTGGAAATGAACGAGGACATGATGGAGGCCTTGCGTGAAGACGACACGCAGGGCTTCGTAGATGCGACTAAGGCGAATAAAGACTTTGTTCCTTTATCTCACATGGCGCTGGACTACGCAGCTCAGGGCAAAACTTCTTTAGATGAAGTGTTCAAAGTCGCTGAATTCGTACCTGAAGTGGTGAATCACTAATGCCACAGTTCAAGTACGCAGGTAAGTCAACGCAAGGCGGGCCTCAAAGAGGAGTTATAGAAGCCGCGTCAGCGCAAGCCGCAGCACAAGCCTTGCTGTCACAAAACATTGTGCCTCTTACCATTGTTGAATCAAAAAAACGCAGTGCAGAAAATGAAGGAGACGGCTTCGATATCACGCGTTTATTTCAACAAAAGGTGGGACTGGATGAAATGATCATTTTCTCCCGCCAAATGTACTCATTGCTAAAGGCCGGTATTCCCATTATTCGCGCCATTAAAGGCCTAAGCGAAAATGCATCGCATAAACGCTTTCAAGAGATTTTGAAAGATATTGCAGACCAGTTAGAGCAGGGGCGAAGTCTGTCTTCTTCCATGGCTAAATATGAAAAGGTGTTTACGAGACTTACCATATCCGTGGTGGTGGTAGGTGAAAATACCGGTAAATTAGACGATGTATTCCTACAGCTTGCCCTCTATTTCGAACGCGAGCAAGAAACCCGCAAGCGCATCAAATCGGCGCTGCGCTATCCCACTTTTGTGTTAATTGCGCTAGCAATTGCCATGTTCATTTTGAATCTATTTGTTGTGCCAGTGTTCACCCAAATGTTTGAGCGCTTTGACACTGAACTTCCAATTATGACCCGCGTGTTAATTGGTACTTCCAATTTCTTTGTGAACTATTGGTGGCTGCTAATTATTGTGATTGTGGGAGGGATTTTCGCTGTTAAACAATACGTTAATTCGACTAATGGACGACTCAAATGGGACAAATTTAAACTAAAGTTGCCTGTCGTGGGCAGCATTATTGAGCGATCATTACTTTCAAGATATAGCCGAAGTTTTTCAATGATCTTACGTGCAGGCGTGCCGTTAACCGCAGGGCTTTCACTTACTGCCGACGCCGTAGACAACGCGCACATGCAAAAGCGCATTAAAGAAATGCGGCAAGGGATCGAAAAAGGCGAAAGTTTGCTTAGAGTTTCGAAAAATAGCGAACTGTTTTCTACACTTGTACTACAGATGATTGCAGTAGGTGAGGAGACGGGGCGACTAGAACCGTTGTTAGAAGAAAGTGCTGACTATTACGAACGTGAAGTCGACTTCGACTTGAAAAGTTTAACGGCCAAAATCGAACCTATTTTGATTGGTTTTGTTGCGGTAATGGTATTGATCCTGGCGCTTGGCATATTTACGCCAATGTGGAACATGATGTCGGCGGTGAAAGGCGGCTGATAAAGCGCTTTATAACTGGGGAAAAGCGTGGCAAGCACCAAAACGGGGTTACTTAATTTTGTTGTTATAGGCGTATTGCTTGCTGTTATTGGGACAACATACGTGTTTTACGCGACACCAATTATTGATGAAGCGGAAAAGGTTAACAAAGAGAACGCGGTTGCACAGTTTCAGCGAGTGGTGATGTTAGCCAGGGCACAATGGATAAAGACTAAGCAAGATACTGTGCTTATTTACGAAACTGAGTTTGACGCTGGTGGCAAAGTTAAACAGCACAAAGATGTGGCGGCAGAGCTATACATTAATGAAAAAGGCTGGCCCGAAGGACTTGAAAAAGAACAGGGGAATGCGTGCGAATACATGCTGACACTTGCAACCTTAAGAGAAGGTGAAGCGCTGTCAACAGTGACCGTAAGCGACCAGTATGCAAACGGTTACTTACAATGTGCATTCTTTTGGGGAAAAGAGATTTGGTTTGAATATAACGCTGGTAGCGGCGTTGTCAGGCAAAGAAATAGTTGATTAAACGGCGGCACAATTCGCCTTATCGTCATCAAGGAGATGTTATGAACACCAAACAACAAGGCTTTACGCTAATCGAGCTGATAATTGTTGTAATCATTCTAGGGTTGCTTGCGGCCACAGCATTACCACGCTTTATAGATGTTACTGATGAAGCTCGGGAAGCAAGTGTTGAAGGTGTCGCTGGTGGTTTTGCCGCAGCGGTAGGTCTTGTAAGAGCGCAGTGGGAAGTTGAAGGCCGTCCGAGCGGCAACAATGGAAATGGGAACGGCACAGTAATCACTTACGATCAAACGCAAGTAGGGGTAGACGGCACCATTGGTTACCCAACGGGAAGTTCTACAGGCAACACACTTATTTCTACCGTTAACGACACTGAATGCAAAAACGTCTTTGACCTAATTCTTCAGTCAGCACCAACAAATACAACGTCGACGAACGACACCGTTGTTGCTGATTTCAGATATGCCGTTCGAGAGGACGATTCAGGTGCAAACACTCTCTGTGTTTACTACTTAGTTGAATCTATGGGTTTACCTAATAGCTCAGCACCGGCAGACGGTACGCCAGACGGTACAGCGTACGACGGTTTCACTTACAACCCAGCCACTGGCCAGGTTACTGTTTTTTAATTAATACCTAGGAAGTTTAACTATGCAAAAAGTATCAACACAACAGGGTTTTACCCTAATCGAGTTAATCATTGTTATTGTGCTGCTGGGTATTCTAGCGGTAACCGCAGCACCTAAGTTTTTGAACCTTCAAGATGATGCGCGTGACGCAACGCTTGAAGGAATTAAAGCCTCTCTTCAAACCTCGGCGTCGGTTGTTAATGGTAAAGCTTTGATCAACGACGTTTTGGGTACCACAGACACACCAGTAACGTTAGATGTTGGATCTGATAACGTGACTATTGTAAACGGGTACCCGCAAGCGACTGAAGATAATATGGCAGCATTGCTTGATATAGATGCTGCAGACTTTGGTACAGAAGAGATTTCAGCTTCGAACTCTGTGTTAGTTTATGCAACCGGATTCAGTGACTACTCTTCGACAGCACCTACAGAAACTGAGGCACCTTGTTCAGTAGAATACTTTAATTCTACTGGTGAAGGTGTACGCCCTGTAATTAAAGTCAACTCTTGCGTTCAGTAATGTGAAGAAAACCGGTTTTACATTAGTAGAACTTATCATAACCATATTGGTTATTGGGGTGCTGGCGGTAACCGCCGCACCTCGCTTTCTTGGTAACGATACGGAAGAAGCTATCGCCCTTCGCGATCGCACACTTCAAGTCGTTCGTAACATGCAGTTTCGTGCTATGCAAAATGTGCAAAACACTAGCTGTGTGAAAATAACCGCCACAATCATTGCCCCTCCCGCTGGCCACGATTGTGCAAACGCCCTTTCTACCGCTTTTGATGCCGATCAGGTAGTCGATGCATCAAGCACCGACTTTACTTTTCAAACGGCCGATGAAAATGGCGATAGCTTTTCTCAAATTCAGTTTGATGGGTTTGGCAGGCCGCGAAATATCGCGTGTTCAACGAATTGTAGAATTCAAATAAGTACCTTTGCCATGTGTTTACAAAGCGAAGGGGCAGTTTATGCGTGCTAGGGTTGTATTGCCTGTACATAAAAAATGCGTGAACGGCTTTACCCTGTTAGAGCTGGTGATTGGTATTGTTGTATTTACGATTAGCCTAACCGTAGTTCTGTCGCTTATTGTCCCGCAAGCTGAACAAACCGCAGAGCCATTTCGTCAGGTGAAAGCGGCGAAGCTAGGGCAGTCTTTAATGAATGATATTCTTAGTCGCTCTTATGATGAAAATAGTGACAGAAGCCCGCCATTTGAAACCTGTAATGCCAAAGGAAATTGCTCAACAACACTTGGTCCAGAAGAAGCCAACGAAGACGACTACGACGATGTAGACGATTACAACGGATACACAGTTAACGACGTGGGCGGAAACTATAGCAGTTTCGGTTTTACCGTAACGGTAGATTACGACAGTGACCTAAACGACAGTACGCCAACAGACGGCCTAACGTTTAAACGTATTGACATCGCAGTTACGGCACCAGACGGCCAAGTTTACAATTTTAGCGCTTATCGAGGGAGCTATTAATGTCTCCACGACGAGCACAGCGACAACACGGTTTTACATTAATAGAACTTATTTTAGTGATCACTATTTTAGGTGTGATAAGCGTATCTGTAGCTCAAGTGATTTCTTTAAGTGCACAAATCTATATAACCGGCGCAGAGCGTACCCGCCTTGTTTCAGATGCGCGCTTTATTATTTTGCGGCTCGAAAAAGAACTGCGTAATGTGGTGCCAAATTCTGTGTCATTCGATTCGAGTTTAGGGTGTCTTTCTTACTACCCAATTAAGGAAAGTGGCACCTATGTGGGCGACGCGTTTAATAATCCTATGCACGTAGTCGTGTTCAATAGTCAGTTAAGTAAAGACGACACTCTTGTTATATACCCAACAAACCCACAGAGCGTGAATGATAACGGGCGAATAATAGATGCTATTGCCGACGCTGCTTCCGATCCGACTAGCGATAATCAATATGACCTCACACTCAGTGCCCCCAATACACAATCTTCTCCGGGAAAGCGCTTCTTTATTCCTGAAGCGCAAGTAACCGTTTGTAGAACATCTACCGTTCACGGTGAACGCTTAATTAGGACGCAAGGTGCTACGTCGGGCGTCCTTGGTACTAATGTGGTTTCGTGGAGTGCGAATGTGGTCACTGCAGGGTTACGGCAAAATGGCTTAATCGAACTGCAAATGACCTTACAAAGCAGTGACGATGAACAGATATCGGTTGTACACGAGGTGCATTTCCCTAATGTGCCATAGTAAAACACGCCAACAAAAAAAGTATCGTATAGGCCAACGTCCTGTTGGGTTGTCTGGTTCTCCAGCGCGCCAACAAGGCTCAACCACCATTGTAGCAATTATCATTAGTATTATACTTTTAGGTCTTGGTATTGCGCTGTCTAATCAAATCTCATCGAATATTCGCCAGCAATCCATTGAATATTATGGCGCTCGTGCTTACTTAGCGGCGCAAAGTGGGATGGAAGTCGCTATTTCTAGGCTAATTAACGGCGATAATCCGGCGTGCACAGTCATAACACAGCCGGTAGTTATTAGTGTAGTCAACATGCAGAATTGTACGATTACGCTATCTTGTGAGGTGGAAACTGAAGTCGAAGAGCCTGAAGTTGCCGCTGGTGAAATAAGGGTTTATGCGTTAGGGGCCGAAGCGCAGTGCAGTACCGGCCAGCTCGAAACCTCAAAACGCGTTCTTGTTGAAGTAAGGCAGGAAGAATAATGACATACTGTAATTCTGTTGCTCGACTCTTTTTGATTTGTGCCTTGTTTATACAAGCGTTAGCTGTGCAAGCCGTTCCTCAAATCGAAGGCAGGTTCATCGAGCTTCAAAACACCTACAATAAAGCAGAGTGGACAACCATTAGCTTTTCACAGGTATACGACGAGCCGCCAGCAGTGTTTATGCTCTCTACCAATCAAGGTAGCAACCCAGCGATTGTCAAAATTCGCAATGTTACCCGCACAGGTTTTGAAGCTTTGCCCCTTGAGCCTTCTGGAGAAGATGGTCCGCATATCACGATGGGAGCACATTACTTAGCGATTGCGTATGGCGTTCATGAATTTCCTGACGGTGATATTGTTGAAGTCGGTAAGATGGAGCTCGGAGGGGGGACTATTCAGGCATCAACAAGCTCTCCTTGGTATGAACCTAACGGCCCTTTGAAGGTGGGCGAAGAAAATGCGAGATATGCTCGCGTTTCACTTGAAACTGATTTTGGTGAACAGCCTGTTTTCTTTCACTCTATTCAAACGTTAAATAACCAAGTTGACGTTAATGGAAAGAAGCCACCCAACGAACATTTGTTACCGTTTCTAACTATTGCAGCAAAGTATGAAGCACCGTCTTATTTTATGGCGTTGGAAGCGTCTGAAACGGATTATGCGCCAGTTACACGCAATGAAACGGTAGCTTACATGGCGACAACAGAGGGATTCAATCGTAGATTTTTCGATGACAATGGTATTGAAGTGGTTTGGGAAGCCGATTTTGCCGACGTACGCATACAGGGGTGGGACGATGGTTGCTTTCGAAATGACTTTAAAAATAACTATGCGCAAACTCCTTTGGTTGCAGCCAGTAAAATAAGTAGAAACGGCGGCGACGGCGGTTGGCTTCGCAGCTGCGGCGTAAACAAAAATAGGCTTGGACTGCGTGTAGATGAGGATAGAAGTTTAGACTCTGAGCGCAACCACACTGAAGAAGACGCTAGCATTCTGGCTATGACTTCAGAGTTTGTGTTTAGTGGTGAAGTTCCTAGTTGTGATGACGCCTTTCCTGGCGCGGTTGCCGCTTTTAGTGGTTCCGCAATTTCACTCGCAGCTGGTAGCCGAATGATTGATGAAAATGCAGGTGTGTTGTCAGCACAGCAGTTTATCACCGACGCTACAAGTGGATCTGTAGACTACCCAAAATGCGGACAGAACCCTGTCGACTGTACCGTGAACAACATAGATGCGCTTACCGACTCACAAGCGAGAGCGATACCAACAATTACCATTGACGATAGCGGCCCAGAGATAGCAGAAGGGGATTTAGCGGGGGATTATTATTTTAACCGTCAACTGGTAACCATGGCGGCGGGTAACTACACCGTAATTGCACCCACGCGAATTTATGTTTCTGACCCAGGGGACAATATAGGTGGCGTGGCTACAAAGTTCACCATGGTGAACGCAAATATCACTGTCGCTGAAGGGGCTTATCTCGCTATTTATGTCGATGGAGATGTAGTCATCGATGGCTCAAACCCCAACGCATTGGTTTTAGCAAAAGGTGAAATAACCTTTGCCAATGTGTCTGAAGGCACATTGAGAGGCCGCTTTACCGCAGGAGGTGGCGTCGGCTCACCTGCGACTCTGAGGGTGACGGCTAATGAAGTGCCAAACAATATTCCTGGCATCTGCGGTCGGGAAGTCATTGAAGTACTGAATCACTATCGTTTTGAACTGGCTGATAACAAGGGTAGCAGCTGCGCCGCGAAAGAAGTTACCCTAAAAGCCTGTGCAGACGTCAACTGTGATTTACTCTACTCTCAGCCATCTACAGTCAACTTAGTGCCCGTTAATAGCGGTAACTATAGATGGTCGCCTGACGACAGCGTAACGTTTATCGGGCAGACCTCGCTAACACTCGATAGCCTTAGAGGCGCAGATCCTGAACTTGCTACTTCGGGAGAAAATCCATCTTCTCAATTGCGTTGCTTTATCGGTGGTAAAGAAGTGAATTTAGGTAGCTGTAAAATAAAGTATGAATCCGACGGGCTGGTGTTTAAGAATATCACTGATGATTCAGAAACCATCGTTACTCAGCTTTCTGGTAAGCCTTCAGACACTGGCTTTAACAGCAAGACCTATGCTATCGAAGCATGTGGGAATTCTGACACGCTAAAAAATCAAATTGTCGATGTTGAATTAAATTATAACTGTTCTAGTTCGAGCAATTGTTCTAACACCCTACTGCTTATCAATAACGGTAATGAACATCAACTGGGGCTAACCCCACGCACCTTTCCTATCCAATTTGATGCTGACTCGCGAGCAGCCTTTACAATTCAATACCCAGATGCGGGAGAGTTGTCGTTGTCAGCAGACATAACTAATCGAAGCGGTATTGCAGGTTCTTCTAATACTTTTAAAGTGCGTCCGTTCGGCTTTGCTATGAATATCTTAAATGATAGCGGCACGAGCTCCAATCTTAACGGTTACGCGAATAGTGCGAATGGTTCGCTGCTCAAACTGACAGGGGAAGACTTTGTCTTAGGCTTGCGAACAGTACAGTGGGTCGATGGTGAAGACAGTAACGACGATGGAATACCAGATAACTTTGCAGCACTGGAAAATAATAATACCGCGGAGCATTTTTCAGGTAGCGCGTTGTTAACACCCTTAAATATACTTCCTAGTGGCGGCGCAACGGGTACATTGAGCGTGCCCAGTGTTTTATTTAGCGATGAAGGTAAAGTTAACGTTGGTATTAATTACGATGAGGTAGGTACAATTTCCATTGCGGCACAGAGTACTTATTTGTCAGATACCACCGTGCAAGGGCTGGTGCAAAACGTTGGGCGTTTCGCACCTTCTAATTTTGCCTTGAGCGGAAGTGTTGAAGCAGCATGTAACGTCAATGGTGCATTTAATTACTTTGAACAACCTATTAGTGAAGTAAGCTTCTCGCTAACCGCACTAAACCAACATGGCAGCCGCACCACAAACTACTACGATGGTTTTGATAAACTGGTCAATATCAGCTTACAAGTCGAGCACGGCACAAGCTTGCTAAATAGGCTTGAAAACATTAATTCAATAAGTTGGCCGCAAAATACCAGTGCTGGTCTTATTTCATTTTCTGACAACGATATCGTATTTAGTCGCCTTGCTGATAACAGCGTAGATGGGCCTTACCTCGAAGCACACATTGCGCTGGTGGCAGACCAGGCACAAATTGAGGGCGCAAACTTCAATGGACTTTCTTGCTCCGGTCAGTGCGTTGACGATTTTGGTGATTCAATCAGCTTTGCCTACGGTCGCGCAACGTTGATAAATAACTACGGTGCAGCCGATGAAGCGCTTTTGTTACCGCTTCGCACTCAATATTGGGACGGAAATAATTGGCGAATTAATAAGTATGACAGTTGTACCGCTTATGATCACGACAACGTGAATGACGAATCTGGTGAATTGGTTTCTTCGGGGGAAGAGTCATTAAGTGAAGGAGCCTATAGAGATAGTGACGGAATACGCCTGTCATCACCAAACGGTGCTGGCAATTATCCTGTTAGTTATACGCCTGATGCTTGGCTATTGTGGGATTGGGATGGAGATGGCGAAGCTGATAACCCTCCAAACGCAACGCTTACGTATGGTGTGTATCGAGGAAACGACAATATCATTTACAAGCGCGAGCAAATCAATAATTAGCAAAGAAGGTTATCCCGCTTGACCGAAATGCTGGTTGCGTAGCACAACGTAGTGGCGCCAACATAAAGAGATGTAAATTATTAGCAAATTGTTTTTGAACCTTCTAATTTTCACAGGGTCACTATGTGGGTCTAATTTTAAAATTATTTGGAAACGCGTGTGTGGTATCCCTTCATGGGTAAAGCGCTAAAACTACGAAGCAAAAATGCAGTTATTTCGTCACTTAATTACAGCATTACTTGCCCAAAATAGCCCCCATTGTTAAAGTGTGCGAATAAATATCGACTTCACGTTAAAGCGTCGCCATCTCACCTTTGCAAATACGCGTTAACACAGAAACAGGAATACACTCTTCATGTTTAAAAAGCTTCGAGGCATGTTCTCTAACGATCTGTCCATCGACCTCGGAACAGCTAATACGCTGATTTATGTAAAAGACCAAGGTATTGTTCTAAACGAGCCTTCAGTAGTAGCTATTCGTCAAGAGCGCGCAGCAGGACCAAAAAGTGTTGCAGCAGTAGGTGCAGAAGCTAAGCGAATGCTTGGTCGTACGCCGGGTAATATACGTGCAATTCGTCCGATGAAAGACGGTGTTATTGCCGACTTTTACGTCACTGAAAAAATGCTTCAGCACTTTATTAAACAAGTGCATGACAATAATTTCTTGCGCCCAAGTCCTCGTGTATTAGTGTGTGTTCCTTGTGGTTCAACACAAGTAGAGCGCCGCGCAATTAAAGAATCTGCATTGGGTGCAGGTGCCCGCGAAGTTTATCTTATCGACGAGCCAATGGCGGCTGCTATTGGTGCGGGTTTACCTGTATCAGAAGCAACAGGTTCAATGGTGGTCGATATTGGTGGTGGTACAACAGAAGTTGCCATTATCTCACTTAACGGCGTAGTTTATTCATCATCTGTTCGCATTGGTGGTGACAAGTTTGATGAAGCTATTATCAACTACATTCGTCGTAACTTCGGTTCACTAATTGGTGAAGCAACCGCTGAACGCATCAAGCATGAAATAGGTGCTGCCTACCCAGGTGAAGAAGTGCGCGAAATTGAAGTACGCGGTCGCAACCTAGCAGAAGGCGTACCTCGCGGGTTTACGCTAAACTCAAACGAAATTCTTGAAGCGCTTCAAGAACCACTAACCGGCATTGTTTCAGCAGTTATGGTGGCGCTTGAACAGTCTCCGCCAGAGCTTGCTTCAGACATTTCTGAGCGCGGTATGGTACTTACCGGTGGTGGCGCGCTACTCAAAGACTTAGATAGATTGCTAATGGAAGAAACGGGCATTCCAGTTGTTATTGCTGATGATCCGCTTACTTGTGTAGCACGCGGCGGTGGTAAGGCATTCGATATGATTGACCTTCACGGTGGCGACCTGTTTAGCTACGAATAAACAGGAAAGGCAACCGTAAGGTTGCCTTATTTGTATCATGGATACTATTTTTACCCGCGGCCCTTCGTTAAATAACAGGCTTACACTGGCGCTTGTGCTGTCGGTGGTTCTGATATTTGTCGACCATAAGCTAGACGGTTTCAAATCAACGCGGGTTTATCTAAACTCATTAATGAGCCCACTTCAGTATTTAGCAAACCTTCCCGGTTTAATGCTAAATGAAAGTGCCCAGCGTCTTACGTCTCAAGAACAATTGCTGTCCGAAAACCAGAAACTTAATAATCAACTGTTGCTAATGAGCGAAAAGCTCCAGCGGTTCGATGTAATTGCAAAAGAAAACGCGCAATTACGAGAGTTACTGCAGGCCCCTATTCGGGTTTCTTCTCGAAGAATGGTTGCTGAGTTAATGGCGGTGGATAAAAATCCGTACAGCCAGCAGGTGGTTATCAACAAGGGGGCAATAGACGGCGTATATCTGTCTCAGCCAGTCATTGATGATAAGGGCATAGTGGGTCAGGTAATGGAAGTTGGGTCTACAAACAGCCGTGTATTGCTGATTGCCGACGTTACCCACGCTATTCCTGTGCGATCTCTTCGAAACGATATTCGCTTTATCGCAACCGGAAGCGGCGCGCTAAACGAGCTGTATCTAGAGCATGTTCCTCACAGTGTCGATATTCAAGAAGGTGACACATTAATTTCGTCTGGCTTAGGAAAGGTCTTTCCAGAAGGTTACCCTGTGGCAAGAGTTTCACAAGTCGTCCGAGATGAAAGCCGCCCTTTTGCTCGTGTTATTGTCACACCTTTAGCAAACCTAGACAGGCTTCGACACCTATTGCTGTTATGGCACACGCCTGAGTCAGAGAGTGAGTCTGATGCTAACTCTACTGACGACACTGATAAGCCAGCTGTAAACGAGGAAGAATCTTCAGATGCGTAAACGTAACCTCGTTATATGGATTAGTTTGTTAGTTGCTCTGGTACTGCAAATTGTTCCGCTGCCCACTCAAGTAGATGTGTACCGCCCTGACTGGGTACTGGTTGTATTAGCATATTGGAGCATGGCACTGCCCCACAGAGTGAATGTGGGCGTGGCGTTTTTAACTGGTGTTGCTATGGATGTGCTTGTAGGCACAACCTTGGGCATTCATAGTTTCGGCTTAAGTATTTGTGTTTATATATTAGCGGCTAATTACCAAAGACTAAGAAATTACTCCGTTTGGCAGCAAGCCATTATTATCGGTCTACTATCGGCGCTATACCACTTACTTACATTTTGGGTGCAGCATCTACTGACTGATATTTATTTCCAAGTCGATTATTTATGGCCGGTGATAACGTCAATGGTGTTGTGGCCGTGGGTATTTTGGCTGCTTCGACGCACGCGCAGACAGTTTTCAATTTCGTAACCCGAACACGTTCTCGATTAAACCAAAGGTAAGCCAATGACAAAATCGGTAGTGTTAGCGTCAGCCTCTCCACGACGCACCGCTTTGCTCAAACAAATGAACATAGCCCATACAATACAGCCTGCCGATATTGACGAGTCGCCCCGTGACAACGAGCCACCGATGGAGCTTGTCGCAAGGCTAGCCAGTGAAAAAGCCCAAGCGGTGAAAGCATACCTTGAGGATCAGCAGGCAATGACCGACGACAAGGTTATTCTGGCCAGCGACACCCTAATATCGTTTAACGGACAAAGTGTTGGCAAGCCAGAAGACAAAGCAGATTCTAAGCGCATCCTCACTATGCTTTCTGGTAAAACTCATGATGTCCTTACCGCTATTTGTGTGCTTGATAACGCTCAGCAACAGACTCAAGTAATTACCACATCTGTGACTTTTGCAGCATTGACGGATGAGCAAATTGACGCATACTGGGAAACAGGAGAACCTGCCGACAAAGCAGGGAGTTACGCTATTCAAGGTATTGGTGGTGAGTTTGTAGTTTCCATTAACGGCAGTGCAAGTGCCGTAATAGGCCTACCACTGTACGAAACCCGCCAATTACTTAATGCATTTGGAGTTGTGTCGTGAGTGCTGAACTGCTTATTAACGTTACCCCGTCAGAGTCACGGGTGGCGCTTATTGAAAACGGAATACTGCAAGAAATTCACGTAGAGCGTCATACCAAACGCGGTTTGGTTGGCAATATCTATCGCGGTAAAGTTAGCCGTGTATTACCGGGAATGCAGGCAGCATTTGTTGATATCGGTTTAGAAAAGGCCGCCTTCTTACATGCATCTGACATTGTCATTCACAATGAAATTGCTGAAGAAGTCTCGGCAAGCCATATTCAAAAGCAAGACATTCGCGAGTTGGTGCGAGACGGTCAAGATATTGTGGTTCAGGTAGTGAAAGATCCTATCGGTACCAAAGGCGCACGCCTTACCACAGACATTACTATCCCCAGCCGTTATCTTGTATTTATGCCTTCGGTAACTCACGTAGGCGTATCTCAACGCATTGAAGAAGAAGCAGAAAGAGAGCGCTTAAAGTCGCTGGTGCAAGAGTTTTGTGATGAAAACGGTGGCTTCATTCTGCGTACTGCGGCGGAAGGCGTGGGCAAAAACGAACTGCAGTCCGACGCAGCATTTTTGCGAAGGCTGTGGGATAAAATTCAGTCGCGTATGAAAAAGCGTAAGTCGAACGTGCTTTACGAAGACTTACCGCTAGCACGACGAGTGCTACGCGACTTTGTTGGTACAGAGCTCGACAGAATTCGTATCGACTCGAAACTATCATTCAATGAACTTCACCAGTTCACCAAAGAGTATGTGCCTGAAATGAACGGCAAGCTCGAATACTACCCGGGTGATAGACCTATTTTTGATTTATACGATGTGGAAAATGAGGCGCAGCGAGCCTTGGAACGCCGTGTCGATTTAAAATCTGGCGGCTACTTGATCATTGACCAGACCGAAGCGATGACCACAATCGATATTAATACGGGCGCATTTGTTGGCCACCGGAACTTAGAAGAAACGATTTTTAACACCAATATTGAGGCGACGCAGGCGATTGCCCGTCAGTTAAGATTGCGCAACTTGGGTGGGATGATCCTTATCGACTTCATCGATATGATTGAACCAGACCACAAACGACGTGTCTTACACTCATTAGAGGTGGCGACGAACAAGGACAGAGCCAAGATAAATATTCACGGTTTTACTGCGCTAGGGCTAATTGAAATGACCCGTAAGCGCACCCGTGAAAGCATTGAGCATATATTGTGCGGAGAATGCCCGGTGTGTAAAGGGCGAGGCACGGTAAAAACCATTGAAACCATTTGCTTTGAAATTATGCGTGAAATTGTACGGGTGAATCGCGCCTACGACGCAGACAAGTTTGTGGTTTACGCTTCACCAAAAGTGGCGGAAGCCTTAATGGGTGAAGAGTCTCATATGCTGGCAGAACTGGAAGTATTTGTGTCTAAACAAATCAAGGTTCAAACAGAAACATTGTACAATCAGGATAAGTACGACGTCGTCATGATGTAATGCATTAACGTATACAAAGGCAAAATGTGACAAATTTTTCGTCGGTAGCCGCTTATCTACTTAAGAAGTTTTGGCTGCTACTCGCCGTATTGCTTGTACTTTTCGCGCTTGTTTTAAGCGCTGCACGCTATGCTCTGCCGCATATTGAGCACAACAAACACCTGTTGGAAAATTATATTAATGAGCAGTATGGCGTAAACCTATCCATCCAAAGTGTGCATGCTGTTTGGCAGCGCAATGGTCCAAGTATTGTGCTCAATTCGGTGTCGTTGGCTAAAAACGATGCTTCCCCTGTTGCATTGGATATCAGGCAAATCTACGTCGAGCTAGATTTTTGGGAATCGCTACGCCACCAACTTATCTCATCTACCCGTTTTGAGCTGCGTGGTCTTAAGCTTGATATTGACGCCGATCGTCTTTCTGGAGGCGATAAGAATAACTTCCCTGTAGTAAATGCACTAGAGCGTCTGTTTTTAGAGCAGCTTCAAAGCTTCTCGTTAGAAGACGGGGTGGTATCTGTCACTCATCTTAATGAAACCAATTCATTTGATATTGAAAGTTTATCGTGGAACAACCATGAAGAGCGACACCAAGGTTTAGGTCAGCTTAAGGTTGCAGATTTAGCGGCTAACTCGGCGTCGTTTATCATTGATATCACGGGCACGCGGGAAGACTTTGACGGCGTGTTTTACGCCAAAGCAGAAGAGCTCGATATTTCTCCGTGGGTTAGCGATCTCATCAAAACCAAGCGTCCACTAGCGCAAAGCCGCGCAAACTTTGAAGTATGGACTAACTTTTCTCAAAGTGAAGTCACTAGCGTACAAGCCGAGCTTAGTGAAAGCCTTTTAGAGTGGGGCAGTGGCCGCGCGAAAACGGTAACAGGTATCAGAGGAGGTAGTCTTCAGGCGTTGCCTAACGATGAGAACAGACAGGGAGGCTGGAATGTCCGAGTGGATCAATTGGTGCTTAATTCAAGCAACGAGACCCTTACAACAGACCTAATTGGCAGTATAAGTGCAAATGGTGATGCGCTGATAAACACCGTAAAGCCAGTGCAAATTAACCCCTTTCTGCTGCTGTTACCGCTTTTCATGGATGATACCAGTGAAGAAGAAATACGCGGGCTTAATCCAAAAGGCGAGTTGGCCACGTTGCAGGTTCAATGGCACAACGGCCAGCCTTCTTTAGCGGCTAAAGTGCTAGATTTGCAGTGGGACAAAACAGATAAGGTACCAGGTCTTTCGTCGCTAGATGCAGACTTTTTCTGGTATAAAAATAATGGCGCTATCTACTTAGAGAGTGCGGATAGCTTACTAAGTACCAACGGCGTAATTAAGAAAGACGTCAATATAAACCTGTTTAAATCTCAGTTTTATATTTACCCAGAGCAGATAGATAGCGAAGACAAGCAGTGGGTAGTAAAAGGCAGCGATATGCTGCTTGATAGTGATGCCGTTACTCTTCACCCGCAGTTTAAACTGAATATGTCGACAGGGTTTATGTCGCTTTATGTGGATGTAAGCCCATTGGCGCTAAATGAGGTGAGCAGTTTATTTCCCCCTTCTTTAATGGGGGCTAATACCGACAAATACCTTACTCGTGCGTTTACAGGAGAAGGTGAAGTCGCAAACGCGCGCGTGCTGTGGCACGGTCGCACGAGTGACTTCCCGTTTGACGACAACACAGGTATTTTTCAGGCGTATGTCGATATTGAGCAGGGGGATTTTCTTTTTGCGCCAGACTGGCCGGCACTTAACAACTTAGACCTATCTTTGTATTTTGTGAATAATGCATTAGTGATGGAGAGCCCTAGTGCGACGCTTGCTGGGATGAAAATCAGTGATATGTCGGCTGCCATTCCAAGCTTTAGTCCAGATGCCCGCCTGATTATTTATGCCAATGGTACTGGCACTGGTAATGCGCTAACCGCGTTAATGATGGACTCGTCCCTCAAAAAATCTTTAGGCAAAGTACTTAACGAAGACGTGCAAATTGGCGGGCCTCTATCTGCCGACATAAAGCTTGATATCCCGTTTAAAGGCAAAGATGTGGTGGCATCGGGAACGGCGCACTTGTCGGATAACCCCGTTTTTGTTGCGACCACAAATATGCTATTTGATAAGGCATCGGGAGAGGTGTCATTTGTTAATGGCGATATAGACGCAAGTGGGCTTCAGGCGCAGTTTCTTAAACAGCCGGTGAACTTGTCGCTATCCGGTAGACAGAGCGACACGTACGACCTAAATGTAGAGTTAGGTGGACGATGGCATGTACATCCGCTCGCTAACTATGTGAATACAGACCTCACCGAATACATCGACGGCGAAAGTGATTGGAACACTACAGTTCAACTGTCGCTTTCAAACAGTGGGTTTAACTATACTGCCAATTTAACTGCAGATTTAACGGCGACACAAAGTGTATTGCCTGCTCCCTTCGATACGCCAGCGGGCAGCAGTCTACCGCTGCTTATTACCAGTAAAGGCGATAGCAAAGTATCAAATGTGGAGGCGTCACTTGGTGATAACATTCGTTTTGATGGCGTACTACCGCACAAAGAAATGCAGTTTTCACGTGCGCACTTGGCACTTGGCGAAAGCGATATAGCCAACATTGGTACAGGTTTTAGTATCAGCGCGAATCTAGCTCAAGCTGATGTGCAAGAATGGTTTACTACTATTAATATGTTACTTTCCGGTAAAGGGAAAGACACCAGCACCGCCGTTGCAAAAGCAAATGCCCACTCGAGTATCCAATCAAACGAAAGCAAAAAAGCGAATTTGTTTGGTACTCCCTCGCGGATATTCGCCAAAGCCGACAAGCTAAATTTTGCTGGCCACAGTATTAAAGATGCGCAGCTCAGTGCAACAGAACGCAATAAAGATTGGATCCTAGACTTAGCGTCGCCTCAGGCAAGAGCCACTATTCGTATTAATAGTGATTTAGACGAGCAGGGCATTGAGATAAATGCCGACTATTTATCACTAGAGAAACCTGTTGAAGCCGGGGGGACGACAAAAGCCGACTCAGAGAGCGGCGTTGAGTTAGCTACCAATAGTGCTATGCCAAATGAGGAAGGCGAGTCGCCCTACAATATTGACCCAAATACGCTACCGCCCATTTATTTTTATTGTCAGTCCTGTGGCGTGCATGGCACCGATTTAGGTGAAATTACCTTAGACATCGCGAAGGAAGAGAATGGTTTAGCCATTCGTCAGCTTCTAGTGAAATCTGATGAAACTAACGTTACCGCAACGGGATATTGGAAGCACATGGGAGGCGAGATTCAAAGCGCGTTAAACGGAACATTAACGTCTCCCGACGTTGGGCAGATGCTAAAAGAGTACGGTGTTGAATCAGGTATAAAAGATTCTAGCGCAAACGTCGCGTTTGATATCACTTGGCCAAATGCGCCGATGGATTTCGGGTTTGAACAGCTAAACGGTAATGTTCAGTGGTCGCTGTCAGATGGGTATCTAACTGAGTTAAGTGACAAAGGTTCACGTATCTTCACCCTGTTCAGCTTGAACTCGTTAGTGCGGAAGCTCAGCCTCGACTTTCGAGACGTTTTTGCTAAGGGTTTTTTCTACGACGATATGGGCGGTACGTTAAGTATTGTTGATGGCAAAGCGTATACCGACGATACTGAAATTGACGGCGGCGCTGGTGAAATAGAGATCACGGGCTTCACCGATCTCAATACCGGTGGATTAAATTACAACGTATCGTTCGCACCGAACGTAACCGGGAACTTACCGTTTTTAGTGTATTTCTTGGCTACGCCGCCCACTGCACTCGCTGCTCTTGCCATAGACCAGGTGCTAACCTCTGCGAAAGTTATTTCGAATGTGAACTATCGCGTTACAGGCACCATAAAAGCTCCTAAGTTCGACGAAGTTGAGCGCAACAGCAAAGACATCAGCTTACCTGCGCAAAATGCGCCTGTACCGGCCAACCCGCAAGACAGGCCATTAACGGAAGATGACGTACGCAGGCTTAAAATGGAGGTGATCGATGGTTAATTTAGTTGCATTACAAATGACATCTGCGCCAAGCGTGGAAGAAAATCTCGACACCGTTGCAAACGAAATGGCATCGGCAAAGATTGAGAAAAACAGTTTAGTTGTGCTCCCAGAGTGTTTTGCTTATTTCGGCGGTAAAGACAAAGGCCAACTTGCTGTGGCAGAAACAAAGGGCGAAGGTGAGATTCAGCGACGTTTGTCAGCGCTTGCTGCACAATATCAGTGCTATCTGGTTTCGGGTACGTTTCCAGTGAAAACCAATAGCCCAGAGAAGTTTTCCGCAGCCTGCATGCTGTTTGGCCCCAATGGTGATGTGTTGGCAGACTACCGAAAAATTCACATGTTCGATGTATCAGTTAACGACAACACGGGCAGTTATCGTGAATCGGCGACAACCGAAGCGGGCAGCAAGGTGGTTACTGTTGAAACGCCAATAGGCAACATTGGTCTTGCGGTGTGCTATGATGTACGCTTTCCAGGGTTATTTACTGCAATGGGCGATATCGATATTTTGGTGTTGCCAGCGGCCTTTACCCAGCGCACCGGAGAAGCGCATTGGCATGCGTTGTTGCAAGCCAGAGCCATTGAAAAGCAGTGCTTTGTGGTAGCTGCAAATCAAAGTGGTGTGCATGCAAATGGCCGTGAAACATACGGTCACAGTCTTGTACTGTCGCCTTGGGGGGAGACCCTTGCCGAACGCAAAACCGACGTAGGGTTAGTTTCGGCAAAAGTAGATATTGCAGAAAGAGAAACCATTAAACAGAATATGCCGGTTGCCGAACATAACCGATTCAGGAGTCACTTTGTCTAAATCTGTTGAGCGTCATTTATTATCTGACTCAGGGCTAGATATCTCTAAGCTAGAGCGTGCTTTAGCGACTATTCATCGTCACGATACCGACTATGCCGATTTGTATTTTCAGTCAAGCCAGCACGAAAGCTGGGTGTTGGAAGACGGCATTATTAAAGAAGGCAGCTATAACATAGAGCGCGGCGTAGGCGTGCGTGCAATTAGCGGCGAGAAAACAGGGTTCGCTTATTCCGACGAAATAAGCGAAGAAGCGTTGACCAAAGCGTGTAAAGCGGCTCGTGGCATTGCGCCAAGCGACGGATCACAACAAGTTGCTTCGCTTGGGCAAAAACCAGTGCAAGCGCGATACAGCGAAAATAACCCTATTCTTGCGATGCAAGACGCTGAGAAAATTTCGCTTTTAAAAGCAGTAGATGCCTATATTCGCAAACAAGAGCCGTCTGCCAATCAGGTAGTGGTGAGCTTAAGCGGTGTGTATGAAGAAATTTTAGTTGCTGGCAGTGACGGTACTTTAGCTACTGATATTCGCCCGCTGGTGCGCTTGAACTGCTCGGTATTGCTAGAACAAGGCGATAGACGTGAACGTGGTTCAGCGGGGGCTGGTGGTCGCTATGCCTACTCGTTCTTTAAGCAAGACGAAAACGGCAAACCGTATTACGAAACCTTGGCAGAAGATGCCCTTCACATGGCACGCGTTAACATGCAGGCTGTGGCGTCACCGGCAGGCGCTATGCCTGTAGTATTAGGTAACGGTTGGCCAGGTGTTTTACTTCACGAAGCGGTAGGGCACGGTCTTGAAGGCGACTTTAACCGTAAGGGTGCATCAACATTTAGTGGCCGTATTGGTCAGCGCGTTGCAGCAAAAGGCGTGACGGTTGTTGACGATGGGACATTAAACGACCGTCGTGGCTCGTTGTCGGTAGACGATGAAGGCACACCAACAGCGCACAACGTGCTTATTGAAGATGGTATCTTGAAAGGTTATATGCAGGATAAACATAACGCCAAGCTTATGGGCGTTGCGCCTACCGGTAATGGTCGTCGTGAATCCTATGCGCACTTGCCTATGCCCCGCATGACGAATACTTATATGTTGGAAGGCCAACACGATCCGCAGGAAATTATCGCGTCTATCGACAAAGGTATTTACGCGCCGAACTTTGCTGGCGGACAGGTAGACATTACGTCAGGAAAATTTGTATTTTCTAGTGCGGAAGCGTACTTAATTGAAAACGGTAAAATTACCGCACCGGTGAAAGGGGCTACCTTAATTGGTAACGGTCCAGAGGTTATGCAAAAAATCTCAATGATTGGTAACGACACTGCCTTAGATAAAGGCGTGGGTGTATGTGGTAAAGACGGTCAAAGCGTGCCGGTGGGTGTAGGTCAGCCTACACTTAAAATTGACGAGTTGACGGTCGGTGGTACGGCTTAATTCAGCTCAAACCCGCAAACTGGAAAATTAAAAAAAGGTTGGGCCTAGGCTCCAACCTTTTTTGTATACGAACAGGTATAAGTCGTGGCTAACTTTCAAATCCTTTTTCATTCAACCACTCAATAGCATCTTCCTCGTTGGTAAAAATACCTAGCTCAAGGCCTGCATTGTCGTAAATTCTCTGAAATTGGGCTCTTACAATGGGCTGCACCGTGGTATCGCCAATAACTAGCGCGCCAAGCGCCATTCCATGCTTCGCACGCCATTCTATTGAACGCTGCAGTTCTGTCTCACCTGCTTTAGTGAGAAGGGCAGAACCATGCAAAAAACCTAAAAATGCCCAGTGACTCCCACCAAAGCTGTTAATTACATCCATCATATCCCGCGCATAGCGTTCAATGGCTGAACCATCGGCAATACCTTCAGCCGACACGCCTACAATGCTACCAAGCACAGCAATTTGATACTGGCCGTACTTGCTTTTCAGTGTTGCGTTAGGGTTAGAAAATATTTTCACACTACCCCCTTTTACTGGTGAACAAAACTGTGATGTTGAGATTAGTTTTATTTAATTATAGACGGTTAATCCTCATGAATAACGTCTTTTAAATACTGAAACAGCTCTCTGAATGCTTTAGGAGGCGCATTTTTTTCACGCTCTTTCTTAATTTGGCGGTGAAATTGGCGCAGCTTCTGGCGGTCAAGTTCAGGGTGCGCTTCAATCAGCTTTTGAATAGCGGGGTCGCCCTGTTCAATTACGGCTTCACGGGCTTTTTCTAGTGCGTGAAAGGCCGCATTGCTCGCCTGATGCTGATGTGTAATTTTGGCCAACGCCTCTTCAAGAGGAGCAGTGTCTCGCTGGCGCAATACCTTGCCGATAAACTGAAGCTGGCGACGATAACCGTCTTTTTTCTTGTTTACTTTGCGGGCAATAGCGATGGCGTCAGCAAGCTCTTCATCCATAGGGATCGTAGCGATGTGAGCATCGGTCAGGTTAACCAACGTTTCACCTAGCTTGTGAAGTTCTTTAGCTTGACGCTTCAGCTCAGTTTTACTGATTAATTCTTCCTCTTCGAACTCATCTGCTTGCGCATCTTCGAAGTAAGGATCTTCAGGAGAATTGTATTTCTGATCACTCATTTCAAACTCATTAGTGTTACACTTTAGCTAAATTGTAACTATCACAGTCGAATTAAGACAGCGAAACTTACTATGCAAATTGAGCAGCAGTTAGCCGACATTCAAAATGTCGTAGATGATGTACTGAAATTAGCCCTTTCTAAAGGCGCAACACAAGCCGAAGCCAGCATGTCTAAAGTGCAGGGCATCGCCGTGTCTTCACGTATGCAAGAAGTTGAAAACGTTGAATTTACCAACGACGGCGGCTTAGGTATAAGCGTATACGTAGGCAAGCGAAAGGGGAGTGCGTCTACCGCAGATCTGAGCAAAGCGGCGCTAACACTCGCGGTAGAAAAAGCCGTCGATATTGCACGTTATACCAGTGAAGATCCTTGTACAGGTTTGGCCGATGCCGACCTTATTGCAACCGAGTTCCCTGATTTAGATCTGTATCACCCTGAAGAATTAGATACTGAAAAGGCCATTAAAACTGCTATTGAAGCCGAAACGGCGGCAATGAATTACGACTCGCGCATTACAAATTCAGATGGCGCGTCGTATAACGCAAATCTAGGTATGCGTGTTTACGGCAACACGCACGGTATCAATGCAGGTTATCCTAGCAGCCGCTATTCACTAAGCTGTATGGTTATTGGCGCACAAGATAACGATATGCAGCGCGATTACGCTTACACAGTAAGTCGTAAAGCGTCTTTGCTGCAATCAGCAAGTGCAGTGGGCATCGAAGCCGCGAAAGCTACTGTAGACCGTTTGGGCGCTCGTAAAATTAACACGGCCAACGTGCCTGTGCTTTTACACCGTGACATTGCATCTAGCTTATTTGGCCATTACGTTGGAGCTATCAGCGGCGGCAGCCTTTATCGTCGCTCTAGCTTCTTGCTAGATAGCTTGGGTAAACAAGTTTTCCCAGAATGGCTTAATATTGAAGAGCGTCCGTTTATTAAAGGCGGTCTGGCAAGCTCAAGCTTCGACAACGAAGGTGTGGCATGTTCTGACATGACCATTGTCGATGCGGGTAAATTGGCTACATATCTTTATACCACTTACTCGTCGCGTAAACTAAACACCCGCTCGAATGGCCACGCCGGTGGTATTCATAACTGGCTAGTAGGTGATACGGGTCACAGCGACGCCGACCTGCTTAAAGAAATGGGCACAGGTTTGTTTGTAACCGAACTGATGGGGCAGGGCGTTAACGGTGTGACGGGCGATTACTCGCGCGGCGCAGCGGGGTACTGGGTTGAAAATGGCATCATCCAATACCCAGTTCACGAGGTAACTATTGCTGGCAATCTGAAAGATATGTTTAAAGGCATTGTGGCAATTGGCGCTGAAAAAGATGTGCGCGGTAGTGTACAGACCGGTTCGGTGCTTATTGACCAAATGAAGATAGCAGGCAGCTAGTTTACGCTTTCTCGAAACGCTGAAGGAGACAGCCCGGTGGACTTCTTAAAGCGTTTCGAGAACGTAAATACATTTGCGTAGCCTACATAACTGGCGATATAAGATACGGGCCACTGCGTGCTTAGTAACAAGCTTTTGGCTCGTGTCATACGCAAATGGATAACGTGCTGTTTGGGGCTTCTCCCAAATACTTGTAAGCACAGCCTGTGAAGGTGAGGGGCAGAGTAATGCGCTTTCTCACTTAAGCTTTCCATATCCCAATCAAACTGAAGCTGTTTTTCAACCGCAGAAAAGAGGCTGTGTAGTCTGCTTACTTGGCGTCGTTCTTTCTCATCGTGAGTATGTACGTCACTCAAAGGCGCATCAATAATACGGAACAGGTAGCGAGACACAACTTGCATCGCCGAATTTCGATTCTCGACGTCACGCTCTAAATACAAAAGTTCCATTGCATGATGCAGTCCTTCCAGCATGGCATTATCCACTATCACAGCACCTAGCTTATTAAATGGTGTCCAGCGTTCGGAGTCTGCCAGGTTGACCCAAATTATATCCCATTGCTCACTGACTATTGTGACTTCGAAACTTTGTCCAGCGGGTAAAATAATTAGCTGTCCTTCATCTAATTGCATCTCGCCTGACGGGACACGAAACTTTCCTTTTCCATGAATGCTGTAAAACAAGGTGTGGTTAGGAGGCGAAACGCGACCTACCGTATAGTCACCTGATAAGTTAGAGCATCCTGCTAGTTCAATCTCCAGGTCGCTGATTTCAGGCGCGTTACTACTGTCAATAAAGCGTTCAAAGCACTTAGGGCCTATGTCTACAATGTCTCTAAAGCTAAGTTGCATAAATGTAAAATGATAGTTTTGGATAAATATATGAAAGATTAGAGCATAAAGGATTTAATGAAAGTTAGCTATATTGCGCTTAACCAAAAAGTAAAGGATATGACATGCTTAATGTTGCGCAAGTAGTGGCTCAAAACGATTGGCAAAACCCGGTTGTATTTCAGAGGAATCGCATCAATGCCCACAGTCCACATCACGGATACAAAACGCTAAAAGACGCATTGCAAAATACCAATGCGCAAAAGCGTAGTTTAAACGGTCAGTGGGATTTCCGTTTATTTGAGGCACCAGCAAACGTACCTGAAAGCCTGCTTTCTAAAACATTAAGTGATGATGAATCTGCTAATTGGCAGCCTATTGCGGTACCTTCTAATTGGCAGCTGCAAGGTCACGACAAACCGATTTACTGCAACGTGAAATATCCCTTCGCGGTAAACCCTCCAGTGGTACCCAGCGAGAATCCAACGGGTTGCTATCGCACTACCTTCAACGTTACCAAGGATGAGTTAAAACAGCGCAATCATATCGTCTTTGAAGGGGTAAATAGCGCGTTTCACTTGTGGTGCAACGGCGAGTACGTAGGCTATTCCCAAGACAGTCGACTACCGGCTGAATTCGATTTGTCTGGCTACATGGTTGAAGGTGAAAACCGACTAGCGGTAATGGTGATCCGATGGTCAGACGGCAGTTACTTAGAAGATCAGGACATGTGGTGGCTTAGCGGTATCTTCCGCGACGTAAATCTAGTCACCAAACCTCAGCATCACATTCAGGACGTGTTTGTTACGCCAAGCCTTGACGCATGCTATCGCGACGCAACAGTAACCGTACGTACCGCCATCAATGCGCCTTCTACTTACAAAGTGGGCATCCAGCTTTTTGATGGCGATAACGCTGTCACCGAGCAAGTCATTACCGGCACTAACAATAAACGTATTGATGAAAAGGGCGGTTGGGATGACGTGGTTTTTCAAACGCTTCATGTGAATGAACCTAATCACTGGACTGCTGAAACACCGAGTCTGTACCGCATCGTAGTCTCGCTTATTGATGAGAATGGCAATGCCGTTGATGTTGAGGCCTATCACGTTGGCTTTAGAAACATTGAAATGAAAAACGGCCAGTTACTGGTAAATGGTAAAGCCGTGCTAATTCGTGGGGTTAACCGTCACGAACACCATCAAACAAAAGGGCATGCAATCAATGAAGATGACATGCTTGAAGACATTAAGTTGTTAAAGCAAAACAACTTCAATGCCGTACGTACCGCTCATTATCCAAATCACCCTCGTTGGTATGAGCTTTGTGATGAATACGGGCTTTATGTGGTAGATGAAGCCAACATCGAAACCCACGGTATGTTCCCAATGGGAAGGCTTTCTCGCGACCCGCTATGGGCCGGCGCCTACATGGCGCGCTTCACGCAAATGGTCGAGCGCGACAAAAACCACCCCAGCATCATTATTTGGTCGTTAGGGAATGAGTCTGGTCACGGCCCTACCCACGATGCAATGTATGGCTGGGCAAAGTCATTTGACCCATCGCGCCCTGTACAGTACGAAGGCGGCGGCGCTGATACAACGGCTACTGACATTATTGCACCAATGTACGCACGGGTTGATACCGACATTAAAGACGATGCAGTGCCTAAGTGGGCCATTAAAAAATGGTTGTCGATGCCGGGGGAAAACCGCCCCCTTATTCTATGCGAATATGCGCATGCTATGGGTAATAGCTTGGGTAGCTTTGATGAATACTGGAAAGCGTTTAAGGCTTATCCTCGCCTTCAAGGTGGCTTTATTTGGGACTGGGTTGATCAAGGATTAGTAAAACACACTAATAGCGGCGAAGCTTATTGGGCTTACGGCGGCGACTTCGGCGATACTGAAAACGACAGGCAATTCTGTATCAATGGTCTGTTATTTCCAGACAGAACGCCACACCCGCACTTGTTTGAAGCTAAATTTTGTCAGCAGCACTTAAGCTTTTCGTTGGCTGAGAAGGGCAACAAGTTTGAGCTTACCGTAAGCAGTGATTACCTATTTAGACGTACAGACAATGAGTTGTTACGTTGGCAATTGCTAGAAAACGGAAAACCGATTGCTGAGGCAAAGGGCGAATGTGAAATCGACATTGCCCCGCAACAAACACAAACGCTCAGCCTGGCCCCAGACATTACATTCAAAGCGGGTGCCGACTATCACTTAAATATTGACGTAGTATTAGCAAAAGATAGCCCGTGGGCTAATGCAGGGCATGTCATGGACACCGCCCAGTTAGCGCTAGTCAACAAGCGTGGGATTGTGTCGTTTTCTCTTAATGATAACGACATAGCAAACGGTACTAGTGAGCTATCAATTGAAGCTCAGGATGGGATGTTGCTGGTACATGCGCTAAATAACGTATTTAGCTTTAGTAGTGAAAGCGGGCTATTAACCTCGTGGCTTCAAGGCGCGGAGGAAATACTTAGCGCGCCGCTAGAAGATAACTTCTTTAGAGCGCCGCTAGATAACGACATCGGGGTAAGCGAAGTTGATAATCCCGACCCGAATGCGTGGGAGTCACGCTGGCGTCGTGCTGGAATTGGCAAGTGGACACGCACTTGCACGGGCGTAAACGTAGAGCAGGGCGCGCAAGACGTGCGTATAACATCGTTATTTGATTATCACCATTCAGAGAAGCTGGTAGCGGCAACCAAGTGGGTTTACACCATAAATGCACAGGCTAAGCTATCGGTAGACGTTGAAGTGCTCTTGGATGACGGTTTACCACCTATGCCGCGAATTGGTATACGAACGGCAGTGCCTGTAGCCGATAAGCCAACGTCGATTACCTGGCAAGGACTAGGGCCATTTGAGAACTATCCTGACAGAAAAGCGGCAGCGCGTTATGGTCGCTACACCTTACCTATAAAAGAGATGCAAACGTGCTACATATTCCCAACGGACAATGGCTTGCGCTGTGGCTGTACACAACTTGAAGTTAGCGGCCTGAAAGCAAAAGGACAGTTCTATTTTAACGTGAGCGAATATGGTCAATCCCAGCTAGACGAGGCAAAACACACCTGTGATTTAACACCTCAAGATTGTGTGTTTGTGTACATTGATCATGCTCACATGGGCGTAGGCGGCGATGATTCATGGAGCCCAAGTACACATAAAGCATTCTTGTTGGAAGAGAAGCAATACCGCTACTCAGTTTGCTTTAGCGCTACTGACAGCTAATCCTCAGTGTGAAGTCGGTCATTTAGCACTCGATATCTCAAGTGACAATTCGCGGCATAGCTTAGTTATGCCGTTATTGGGATAAAGTGTTTACATATAAAAAAGCCGCTACACAGTAGCGGCTTTTCATTAATTCAAAACTCGTTCAGGCAAGGTCTTAGCCGTCAACCTGGCCGCAGAAACGGTAACCTTCACCGTGGATGGTTACAATCAACTCTTCATCTGTAGGATCTGATTCAAAGTGCTTACGAATACGGCGAATAGTTACGTCAACCGTACGGTCATTCGGACGAAGTTCACGCCCTGTCATTTCCATAATTAGCTGCTCACGGGTAAGAATTTTACCTGGGTTGCTTAGGAAAAGGTGAAGTGCACGGAATTCACTACGTGGTAGACGGAACTCTTTACCGTTTGGAGAAATCAATGAACGGCTATCACCGTCAAGCGTCCAACCGTTAAAGCTTACACGGCTTGGTAAATCGTCATCTTCTGAAGAGTTTGTAGTACGAGACAGTAAGTTGCGTGCGCGAATGGTCAATTCACGAGGGTTAAATGGCTTAGTCAGATAATCATCTGCACCAATTTCAAGACCTAGAATACGGTCAACGTCATTATCACGACCCGTTAAGAAAATAAGGCCAACGTTTTTACGGTCACGTACTTCACGTGCCAAAATAAGGCCGTTTTTACCCGGTAGGTTAATATCCATGATAACCAAATTGATAGCGTGATTCTCGAAGAAATCATGCATTTGATCACCGTTTTCGGCCTCAAACACATTATACCCTTCCGCTTCAAATAAACTCTTAAGCGTGGTACGGGTTACCACCTCATCTTCAACAATTAACACATTTGGCGTCTGCATGGTGTTCTACACTCTTTCTAAAATACGATTTAAGCAACTAACTGGTTAAATTTTAATATTCATATACTTGATTGCAAGCAACTTGTGAATATTCTTACTGTTAAGGTATTGGGTTTAGCCAATAAAAATCAAGAAAAGTTCATACTTTATACAACTATTCTGATATTTTCGCATTAACAACGGGGAAGATAATTACAAATTCTACGCCGTTGCCTTCCTCACTGGTAATCGATATTGAACCATTAAGGGCTTGCGTTACTAAGTTGTATACCAAGTGCATTCCCAATCCGGAACCACCTTGCCCACGCTTTGTGGTGACAAAGGGGTCAAATATCCGTTTGCGAATCTCTGGGGAAATGCCTTTTCCATTATCGGTATAAACAAGCTTGAGCTTATTGCTACTCACCATTTCGGCACGAATATCAATTGTGCCTTCATCCATGGTTTCAAACCCATGAATAACCGAATTCATGATTAAATTAATCAAGATTTGATTTATTGGGCCAGCCTTCGTTTCAACGCTAAGGGTAGGGTCGCAATGTACGTTGATGTTGTGTTTTAATTTTTTGAGTCGAGGCTGCAATGACAATAGTATCTCATTAACTAGCTGTACAACGCAAAAACTTCGACTAGATTCTGAGGTTTGATCGACAGCAACCTGCTTAAAACTGCTAATAAGTTCGGCAGCTCTGTTCAAATTGCGGTAAATAATGTTGAGGTTTTCGTTACTTTCATCCAAAAAGCGTTTCATTGCACTGGCTTTCAGCGTTTTATTTTCAAAGTCCTTATGAATAACCGCTAATCTGTCTAACATCATTGTCGACGCAGTAACACCTAAACCTATCGGAGTATTTACCTCGTGCGCAACGCCCGCAACCATATCTCCGAGCGAGGCCATCTTTTCATTCTGTACAATCTGACGCTGGAACTGATGCAGTTTCTCAAGTGTTTGAATAAGCTCTTGGTTGGCATCTTTTAAGGCAGTGGTGCGGTGACTTACCATATCTTCTAGGCTGGCATTGAGCTTTCTATGTTGCTCCTCCGCCTGTCGTTGCTTTTGCATATACTCTTGCATGCGAAATAGCATCACATTCACGGCGTCAGCCAAGATATCGAGTTCTCTAATGGTGGAGCCGCTGGCACGGGCTGAATAATCACGTTGTCGTGAAGTACGCTGCAAGAAGTTAGCAATGTCTTCAACGGGGCCAGTTACAATACGCTGCATACGCACTGCAAAGTAAAAGCTAATAGCCAATAGCGCCAAGGCTACTGCTAAATTAAGCCAAATCGACTTTCCAACAAGCTGGTTAAAATTCTCTGAGGAAATTCGTAAATATATCCAGCCCAACTGAATGTTCGTCTCTGTGTCGAAGACTTTTGCACTTAATTCAAGGTATTGCCCATTGTCGGCCAATTGAGGTCTCATAAACATGGACGCCAGTTGATTTTCCTTGCCTCCTAACAATAACTGGCCTTCCTTGTTATAAGAGGCGAAAATCTGGGGCTCTACGTTACCGCTTTGTGCTTTGTAAACGTGGGCATTTAATACATGGTCGGCGGCAGCAAGGTTACTTAGGGCAAGTTCAATGCGCTCTGGCGTTTCGTCATAAAGATACATAGCTGAACTGCTTGCGACCAACTTGGCTAACATGAGTGCGTTAGACTCAAGTTCATGACGGTAGGTTTTAATTTGCGTGTAGACGGCAAGACTGGATAACACTGCAAGCGAAAAGGTAGCAATTGACATTACCACCCAAATGAAAAGGCTTTTTATAGTAAGCTTGACTACTTTATCCGTCATATCCGTTTTGCGTATTGTCCATCCACGTCTTACATACATCAATAGTGGCGCAAAAATGCGCAAAAAGGAAGATGCCTATAAATAATAATTAATGTAAGCAGCGCCCGCTAGTTGAGGGTTGAAAGGTAAAGTTGCTGGTAATTTTTTGCAGCCGCTTCCCAAGTGAATCGCGTTCGCATACCCCGTTGCTGCATTGCTCTGAACTTGCCTGCGTCTTCGTAGAACGCTAGCAGTGCTCGGCGAATACACGATAGCAAGGCGTGCGGCGTAGGGTCGTCAAACACAAAACCCGTCCCATCGCTATCATTACTGTAATCGATAACCGTGTCTTTGAGTCCGCCCACCGAACGCACGATAGGGATGGTTCCATAAGCTAAGCTGTACATCTGGTTCAATCCGCACGGCTCAAACTGAGAAGGCATTAGAAAAAAATCAGCGCCGGCTTCTACAAGGTGGGCATGTTCGGAACTAAAGCCGTTTATAAACGCGAATTGGTCAGGATGCTGTTGAGCAAATTCGCCAAGATCCATACAGACTTTAGGATCGCCCGTTCCCACAATTACCATTTGGACGTTGTGCTTAATCAGGTCGTCCAAGATGGGCAGTATGTAGCCAAAGCCTTTTTGTTCTGTAAGGCGGCATACCATTCCAATAAGAGGTACATTGCCATTATCAGGTAATCCTGACTTTTCTTGTAATGCTCGCTTACATGATGTTTTCGGGTGAAGATTATCTACACTGTAGTTCTCAGGTAGGAATGTATCTGTCTCTGGGTTCCACTGGGTGTAGTCGCATCCGTTCAGAATGCCACTTAAATCGGCTTGACGGCTTACCAGGCGTTCATGAAGGCCATGACTACCCAAGTCAGTGAGTAGCTCTCTTGCATAGTTTGGGCTTACCGTTGTCACTTTCGTGGCAAATTCAATGCCGCTTTGCAGCATGTTTATGTAACCGCCGTGAACTTGCGCCAGAATATTAGGGTGATGGCGGAGAAACGGGATAGTTTCCAGCCTATGAACGCCTTGGAAAGCGGCATTGTGGATAGTGAATACCGTTTTCGTGCTGTCGAAATACCCTGATTTGTCATGGGTAAGTAAAAACGGAAGCATGGCTGCATGCCAGTCGTGGCAGTGAATAACGTCTGGCTTTTTATCGATAGCTTTTAGGGTTTGAAGTACGGCACCACTGAAAAAACTAAAGCGCTCACCATTGTCTTCATAGGCTTCAAATGCGTTGGCGTATAGCCCGTCACGCATAAAGTATTCAGGCGAGTCTACAAAGTAAATAGGGATACCGTGCCATTGCATGTAGCGAATATCAAAATGGTACACCTGACCTTCAGTAAACAGGGTTTGTTGCTCGGTTACAGTTGGTAGGTTCAACTGTTCAGCCAGTACTTGGTAATAAGGCATAACAATGGTGATGCTTTCGCCCAAGGTATCAAGCGCGAGTGGGAGTGCTTTTCCAACGTCTGCAAGGCCGCCGGTTTTTACCAATTCTTCAACTTCTGAAATAGCAAATACAATATTCACAGGTGATCCCCCAGAGCGTAACGTGCAGTGCACTTGTAATGCTTAAATATAGTGTACGGAAAAAGCGCCGTATGCCATTGCGTGGAGTACGCAATGGCATGAGCAACAGGTAGAAAAGCTAAATTAGCACAAGCTAATGGTTTTTTTAATTACAAAGCCGCTTGATAAACAGAAAATTGCGACGTTTGTGCTGTGGTATAGACCGTTTGGAAGTGCTCAGCGAGTAAACCTGGGTAGGGTAAGAATCGGTTTGCCACCATCTGCATAGTGCCGCCACGACTTAAGCTTGCTTTAGCGTCAGAAATAAAGCGCTTAGTGATGGTGTAGTCAGTTTTAATGCCAGTATGAAATGGCGGGTTGGTGACAATATGCTGTACTTTTTGGGTAAAACCGTGCAATCCATCTGCAGCATAGAGTGTTGCTGATAATCCGTTGTCTGCTAGGGTGAGTGCACTACAGTAAACTGCAAGTGCGCTAACATCAGTAAGATGAAGCTTCAAATGCGGATACTTAAGCATTATATAACTGGCAATCACGCCAGCGCCGCATGCGAAATCCAGAATTTCACCACTCAATGATGTTGAGAGTTTTTCTAGTAAAAGCTCAGTTCCCGCATCCAGTTCCTTGTAGCTGAATACGCCAGGCATAGAGGCCACTTGCCAAGCCGTGCCCTCAACATGATACGTGTTCATATCAAGCCATGCATCCGGTTCAAAGGCAAGATGTGGCTCTTCAACTAAAACGGTAATAAGACTGCAGTGGCGAGCAGAATCAACCTTTTGGGTTGGGCCGTATTGGTCCATCAACTTAGCAGCACTTTTTATACCGCCCTTATTTTCACCCACCACGTGAATACGACCATTTTGGCCCACCATGCTGGCTGCCATTCGCAATAGCATCTGAAAATGGGTTTTTGCTTTGGGTAAGAAAATCATCACGTCAGTATGAGATTTCTCTAGTGCAACGAAAGGCGTAAATATATGAGTATGATTTCCGACTTTTTGCGTCACCTCAAAACCTGTGCGCGTAATATCTCGGCTATCAAACGATACCGAGGGTACGACTCTTACGCACTCTGAAAAAACATCGAAATATTGGTGAATTACCGTGACTTCTTGCGATTTAAGACCGTCCAGAAAATACGCATCAGAAGGGTTGATAAATGCCCACTGACCTTCGTCGAAAAGCGCGATATTTCGTTCTAACAGTTGGCTTTGAGGAGATAAAATCATTACTTAGTACGCTCGAAAATTAAATCCCAAACGCCATGACCAAGCTTTTGGCCACGGGTTTCAAACTTGGTAATTGGGCGGTAGTCTGGACGAGGTACATAGTCGCCGTCAGTTGCAGTATTGGTGTAACCGTCGGCATTGATCATAACGTCTAACATGTGCTCAGCATATTGCTCCCAATCCGTCGCCATATGAAAACAACCGCCAATAGCTAATTTGGTACGAACCAGCTCAACAAATTCAGGTTGAACAATACGGCGTTTGTGGTGACGCTTCTTGTGCCAAGGGTCTGGGAAAAATAGTTGTAGGCGAGACAACGAACCGTCTGGGATCATATTCTTAAGCACTTCTACTGCATCATGGTCCATTACACGCAAGTTCTCGACGCCTTGTTCGCTTGCTTCAGCTAAGCATGCGCCAACGCCTGGACGGTGAACTTCAATGCCGATAAAGTCTTTCTCAGGTGCATTTGCGGCCATTTCAACCAATGACTTGCCCATACCAAAGCCAATTTCTACAACAACAGGCGCACTTCGGCCAAAAATTTCTGACAGCGATAACGGTGTTTCAGCGTAGTCAATGCCCTTGGTTGGCCAGTGATCTTCTAGCGCTTTTTCTTGTGCTTTGGTAAGTCTACCTTCGCGTTTCACGAAGCTTTTTACCTTGCTTACGTATACTCCAGCGGCTTCTGCTTCCGCCTGACTTTTGAATTGCCTCATTTGCAATGCCTTTCTTACCCAATTTTATGGTGGCGCATTATCCACTTACCCACGGCTTATGCAACGCTGAAATGGTAAAAATGCTGTAATTTTATACGCCAATTTGCTTAGCAATAATAGACGCTACGGCGTCAGTTTTCTCAAGTACTACCATATGCCCGGCGTCACTAATGGAGTGGAACGTCGCTTTGGGTAGTACATTTTTTAGCTGCTTTATTGTTTCTGCTGGTGCAATGGCGTCTTGCTGGGCAGTAATAAACGTTACTGACGCGTTGATCTTTGCGAGCGCTTTAACGGTACTTTCTCGTGGTGTCGTTGCTAGCGTGTGGTTGAGTAACGTTGTTTTACCTAAATCCTGCGCCATCGATTTTACAACACCAGCCACGTTTTCATCCGCTAAGCGGGAAGGGTGGATAAATCGCGAAAGATAAGCATCGTTGTCGGGCTTGAAGTTTCCTTGTTTAAGCATGGTGGTTAGCTGCTTACGCTTGGCTATTTCTTCTTTTGATAGCCCTTCTGGGTTGTAACCGATTAAGGTTATCGAAGCAATATTGGCAGGATTGCGCTGTGCTACTAATGCAGCTATAAACCCGCCCATCGAATAACCCACAAGGTGCACTTTTTCGTTATCAAGAATGCGATCTTCACTTAATGCCAGCATTTCTTCTAGCGATGCTGCCCATTGAAGCGGTACATAACGACGTTGTGCAATATTTAGTTCGCGCCAAAGCGGTAGAAATACGCGCTCGTCGCAGAGCGTACCGGGAAAAAATAAAACAGGGTTCTGCACAGACACGTGTGTTCCTTAACAATAAACTGGCTAGTTACATGCTACCATAGCGCGCTTTTTAATGAATGGTCGCTAAGTAGAAAACGACCAAGCGGTAGTAACTGCCCATACAGACGATTATGACAGAACAACAATATACAGGTAGCTTTGCAGAGCGAGCACTCGCATGGTTTGATAAACACGGGCGAAAGCATTTGCCTTGGCAACAAGACGTTACGCCTTATAAGGTGTGGGTGTCGGAAATAATGCTACAGCAAACTCAAGTCACCACGGTAATTCCCTACTTTAAACGCTTTATGGCGTCTTTTCCCACCGTGCACGACTTAGCTAAGGCTTCTCAAGACGACGTGCTTCATCATTGGACTGGCTTAGGCTACTACGCAAGAGCAAGAAATCTTCACAAAGCTGCGAATACGCTGGTAGAAAAATACAACGGCGAATTTCCCTATAGTCTAGAAGAAGTTATGGATTTGCCCGGCATAGGGCGCTCTACCGCTGGGGCGATACTTTCGCTCTCTCGCAATATGCGCTTTCCTATATTAGATGGTAACGTGAAGCGTGTGCTGGCGCGATACTATGCAATTGGCGGGTGGCCGGGACAGAAAAAGGTAGAGAATCAGCTTTGGGAAGTGGCCGAGAAAAACACGCCCACCAATTCAGAAGGCGGACGTTGTGCCAACTATACGCAGGTGATGATGGACTTGGGCGCGATGATCTGTACGCGAAGCAAGCCAAAGTGTGATGAGTGCCCGCTTCAAGCCGACTGCATTGCCTACGCACAAGGCGCGCAAGCCGACTACCCGGGTAAGAAGCCGAAAAAGGCGCTACCCGAGAAGTCCACCTATATGATGGTGGCACAGTTTAACAGCCAAGTGTATTTAGAGCAGCGTCCCTCAACAGGGCTGTGGGGTGGTCTATATGGTTTTATTGAGGTGTCTTCAATAGAAGAGGGGATGGAGCAGTTGGCCAAGCGAGGTATCAGTGTCGACGAAACCCGAACGCTTGAAGGGTTCCGTCATACCTTTAGCCATTTTCATTTAGATATCACCCCGGTAGTGGCCGTGGTAAACTCTGCTCCATCAAAGCGCGTAGCCGAAACAGCATTTCGTTGGTTTTCGTTGAACGAGCCTATTGAAGTTGGTTTGGCGGCACCTACAACCAAGATTATTCAGCAGTTAATGCGTTAGGCGTTTTAAGCCCAACGCAACATTTTTTGCTAAGCAGATAGCGAACGAAAGGAAATAACATGGCAAGAACGGTATTTTGTCGCAAGCTTCAAAAAGAAGCTGACGGCTTAGATTTCCAACTTTATCCGGGTGAACTGGGTAAGCGTATTTTCGACAACATTTCTAAAGAAGCATGGGCTGAATGGCAAAAGAAACAGACCATGCTGATTAACGAACACAAGTTGAATATGATGGAGCCGAATGCCCGTAAGTTTTTAGAAGAAAAAATGTCGGCCTACTTGTTTGACGACGTAGAGCCTACGATTGAAGGCTATGTTCCGCCTGAAAAATAAGCAAAAAAGCGTTTTTTGAGCAAACAATGCGCAAACAGTAATAAAAGCGCAAAAAAAGCGAGAAAAACGGTTGACTTGTGAAGGCGAAAACCGTTTAATACGCACCCACAGCAGGACAGGCAGCAAACGCCTAGAACGCTAACAAGTTTCAGCCTCGATAGCTCAGTTGGTAGAGCAGCGGATTGAAAATCCGCGTGTCCCTGGTTCGATCCCGGGTCGAGGCACCATCATTCAAGCCCTTGCAGAAATGCGAGGGCTTTTTTGTTTGCCCAGCGAAGCTGGCAAACCCGTCAGGTTGAAAGAAACCTGAATCACCCTGACTGAGGGGAAGAT
>NZ_CAMZMZ010000023.1:0-67422 GCF_947311905.1 Alteromonas sp. CyTr2 | reverse complement strand
CAGTGTGTTAAACAACGGTGATCTTCCTACAGAGGACTTTCACCTCATTAGTTCATGCCCATGCTGGGCGTACACAACTCAATAAACTCACTCACTACGTTCGCTGGGACGCATACACGCAGGGCTGCTTCGCCATTATGCCCCACGCGCCTGCGCCCTTCATTGAAAAGCTATGAAGTGTAGAATCATTTAAGAGGACTTTTTATGAAACTCTACCCTTATCAAACGATACAAACTGTAAACCTACCAACTCTTTTGTTCGCAGCTAGAGCTCTTGGTATTTTCGCTTATATATTCTCTTTTTTTTACTGTTCTACTATGGGGCGCAGCTTTCGCTGTCGATCCTAGAGTCAGAGAAACTTGTTTACTTGTTAGCATAGGCACATTTTCCGCTACTATTTGCTTTTTAGTTATTAGCGGGTTATGCGCTGCCGTTGTTTCTTGCGAACAAAAATACACTCAAGGATAGAACGCTACACAACAAACCAAGCCAGCGGGATACAAGCACGTACGTTCCCGTAACTTCGCTTTGTATTTTGGCCTACGTATTTTTCCTATAAGCAGGGTGTTAGCCTCCCCATCAAAGGAGTTGAACAACAATGAATGAAAAAATACTGAGCCTCGGTGAAAAGTGCCTTAGGCTATCCCAGAATGTTCTTTTCTTTTATTTGATTCAATGCGTTAAGTGGTATCTACCCGATGCACAAATCGTGTTAGCGTAGAATCTGGGAAATATGTCAAACAACACAAGGAAAGTTATATGTTTTATAAAGCGTCGCTATTTTCACTCTGCTTACTGTCTGCCGGCTCCTTTGCCGATACCATTTATGGCACGGTAGAGCTTACGCACTTAACACCCACTCAAGCAGAAAGTAAGTGGCAAAGAGAAAATCAGGTTGTGCCTCGCTATCCAATGAAACTAGCACAAAAAGGCATTGCTGGGTGCGGCATTTTTAAAGTTAACGTTGATGCTGAAGGTACCACTAAGAGCATTACATTAGTTAACTCGGTACCTAAAAGGGTTATCGAAAAACCTGCTGCTAGAGTCATAGAGGAATGGGACTGGACGCTGGCAGAAGGAAAGTCGGCTGCGAGCGAAGAAAAGCTGATTCGATTAGATTTTTGTTTGGGCGCAAGCTCTGAAGAAGAAGCCCATCAACTGTGTAAGCAACAAGCCAGCATGGCGTGCGAGTAGCGCTTTAATGCCCTTTTCAAAGAGCATTGTTTACTTACCAGCAGTATTTCGAAAGAGGTCTGCCCGTTGGAATTAAAAACCATTGGTTTGTTTGTTATTACTGCACTTGCTGAAATTATTGGGTGCTATCTGCCCTATTTATGGTTGAAAGAAGATAAGTCCATATGGTTGTTAGTACCAGCGGCTATATCGCTCGCGCTTTTTGCTTGGCTGTTATCACTTCACCCAACCGCTGCCGGGCGCGTATACGCGGCTTACGGTGGTGTTTATATTTTTATGGCTATTATGTGGCTTTGGCTTGTTGATGGTGTGAAGCCAACGTTATGGGACTTGGTGGGCACCTTTGTCGCTTTGATTGGTATGGCGATAATTATGTTCGCACCAAGAAGTCATGGATAAAAGTCTTGCTTTCAATAAATAACGAAGAAAACGCGATGAAGATTACCTTTGTGACAAGTACGAACCTACCAAGGGCTGCTGAGTTTACCTTTAATAACATGCGCGATTATTACGCTCAGTTTGCGCCTGATTGGGACGCCGAAAAAGTGCTTGGGGTTACCGCAGAGCTCATTAATTACGACATTCAAGTAGACAGCGAAACGGTGGGGGTTATGCGCCTTCAATACGACGGTAACACCTGTATATTGCGCGACCTTCAGGTCATACCCAGCGCCCAAAACAAAGGCATAGGTAGTGCTGCCATTGAAAAAGCAGAAAGACTAGCGTTAGGGGCCAATACTAACTCGCTTGACTTACGAGTATTCAAAGTTAGCCCTGCCGTTTCACTTTATAAAAAAGTGGGATTTATCATTAGAAGTGAAGACGATCGCTTTTTTAACATGACTAAACCCTTAAGCACTTAACAAACAGGCTTGTACCGCCGTCTATTCAGGATGTACCTAAAAGCCTAAGCACATGAAGGTTATTATTGATGATCTCACCGGAGGAGAAGTGCTAGCGCTTTTAGAAGAGCATTTGTCTGATATGTATGCTACATCGCCACCTGAGAGCGTACATGCATTAGATGTTAAAGCACTAAAAGCCTCGAACAATACTTTTTTTAGTGGCTGGAAGCAGCAACAGCTTGCGGGCTGCGTCGCTATTAAAACCCTTGATACACATAGCGCCGAGCTAAAATCTATGTGCACAGCCAAACCGTTCAGAGGTTGCGGTGTGGCGTCTCAGTTATTACTTTTTGCCCTAGAACATGCGAAAATGAAGGAGTTTAGTTCGGTAAGTTTAGAAACAGGAACGCAAGACTACTTTTTTGCGGCCAGAACCCTATACAAAAAGTTTGGTTTTGTTGATTGCGGTCCATTTGGCAGTTACTCAATCGATCCCAACAGCCACTTTATGACCCGAGCGCTTTAATTTAATACTTCAAGAGAATTTCACATGTCGTTACCTCCTTGCCCGCATTGTCAATCAGAATATGTATACGAAGATCAGCCTCTACTTATTTGCCCTGAATGTGGACACGAGTGGAGCCCGAACGAAGTAGAAGAGGAAGTCTCAGCAAAAGACTTCAACGGTACACCGTTAGTCGCCGGCGACAAAATTACGCTAGCAAAAGATTTGAAGGTAAAAGGCAGTTCATTGGTACTTAAAATTGGGACCAAAGCCGTTATCCGACACGTGAAAGATGCCAAAGACCACCAGCTAGACTGTAAAGTAGATGGCGCGGGTGAAATGATGCTGACTGCACAATTTGTTAAAAAGGCATAGACGGACTTTATTGAAAAGCTGTTACTCCTCTCGGTGCGCTTGCCTTGTTATTGTTTAGCAAGCGCGCTAGCTATCCCCTGCTATTTCCTGTTAAAAGTTTGCGACTTCGTTGGTAATGGTTTCAGTAAGCAAGCTAATCGCTTTCGATGACACTTTCTGAGGGTTAACTAAACAAACACCCACATGCCCAAGCTCGGGTAAACTTTCCGAATTAGATAAAACGTGTAGCCCAGGCGGCACCGAACTTTTTGCAAGAACGGTTATGCCCAGCCCTTCGTTAATGGCCGTTTGTATGCCGTTTAAGTCAGCAATGGTATACACCACCTGCCACGGTTTTTTGATAGCCGATAACAGATTGGTTGCTCGCTTGCGGTAAATACACGGCGACGGTGCAGCAATAATAGGCAGTTTAGCAGGCACGCTATTTACAAAGCGCTGACTCCCCACCCATACCAGTTGATCTGAAATGATGTAGCCGTCTTGCTGAGGATCTGGTGTTTCTTGTAGCGAAAGAATTAAATCGAACTGGCTTTTAAGGGGCTCACTAAGTAAGTCTTTACTTAGCGCACAATGCACCTCTAGCGATATTTCCGGGTAGGTTTGCGTGAACCGTCGAATGATTTTAGGCATAAGCGTTGTGCTAAATTCGCTGGGAATGCCTAACCGAATATTTCCCGTAACCTGCGGCTTGCCGAATTCGGCCATCGCCTGATCGTTAAGTGCCACTATCTTTTCACCATACGACAATAAGCGACTACCAGCGCCAGTTAGTGCCAAGCGATTTTTGTCGCGGGAAAATAGTTTTTCCCCAATCATTTCTTCTAGTTTTTTTATCTGTAAGCTAATGGCAGGCTGTGTGCGCTGAAGCTGCTCGGCACATTGTGTATAGCTACCCGTCTGTGCAATAAGTACGAACGAACGCAGAAAATCTATCGATAAGTTTTTCATTACTTTGCTTTACACCTCTTTGTTAGCTTTGCCTTCTGTTTTGCCTTGTTAGTGTCAGAATTGCACACAAGGCTATTTAATAAAGTTATAATGCCATATTTTTTATTAATTTTATTTATTCTTTTTACGCTCCTAGTATCAGATACAAAATAATGACATTTAGGAGCCAGCATGAACCCACTTAACCAGCACCTTCACGAACAAGACCCAGATATCGCAGCATTTATTGCGCAAGAAAACGAACGCCAAGAACACCACATTGAACTGATCGCATCGGAGAACTACACCAGCAAAGCTGTTATGCAGGCGCAAGGCAGTCAGCTAACTAATAAGTATGCAGAAGGCTATCCGGGCAAGCGCTATTACGGTGGCTGCGAGGCGGTGGACAAAGTAGAACAGCTTGCTATCGACAGAGCTAAAGCATTGTTTGAAGCTGACTATGTGAATGTGCAGCCTCACTCTGGCTCTCAAGCGAATACTGCAGTTTATATGGCGCTATTAAACCCTGGCGATACCATTCTTGGGTTGAGCCTTGATCACGGTGGGCACCTCACACACGGTGCAAAGCCTAACTTCTCGGGAAAACTATACAACGCGATTCAGTATGGCTTGAACACAGAAACTGGTGAAATTGACTATGACCAAGTAGAAGCCTTGGCTAAAGAACACAAACCAAAAATGATTGTAGCGGGCTTTTCCGCTTACTCTCGCGTGGTCGACTGGCAGAAGTTTAGAGACATCGCTGATAGTGTAGGCGCGTATTTACTTGTAGATATGGCACATGTTGCAGGCCTTGTTGCGGCCGGTGTTTATCCCTCGCCAATTAACGCCGCACACGTCGTTACTACTACTACCCATAAAACACTGCGTGGCCCTCGTGGCGGGCTTATTATGTGTAAAGCAAACCCCGAGCTTGAAAAGAAATTCAATTCATTAATTTTCCCTGGCATTCAGGGTGGCCCACTTATGCACGTTATTGCCGCAAAAGCGGTAGCGCTTCAAGAAGCCATGACAGCAGAGTTCCGCGCTTATCAAAAGCAGGTAGTCACTAATGCACAAGCTATGGCTAATGTGTTTATGAAGCGTGGCTTTGACGTTGTATCTAATGGAACCGACAACCACATGTTCCTGCTAAGTCTTGTAAGCAAAGGAATGACGGGGAAAGAAGCCGACGCGATATTAAATAGCGTGAATATAACGGTAAATAAGAACACAGTACCCAACGACCCGCAGTCGCCATTCGTTACTAGTGGCATTCGAATTGGCACACCTGCGGTCACTTCACGCAATTTTAGTGAAGAAGACTGTGCTCAATTAGCCCATTGGATTTGTGATGTGTTAACAGCGCCAGAAGACAATGCAGTAGTACAGCAAGTGATAGATAAAGTGGCAACTCTAACAGCGGCTCACCCCGTTTATACTAAGTAAAACCTAGTACTATACCGAGCGAACTCGTGCGTTGCAGGTAGCCACCATTACCCGCCACACGAGTTTGGCTCGTTCATTAAACTGCACTATTCCCACTCCCCAAGCGTCTTCCATGGCGCCTTGCCACACGCTACACGTTTCAATGGTATCGCCGTACAAGGGGGCTAACGATAAGCTAATGCGTAGCGACTCCAACCATTCCCTAAATAGCGGGTCCTGATTACCTGCTTCACGCATTTGAGAAAGCTGTAGCGAAGCTTGTTGCTTAATACCTTGAAGCCTTTTGTAGATTTCTCGAGGATCTTCTTGCTGCCCCAAAAGATGAAGTTCGCGCTCAATGTCGTAAGCATTGTGCCAGTGGATAGTTTGCTGCGGCTCTTTTGAACAGCCCCACATTGCCGCACTCATAAGCGAAAGCAGCATGATACGCTTACCCCATAATAAAAGGGTGGAAGGAAATAGTTTTTTGCCACGCACCAAGCTGCGAACTCCTCAAACGATGTCATCTACAGTATAGATGAGTATTGCGCTGGGGCTCGCACAAGTGCGCGTAATTAAACTAATTTACTAAGGTGAAACTTGCGAAGCACCTAAAGTGCTTTGCGCTCTCGTTACGGTAGGAAGTGGCTAGCTAAACCACTTCCACCATATAAACACCATTAGAAACCCAAATAGATAGATTAGGCCTAAATAGCTAAGCAGCTTCACTATTACGTTTGGTGTCGCGTCTTGATGAAGCTTGGTTTGTGCCACAAGCTTATGGTTAAGCCAAGCAAACATTGGAGTAGTAATAAAGGCCAGCGTCATCGCAAAGCCTAACATTGCCAATAGCGCAGATTTAAAGAACAACACAATAATAAAACTCGCCACTGCCATAAACAGCAACACCGGTGTTACCAGCGTATTTCGTGCGTTTTTGTCTTTGTTAAAAAGAAGCGCTATTGCTTCAGCAACCACCCTCGCATAACCATCGTAAACGGTTAGCGCCGAACCAAATATGCACAAAAATGCAACCAGTGCGATGAGCCAATGCGCCCACTGTCCAATGGTTGATGAGTACATGCTAATTAGCTGATGGGAAAAGCCGATACCGCTGGTACTTAGCTCTGTACCGCTGCCATACAAAATTAATGCACCTAAGCCCAAAAACAATAATGCGAGTAGCACCGTCACTGCATAACCTAAATTAAAATCGAAAAGGGCCGACTTTGGCGTTACGGCTTGCCCTTTGCACTGGCGCCTTAACCAAAGTGAAGTAATGGACGATATTTCAATAGGCGCGGGCATCCACCCCATTGTGACGACTAAAAAGCCTAATGTAGCGAGCGTCCAAGGCGAAGGCGGCGCCACGGCAGGTGCTGATGAAGCAGAATAATTACTTAGTGCCACCACGAATACGGCTACAGTCGCCACCACAAGCACGCCCATTATGCCTTTGGCGATATTGTCCAATCCTTCAAAATGGCCAGCGAGTAGAATGATTAAAATAAGTGCCAAAACCACTGAAGCGGACAACGTTATGGCGATATCGAAAGGAATAAAATACGACAATAAGCTTGCAGCAAACAACAACAGCGCTGCAGCATTTACCACCGACGCAATGGTATTCAAACCCAAGGCAATGGCCAAATATCGTCGTCCCATTCCCAAGTACCCTTGCTGAAGGGTTTGTTTGGTACTGATGGTGTAGCTAACGCCCGCTCTGAAGAATGGGTATTTGAGTAAGTTAACTACTAATATAAGCAGCGCTAACTGCCAACCAAACTTCGCCCCCGCTTGAGTTGATGCTACTAAGTGACTACCGCCTACCGCCGCTGTTGCCATAAGCACACCCGGGCCGAGTAATTTTAATAGTGCAATACAACGGGCAAAAAACGCTGTTTCAGCTGAATACGACAAGGCAACCTCTAAATGGGCATTTCAAAATAGCCGTTAACCATATCAGTAATATAATAAACAGAAAAGAGAGTACGCGCTCATCTGCAAGGCTTGTAGTGTAAGCAGGTGTACCCAGTTTACGCGGGCTATTTCGCCGGAGATTTTAATAGGTATACAAAGCGCCGGTAAATACCCCCTACATCAGTATCATGTGCACGGAAGTATATAGATTATTTTTATTATCGCACTGCCCTATCAGTTTAATTTATTATGTCTTTGGCGTTTAGTCAGCGGGGCTTTTATATAGCCCCTTAGGCCTGAAACGCCAGCTAGCGTCTGTCAAAATTCACTTTTTTCTGCGGATGCTGATAGTAGCCTTCTTTTAGAAGGCGTTTAAAGCGGGTCAGTTTTCCGTCCAGCGTTAACTCTTCTAACCCTTTATTAAATAGCGACAAAATAAGCTGACTGTCACTTTCGCCTTTAGGCACTAACAGATGCGTGGTTACAGTTGAGATAAACGGCTTAATGGGCATCACATCTCTGCGGTCGCCACTATCGAAATCACGCTGAAGCAAGTACCATCCTGTTAACTCATCAATGGGAAAAACGTCAATTTTACCGTCAATCAGCGCCTGTAAATTGTCTTTGTCTGTGGTACTTTCCACAACATTACTGCTGCTTTTAATGTAAGCGGCAAGTTCATCGTTGTATAAATACCCTTCTGTTACGCCCATCTTTAGGTCTTTTAAGTCGCTTAATTCAGCCCAAGTATCAGGGCCCTTTTCAGCATTAACATAAAACACCAAGCTTTCCGCACTAATAGGGTTACTGTGGAAAAACTCACTTTCCCGGGCGCGCACAAAATTGCCGTATGAGATGGCGTCGTATTCGCCTTTTAGCGTTGCTTCAAGCGCTTCTTCCCAGGGTAAAGATACAAACTCAACCACAACGCCCGTCTCTAAAAACGCATCAGCGATTATGTGATTGATATAACCGTCGTGCTGCATATCAGTTGACGTATAAGGGGCATACTCTGTGGTCGCTATTCGCAGTTTCATCCACGCATGGGCAAAACTTTGCATTGGAACTAGCGCTAGTATAAATGTCGCTATTAATAGTAATCGCATGTCAAAGTCCTGTTAGTGATTAGAAGTAAATACCAAGGTTTATGTTCAGGCGGTGGGTAGTTTCTTGTCTACCACCTAAGTCGAGTCCCACGCCCGGACCGCCTGAGAACCACATGTTTTTGCCTTGGATACTATCTACATATACAAACAATTTATCCCAGCCAAAGCTACAGCCGTTTATCCACTGCGACGAGTTTTTCCCTTCGCTTCCTTCACCTTTTGCCACGCTGTACTCTGAGTAACAAGTAAGTGATTCTATGTGAGTAAACTTATAAGGCACAGAGTACACAAGGTTTGCTGAATAGGTTTTACCATCGGCCGCGGCTAAGAACGGGAAGGTAAAAGAAGATAGCGCTATGCGATCGTCCGCTTGCCCTTCTGGTGCAGCCAAATCGTATTCATAGTCGATATACTGCAGTTCGACCTTCAGGTCGCCTTGGGTATGGCGCATATGCACGGCATAGGCATTCATATCACCATCGTCCAGGGTATCCAGGTTTAAGATGTTTCCGTATTGGTAAGACACGCCAATATCGGTAGTGCCTCCGCGAATAAAGTTTGCTGTGTAGTTAGCACGTAAATTGTATTGGCCGTCTTCTTTATTTCGATATTCACCGTCGTCCGCCACGTCGAACGAATAGCGCCCAAACTCAGCGGCATCGTTGTACTCGTCGTTCATAAAATAGGCGGCTTGAAAATCCCAGTTACCCCAATCATGATTTATTTTCACCCCAGCATCGTAATCATCTTCGAAGCCAAGATAATAATTTACCGAGAACCAAAAGTTGTTACTGGCAAAGGGCTGCAAACCAAACGGTGTTTGGGTTATACCTGCTGTAATCTCGGTTTGCTCATCGAAATGATAAGTCAGGTCGGCGAACCTTACTGTGTCGAAGTCGGTGTTTTCGTACCATCGATATTCGGCTTTATAGCTAAATTGATCTGACTCACCCGACACGCCAAGTTTGAATGATTCAAATTCGAAACCATCTCTAAACTCGGGAATTTGCCAGTCTTGATGCCCGTAGTTAACCCTAACATGACCGCTTAAATTAAAGGGAAGTTCGTCGGCATTTGCGAAGCTTGAGGTGCACGAGGCTATTGAAACTAAAGAAAATGCGGATAGTAGCTTGTTCATTACTGTTCCTGTATTGAATTTTTGGCGGGAACCCTTTGCTAAAAAATGCCTCTAAGAAACATGAGGGGCGTTCAAGCGCTTAGGTGTATCGCGCACCAAAATAAATCCTTCAGTACTAACAATACTGAGCAAACCTTAAAAAAAGATCATTTGTTAAGGTCAGACTTCTGTGAAGTGACTCATGCAAATTAATCGCCCCCCGCAAGGCGACGGCATTTAAACATTGGTCGTTTAGTGTGGAAAGTGAAGCGCTATGTATGCGCGGTAGATGCGGAAAGTTTTGCTGTGAACGTCAGGTCTACTCTACTAATTGGTCGCCACTTGAACAGCAAATAGGGGAATATGTGAACATAGCGTGCCAGCTTTACGACTACATCGAAATTGCCTGCATGTATGGGCTTGAGGTGAGCGTAGTATTAAAAGACGGGAATACGGTAAGGGGTACAGCACTGACCACAGTTATCGATAAACGCAACGACGTGGCCACAGAGTGTATTCAAATGTCCATCGACAAAACCACGCAAAATATTGCGCTTAATGAAATCGCTCAACTTCATGCAATAACTGACAACCCGCATTTCAGCTCAGTCAGCTTTTAGGTAGTATGCGCAGCTAACTTAGCTTAACTTTCAAAGTGATCCTGATTTATGACGCAAAACCTCTCGGCCATTACTTTTTTTGTAGACGACTACGACAGTGCCGTTGAATACTTCACCACGGTTTTAAACTTTACCTTAACCGAAGACAAAGTAACCGGCGAAAACTCGCGTTTTGTTCTGGTAACCCCACCACACAGTGCTACGAGCTTGTTGTTGGCGCAAGCAAAAAATGACACAGAAATGGCACTCATTGGCAGCCAAGCCGCCGATAAAGTATTTTTAATTTTGAATACTGACGACTTCTGGCGCGACTTCAATGCCATGCAAAGCAAAGGGGTGGCATTTTTAGAAACCCCTCGGGAAGAAGTGTATGGTACGGTAGCCATCTTTAGAGATAAGTTTGGCAATAAGTGGGATTTGATCCAAACCACCTAATTGCACTTTATATAAGTGCGCCTTGTCGTTGCGATATTTTTTGCGGCAAGGTTTTAAATGAATAGTGTAAGGAAGTAGAGGAGAAGTAGCACGTGCAGGCCATGAAGCGTTCCATTATTGCTGATGTTGTTGCAATAGCGGCAATAGCACTGTTGATCACTACGACGTTTTATTGGATAGAAGCAAGGCGCGAAGTCATAATTCTCTGCGATAATTTTACGCCTGGCGTATCGAAAAAGAGTGTCGAACGCCAGCTAGATACTGCAAACTTATTGTTGTGGGATACAGAGTTTGTTGCAAATGGCAGCAAAATTGAAGCATATAGCCCTCTACACCTAGGCATTATGAAATGCAGCGTAGAATTTAATAAGCAAGATACCGTTGTATTCTCTATTGTTGAGTAATCAGACTCCCTAGCAGCTTCCTCTACTTTTTGCGTTTTATGTGAACCAGGTTGGTGCAACGTTTACATCGACGCAACACCCTATTCACCGGTGCGCTAAAAGTCGTAAAGGCAAACTTACCTTCCGCCATTTATCGCACCGAGTTAACTTTTCATCTCGCTGTAACCTACTGTGTTGTAAACGTATAATTACGCTGTGTCTTCTTAACGCAAACTTTTTCTTATGCAAAAAACAAAACACAGTGTCATCGAGGATGTTTTCGCCCTGATAAGCGCCGGCTTGTTTGTTGCTTTTGGCGTATATTTATTTCAGTCTCAAGACTTAATGGTAGGTGGCGCGGCAGGCTTAGCGCTATTAGGTACTTATGCCGTAGATATGGACTTCGGCTTGCTATTCTTTCTGATTAACTTACCGTTTTACACCCTAGCTTGGACGCAAATTAGCAAGCGTTTCACCATTAACACCTTCATATCCGTCACCACGGTTTCTGTACTAACCGAGCAAATTCCAGCGTTTGTGGATATTAGCCACGTAAACCCATTTTTTGCGGCGGTATTTGGCGGTATTTTAATTGGTGTAGGTATGCTGATGATGTTTCGTCATAGCTCAAGCCTTGGTGGCGTTGGTATTATGGCGTTCTATTTACAACAGCGTTTCAATATTAGAGCCGGTACATTCCAGCTAACCGTAGATAGCTGTATATTACTTAGTGCTCTGTTTTTCATCGCTTGGCCTTTAGTGCTAATTTCAATTTTAGCGGCATTTTGTTTGAACATGGTTATTTCGCTTAACCATAGACCAGAGCGTTACTTCCCAGTGCAAGGCGAATCTGAATCAAAAAAGGCAAACCCTGAGTCAAACAATGCCGATATCAATCACATGGAAAATCGTGCTGAAAACAGCCTAGAACAGTGCTTAGACAGCGAGCTTCGCGCACAAAACGGCTAAATTTACTCAGCCAGTCTTTGTCATTCGGTCATAAGTTTTCGCTCTTACTCCCCTCAAAAAGAGACAGCAGCGATGATTAGGGCAACAAATAAAAAGCCCGGTTAGGCACAACCTAACCGGGCTTTCTTGTATCTTTTATTTGTATTCCTAGACGCCTATAACAAACCTATTGCTTCTTCTGAACAGGTCTTGACGGTCGACTTACTACTCCACGGTTCACTCTTGGACGAGAAAACGAAGTACGCATACAAACCTCACTTATGAGTTGTTGCTCAGCACAGTTGGAGGCGAAACATTCACCGCAATCCCGCAACCAAGCCGATACAGTATAGGCTCAAAATGGGGGTAAAAGTCTCATTCTTTTAATGAATAGTGCTTTATTAAAACTTATATAAAGATTGGCCAAATTGGCACTGCTTTGAAAGTTAAAGGTATTTTACAATGCGCGGCACCCGTTGAGAAACGCGGGTCATTAATTCGTAGTCGATAGTGTCAGCATTAGCCGCAACTTCCTGAATTGGTACATTCTGCCCCCAGAGCTCAACTTCATCGCCCACCGCGACGTTGTCGATATGAGTTACATCGATTGTGATCATGTCCATAGAAACGCGGCCAGCTAAATAGGCGCGTTTACCTCTAATCATTACCGGCGTACCGTTTTTGCAGTGCCTTGGATAGCCATCGGCATAACCAATGCCTACGGTTGCAATTTTGCTGGGCTTACTTGCTACCCAGGTTTGACCATAACCAATTCCCTCGCCTGCCGGTATGGTTCGTACCGCTAATACACTGGAGCGAAGTGTCATGGCAGGGTAGATTTCAATGTCGAGATTTAGTGAGGTAGAAACGGCACCGCCATAAACCCCCACACCTAAACGGTTCCAAGCATTTCGACTTGCAGGCCAGTTTACCGTGGCGGGAGAATTAGCCACGCTGGTTGGCAAGTCCAATTTACTCGCTACTTGATTGAACGCATCGATTTGCGTGTTGGTAAAGTTATTATCTACATCGTCAGCGCACGCAAAGTGCGTAGCAATAACCGTTTGCTCGCTAAGTAAATGATTGTACTTAGCAGCAATCCCTTCGATATCGGAAAGGGCAAAACCCAACCGGTGCATGCCGCTATCCACTTTAAGCCAAATATGCGGGCGCTGCTGTTCGGGGCAGCTTTCTAACCACGTAAGCTGTTCTTCGCAGTGCATAACTAATATACAGTTATGCTGAAATGCCATTTGGCACTCTTTTGCCTGATGTGCCCCTTCTAACACCACAATAGGCGCAGAAATTCCCGCGTCGCGAAGCGCAATGGCTTCTTCAATTATGGCTACGGCAAAACGCGAAGAAACATGCTGAAGAATGCGCGCTACATTTACAGCTCCATGACCATAAGCGTCGGCCTTTACTACCGCCATAGACTGACTTGAGGGCGCTAAAGCAGCAAGGGCTTTAAAATTATGTAAAAGGGCATCAGCATGAATGATAGCTTGCGTTTGTCGGCTCACAGAAAAACACGTTCCTTAAATGTTTAATGAGAAAGAATATCGAAAGCCAAAGTGTACCACGAGAAACGTATTAGCTGCGCAGGATTAATAATGAAAAACGTACCATCTAACGCAAGGTTTCTTATGGCATAAAATACCGTTATGCTTTGCGCTAGCTCATTATCACAATTTCGTTGCCCCAAGGTTTTTAATGTCTTCGCACAATTCTTCTACTTCAGAATCATCCGCCAACGCCAGTATTAAAAATACAGTCAGTACTGACAATGAAGCGGCAGGTAATAAACCCACCGTTAACGAATTAGCCCAGTCACTGAATAAAATTGTGTCCGAAGGCAGAAACCCAGACACCCTCGATATAGACACGCTAAGCACGGAAGGCATTCTTACCCGCATTAACAACGAAGACGCGAAAGTGGCAAACGCAGTTACCTCGCAAATTCCGCAAATTGGAAAAGCGGTGGATGCTGCAACCATTAGCATTAAAAATGGTGGCAGGCTTATTTATATAGGCGCGGGAACCAGCGGCAGGCTGGGCATACTTGATGCAGTAGAGTGCCGCCCCACGTTTAGCGTGCCTGATGAACTGGTTGTTGGCGTGATAGCTGGCGGTGAAAAAGCCATTCAGCACGCCGTAGAAGGTGCAGAAGATGACGTCGACGCGGGGCGTGCTGATCTTGTAGCGCTGTCCTTAAACCACAACGATACCGTTATTGGTATTTCGGCAAGCGGTCGTACACCCTATGTAAGTGGCGCACTGGAATATGCCCGTTCGCTTGGCTGCTTTACCGGCGCTATTGCATGTAGCCCTAACGCCGCTATTTTTACCCATGCTGATGTAGCTATATGCCCAGTTGTTGGCCCTGAGGCACTTACTGGCAGTACGCGGATGAAGTCGGGTACGGCGCAAAAGCTAATTCTTAATATGATTAGCACCAGCACAATGATTAAGCTGGGGAAGACCTATCAAAACTTAATGGTAGATGTGAATGCCACTAACGAAAAACTAAAAGCCCGTGCGCTTCGCATTGTTATGCAGGCTACGGACTGCAGTGAAAATGCTGCTTTAGCAGCGCTTAGTGCGTGTAACAACAAAGCTAAAGTTGCTATTTTAATGGTATTAACGGGGCAATCTGCCGAGCAGGCCGCCGCTCAATTAGATGCTAGCGGTGGGTATTTACGTTCCGCCGTGAATAAAAGCGAATAAGCACGGTAGCCTAATGCTATGAAAGTTTTAACTTCGGTCACATTTAACAAGGTTTTTAGACGCCTAACGTCGAGCGCATTCATTGCAATGCTATCTTCAGCACTAATTAGCTTATCGCTCAACGGCTGTGCACAGCAAAGCTTATCTACACATGTATATACAAGCGATACAGGTGGCAACGCGAAGCAGCCTACACTAGGGGATAAGCAGCCTGTATCAAGCACTAAGCAGTTTACTGTAGGCGCTGAACGCTATTCGAAATACCTGCCATTGCTAGCAGGTAAACGAGTTAGTTTGGTGGTAAACCAAAGCGCGTTGGTTTCGAGCCACAGCGCATTGCCTTCTAGCACGGTTGAGCCTGAAGAGCGCGAATCGAGCAACAGCTTGGCTACACAAAAAAATAAGATAAAGACAAGCCAGCGCAATCAGCATCTGCTTGATGCCCTACTTCAACGCAGTGTTAACGTTGTAAGTATTATGTCGCCGGAGCACGGATTTAGAGGAGACAAAGGCGCCGGCGAAAAGGTAGATAGCAATATTGATGCTAAAACCGGTATACCTATTCACTCCCTTTACGGCGCAACCAAAAAGCCTACCCCCGACATGTTGGATGGCATCGATGTGATTGTTTTCGATATCCAGGATGTAGGCGTACGCTTTTACACCTATTTAAGCACCTTGCACTATGTGTTGGAGGCGGCCTTTGCGCGTAATATCGACGTTATCGTGTTAGATAGGCCAAATCCTAACGGCCGCTATGTTGACGGGCCAGTACTACAATCTGAATTTTCGTCCTTCATTGGCATGCATCCTATCCCCGTCTTACACGGTATGACCTTGGGCGAACTTGCTCAAATGATTGTGGGGGAACAGTGGTTAGATATTGACGCGAGCAGTTATGACAACGCTAAGCTTACCGTTGTCCCGGTGCAGGATTATCAACGCACTGCACATTATTCATTGCCCGTAGCGCCTAGCCCTAACCTGCCAAGCGATTTATCAATACGTCTGTACCCAACGCTGTGTTTTTTTGAGGGCACCGACGTGAGTATAGGTCGCGGCACTGACTTTCCCTTCCAACTTATTGGCCACCCGTTTGTTGAGTTTGGTAAAACCAAGATACCGGTAAATGCAAATAGTGCAGCGCCCCACCCTAAACATGAAAATACTCTGCTAAGTGCACATGTCTTTTCTTATGCTGATCCAACGATCTTGGAAGGCTCTGACTCTAAGCAAACAACTCACAAGCGCTCACCAATTAGTGGCTTAGATATCGCTACATTGATAGATGCCTATTCTCGTTTTTCTGAATATAACAAGGTGATCAGCGCCAGTGATGCCTCTGAAGAAACCTTCTTTACTCGCCCAGATTTCTTCGACAAATTAGCGGGTACCGATGCGCTACGATATCAAATTCAAGCCGGTAAAACGCCTGCAGAAATTCGCCAGAGTTGGCAGAAAGATTTAAATAAATTTAGAGAAAAACGAAAAGCATACCTGCTTTACGAAGACACGGACTGATGTACAGATAAACGCCTTTAGCCTTGAGGATTTGAGGTATCTTTTCAAGGTAAATGTGGAGGAAGTGTTAGCGATACTAAACTTAACACAAAACATGTAAGTAAACACTCACACCCACATAAACACGGGTTTATTGGAAGCCAAAAAAGTTAGTAAAAACTAACCTTCTTCATTTTTTGTTTTTACCAAAGCTGCGAGCTGAGCTTCAGCGGTGGCTTTTTGATGTTTAAGCTCATCTCTGCTTTCACCGTCACTCTCAGCGATTTTTGCATCAATATCGGCGATCGTCTGCATCAGCGTTTCTTTACTTTTTTCTTTTTGCTCGGCCTCTTCAGCCTTGTCAAAAATAACGTCTTCAGGAGATGCTTCTTCTCGCTTAGTGTGTCCAGGCGATTTAGCTATCATTTTCAAACCGTCAGGCTGGGGGCGTTGGTTCATAAAGCTAGGAGAAACAATTTCAATATCGGCATTATGCAAAGCGTCGAGTACGGCTTTGTGAAGCCTTGAGCGCGCGCTCAGCAAACTCTTCACTTCAGTTAGTAGACCTGAAATGCGATAACTTACTGAAAAGTCGCCTAGCCCAACTACTTGTACAAATGGCTCTGACAGCTGGGCATTTTCAGCTGCCACAAGTAAGTGCTTTTCAATAATGCTGTGATGAATATCGTAGCCTAAGCTGATATCCACACTAACAATTGCGCCAGACGCTCTGGTCACAGAAACGGGCGAATTCACCATCAGTGTATTGGCAAAGGCAATAAGCTCTCTGCTCTCAGTCTGAATTTCCACATCGAGCAAGCCCATTTCGGTAACGCGACCGCTGTAGCCTTCTACCTTGATAAAGTCACCCACTTTAAACGGACGATTTACACGAAGTACGATCCCCGCCATCAAATTCCCAACCATAGTGGTAGAAGAAAAGGCAATCACACCTGATATAAGTACGCCGATAAGTGCAATAACCTGATTTCTAGTACTCTCACTTACAGGGAGCGTCATCGCAATTACGACAGCGCCAATGATAGTAAGTACCAACATTCCAACTTGGCGAGGTAACTTTTGCTCACTAGTAAGATGGCTTTGCTTGGCTAGCAGAAGGTAGTGCAGTGCGATGAGCGCACTTATTACCAATACAATAGCGACAAAGAGCGGAACAAAAGGGAACAACGCACTTAATACCGTATCGACTAATGAAGTTTGCGTAGCGCCTGATGTATTTGTTGTATTCACGATACTTCCTTTTGAATTGGCTTTTGAAATGACTTTTGGCTTGGCTCTTTGTTCGCACTTAAATGGGCAATATCTTTGGTTTTGGTCTCTGCTTTCGCGTGGCCACCTATTTCAACGAAACAGGTGAACGTCCCTCAGCGAGCGCGCTACCCAGTAATACATCAACCAAAGCATTAAGACTATAGCTCGTAACGTGCTGATTTTCTTTGTCACTTTGCTGTGTAATGTTCACCGCATAACTAAATGTAGCAATAGCAACATCGGCTAGCTCTTTCACGTCATGCGCTTTATATGGCATGCGCAGTGGCGCAAAGACCACGGTTTTATTCTGTGCTTTCGCAGCAACCATTATTTTTTTGCTAAATGCCATCACCTCAGTCTCGCTTGCGCGTCGTTTCACATGCTCAGGTAAATCGACTCCTCCTAATTCATAGTTAGCATGTAGCGGGCTAATATTACCAACCACCAACACATCTGCTTGTTTTAATAGACTCATTGCTAACTGGGTTTTAGGTAACGCAGTCAACGGTAAACAGGCAAACTCTAAAGGCTTATTGTTAACGTTGGAACGTGCGCGTGTAAGCGCGGCTTCAAATGCTAAACATCTTGCTGCGTCTGGCATAAGCGCCAACCAGCGATTTGAAGTTATTGGCAACTCATCCTTCCCGAAGAGTACAGATACCGATGATTTGGAAAGCGCTTTCTCAATTTGAATTCCTCGGTTTTTCAAACTGTTAGGATTATTCATTGAAGCATTTTCTTTCGCTTCATTGAGCCTCCATGACATGGGCTTGGAAATAAAACTTTGCAAAGCAAAGCGCTGTTTTGCCTTAATAATACGATTATGAGACGCTTCCAAGAAAGCGCTTTCCTGAATTCGATTTGCTGCATTATCCAAAAGTAACGCGAACTTTTTTATGTCGTCTTGGGTTCTTATGGTGAACGGCATAAGCGCAATGTCAGCACCTGCGCTAAATGCACTAACTAATGCTTCTTCATGGGAGAAAAACTGAGTAATACCTGCCATGTCTAACGCGTCAGTAACGATAAGGCCTTGATATCCTAATTGGTTGCGAAGCAAATTGCTTAGTATCTTCTTCGACAAAGTAGCAGGAACTATTTGTGACTTACCATGCTTATCAATAATTGTCGTATCGTCTAAAGACGGGTACTGAATGTGTGCACTCATTACCATTGCAGGAGGCGTTGCACTATTAATGATATTCGCAAAAGGAAGGATGTCACCCGCCATAGCTTGCGCTTTGCTATGCGTTACTTGCGGCAAGCCACTGTGGCTATCTACATGGGTATCACCATGGCCTGGAAAATGTTTGATAGCACTCATTACACCTGTACTTTGCATAGCACTGACAAATGTCTGCCCGAGTGCGGCTACCTGCTCTGGATTTTCCGAAAAGCTGCGTACGTTAATAACGGGGTTCTTCGGCTCGCTATTTACATCAACCGACGGCGCAAAATTGGTGTTTATTCCCAGCGGTAAAAGCGTTTGCCCAATATGCGATGCCACACTTTGCGCAAATGCGCTGCCTCGCTGATGAAAAGTGGCGCCAATGGCCATGTTACCCGCAAACGGCGAGAGCATGTCTGAAGGCAACCTTGCTACTCTGCCCCCTTCTTGATCGACAGCAATAAACAACGGCTGACGACCTGCTTTTACCATATGCTGCTGCATGGTGTAATTGAGCGTAATTAACTGCTCGGTATTTTGAATGTTCTCTGAAAACAAAATAACACCGCCGATGTTGTGCGTACTAAGCACATTTAAAAGTGACGGTGGAATTACGGTCATGGGCGTACGGCAGCGCGAAGACGGCGTATTGTCTTCACAGAAATAGCGAAAATCCAAAATGATTTTTTGCCCGAGCATGTTTTTTACAGCGCGAATTGTTTCGGCATCAGCGCTGGGCTTAGGATTATTCGAAGCGTTAGCACTTTCAGATTGAGCGGTTGCGCTAGCAGTAAACAGTGAAGCACTTAATAAAATGAGTATGCCTGACAAGATAGCGCTAAGGCCCATCAATGAAGTACGTTTTTTACAAATAACTTGCTGGAATAACAATGTTTATCTAATCCTTGGTAACACGAAGCACAATACGGTACGCTAGCATAAATGAGAGAAGCATGTTCGCCAACTTTGAACTGCAATCACACATTCTCTTACGCAAATAGACATACCTATAGGGCAAGAAGAGCGTAGTAACTTATCAAAGCTCAACAAGTCCTAGGCACACATAAATTTAAGTTTGGAAAGAAGTATGGATTGGATGTCAGTCATCCCCCCTCTTGTGGCTATTGCCGTCGTCTTTTGGAAAAAAGAAGTCATACTCGCATTAGCGCTGGCTGTTTTGTGCGCGGAAGCGTTAATTTTGGTAAATGCTGATATCGCTAGCAGCTATATGGCGCCCATTAATGCCATAGAGCGCGTGGTTGATACCGCCGCGAGTCCGGGCAATACACGGGTGCTTATTTTCTCTGTACTAGTGGGCGCGTTGCTCGCATTTATACGTGACTCTGGCGGAGTAACGGCAACGGTCAACTTTCTAGTAAACAAAGGGGTAGCGAAGAGTCGCAAACAAGTTGGCGGCTTGACCATGTTCACTGGCATCGCTGTATTCATAGAATCAAACTTAAGTGTGCTCACTGCCGGCATATTCGCCCGAGGTCTGTTTGACCGTTTCGGCATGAGCCGCGCGCGCTTAGCCTACATCATCGACTCCACCAGCGCGCCCGTTTGCATTTTGATTTTATTGAACGGCTGGGGGGCATTTATACTCAGCCTGCTCGATGCATACGAGCTACCAGCTTCGTCAGCCTCAATTTTATGGGGCAGCGTATTTTTTAACTTTTACGCTATCTTCACCTTACTTATTGTGGCCTACACTATTTCCGCTGACAAAGTGCACGGCCCCATGGCTGAGGAAGAAAAAGCACTCACGCATGTAGAGGTTAACCAAACTACGGAACCTGCCACCAAGGCACGTTTTATGTTGGTACCGCTAATAATAATGGTATTAAGCATGGTTGGCTTCATGTTCTGGACAGGTAATGGGGTATTGTCTGAAGGCAGCGGGAGCAAATCTGTACTTTACGCTACTGCTTTAGCCACTGCCATTGCCTATGGCCAGCTCTTAATCCACAAACGTTTTACCCACAAGGAAGCGGTAGAAATTGGTTTTAAAGGGATGGGTGAACTACTTCCTCTAGTAACCATAGTGTTACTGTCGTTAACCTTAGGCAATAGCCTTAAGGTGCTTGGAACGGGCGTGTTTGTCGCGGGCATAGTGGGAGAGTATCTTCCTTTAGTGCTTATTGTTCCCATGCTATTTATTGCCGGAGCGATCATGTCGTTTACCACAGGCACGTCATGGGGCACATTCGCCATCCTAATTCCTATTGGTGTGCCGTTGATTCAAAGTTTAGGGTTACCCCCTTCACTGGTCATTGGCGCTATTTTGGGGGGCGGCATATTTGGTGATCACTGTTCACCTATTTCCGACACTACTGCCGTATCTTCGCTAGCAGCAGGTATTGACGTATTAACGCACGTTAAAACTCAGTTTCCCTACGCACTATTTGCGGGCGCACTTACGCTTATTGCCTATTTTGTAGCAAGCTTGATCATGCTTGGTTAATGCCGTTGATTAAAGCTTGCTGGAAGTCAGTTGCTAATCGCAAAGGTTTAGCAATGTCTGTAACAAGGAGTTTGTAATGAAAAAGCGGATAGCTAACGTCGGGTTTATCTCGGTAATAGTGGCATTTATTTCAGTAGTGGCAGCATGTTCCCATGCGCCAAATCCCCCTGTTGATAGTGCTAGCAACAATACAGTAGGGCTTAGCCAACAGGCCGTTGCCATGCCTGACAGCTACAGTGCCGATGCTGCAATGCAGGTACTCCAAGAAGGTGGTAACGCAATTGACGCTGCTATTACGGCACAGTTTGTCTTGGCTGTTACTCTACCTGAGGCGGGCAACGTAGGCGGTGGCGGCTTTATGACAATAAAGTTTGAAGATAACACCGACTTTTTAGATTACCGTGAAATGGCACCTGAAAATGCGCATCGCGATATGTATCTTGACGAGCAAGGTGACGTAAAACCGTACGAGTCTTTGTTTGGGGCTAAAGCGTCTGGCATTCCTGGTACCGTTGCTGGTATGTGGGCCGCGCATAAAAAATACGGCACATTGGATTGGGAGCGTCTACTCGCACCAGCCGTTGATTTGGCCGAGCAAGGTTTTGTGGTTCACGAGAAGCTGGCCAATAACATTGATCACTATATTGAGCGTACCAAAGAAGCAGCTATCAATAACAACTTTAGCGAGTATTTTGCACACGCTAAAGCAGGCACTACCTTCAAACAGCCAGAGCTAGCGAAAACGCTTAAAGCGATTCAGCAACAGGGAAAGGATGGCTTTTATAAAGGCGATGTAGCAAAGCATATTGTTGATTTTATGCAGCAAAACGGCGGCCTTATTACTTATGAAGACTTACTGGCTTACAAAGCAGTGTGGCGCAAACCTCTTCACCTAAACTGGCAAGGTTATGAGCTGGTGACCGCACCTCCTCCAAGCTCTGGTGGTGTTGCCGTTGCCCAGTGGATCGGCATGCTAGAAGCCTATGACGCAACGCACGATTTGCCAGCGCAAAACAGTACTGAATACATTCACGTTATGTCAGAAATTGGTAAGCGCGTGTTTGCCGATCGCGCTGAATACATGGGCGATCCTGATTTTGTTAGTGTTCCGGTAAAAGCGCTCACTGACGCTAACTATATTACTCAACGCGCAGCAGATATTCAGCCTACCAGTATTTCTGATACCCCAAGCGTTAAGCCTGGTTTAAAAGAAAGCGAAGATACAACACACTTCTCTATTATGGACAGATGGGGTAACGCTGTTGCTAATACAACGACCATCAACCTTACTTTTGGTAGCGGTGTTGTTGTGACTGGTGCTGGCTTTTTGTTGAATGATGAAATGGACGATTTTAGTGCTAAGCCTGGCGTGCCTAACTTCTTTGGCGCAGTGGGTGGTGAGGCGAATGCTATTGAACCTTACAAGCGCATGCTGTCTTCTATGACGCCAACGCTGGTCACTAAAGACGACCAAGTGGTACTGGTAACAGGCTCTCCTGGCGGCACTACCATTATTTCGTCAGTAACTCAGTCGCTATTGAATGCCCTGCTTTACGATATGAGCGCTGAAGAAGCAGTGAACTCACCACGTTTTCATCACCAGCTATTGCCCAAAGACACCATTCGTATGCACGACGGGTTTACAGAGGCAACGGTAAATGAGCTTAAAGCAATGGGCTATACCATAGATAACCGTCGCTTTGGTGATGTACATTTAATTAAGCGTACTAAAGAGGGTGTAGAAGCCGCATCTGAAAAAAGCGGACGAGGTAAGAGCCTAGTACAACCATATTAGTACAGCCTTATTAACACAGTCGTATTTACACAGCCGTCTTAGTACAACCGTATTAGCACAGGGCTGTTAGCTCAGCCACATTAGCTGAGCTCCATTAGTGTAGCTTTGAGGGCTCAGCGTAATTAGTTCAGCCTTGAACAAAGTACAAGCTGATAACTACAGCAACAGCGTGGCGTCGATAGGCACGTACTTAGACGCCACTTTTTGAATACTTTCAGCCGTTAATGCAGGAACACCGTACACCGTTACGGTTTTCCCTTTTGCTTTAAGGGCGTTTACAAGAATATCGAAATCGCCGTCGCCCGACACCAAAATGATCTCATCAACATCGTCGGCGTGTTCAAGTGCATCTACTGTTATACCTACATCCCAGTCACCTTTCGCCGAGCCGTCAGCACGTTGAATGAAAGGCTTTAACTTTACTTCAAATCCAATAGCACGAAGAATGTTTTGAAATTCACGCTGCTTGCTGTCACCCCTGTCTATGGCGTATGCGAAAGCATGGGCTATATCCAAGTTGTAGGTAAGTTCACGCCAAAACTGGTTGTAATTAAAGTTGCGTTTGTACGCCTGACGGCAGGTGTAATACACATTTTGTACGTCTACCAGCACTAATGCTTTATTCAAAACCACTCTCTTCTTCGGTTTACTCGGTTATTGTTTTCTGATGTTATAGCCTTTTGATAATAAAACCAAAAAACCTGATGATGAAATTTATGCGCAAAGCGCACAACTACCTAGGCTTAATACTATTTGTACAAATAGGCCTATGGTTTTTAAGCGGCTTGGTTATGGCCTGGTTACCCATAGATGAAGTAAGAGGTAACCATTTAAGGAACAGGGTAACCACATCATGGCACAGCGCTTCCGTTACTCCTTCTGATATTTTGCGTAACCACAGCAGCACTGCGGTGCTATCACTCACCCATCGCATAAATGAAGTAGGCCTCGCAGAACCGGGCTCGCTCAATGCTATTCCTGTTTATCATGTCGTGGATGACAACATTGCCTATCGCTACAGCGCATTAACAGGTGAAGCTTTGCAAACCATGCAACAAAGCGCTATTCGTAAAGCAGCAAAAGGGCAATACGCAGGTACTGGCGATATTGGTGAGACCCAGCTATTAAGCGTGTTACCTCAAGAAGTGCAAAACCTGTCTGCGCCATTATGGCAGGTAAACTTCGATGACGACCTTAATTCGCGGTTTTATATCGACCCAAACACAGGCAGTGTTCTGCGCGTACGTACCGACACATGGCGGCTGTTTGATTTTATGTGGATGCTGCACATAATGGATTATAAGGACAGAAGTAACTTTAACACGCCGTGGTTAATTGCTTTTTCGGGCAGCGCCTTTTTGTTCACCCTTACAGGTGTTGCGCTTTTATATAAGCGCTTCAAACCAAAAAAGAAGAAGCGCTAGCCTAGTATCAGGCAGCTCTTTGATGTACGGCAAAGAGCAACTGCCCCCATTATTATGTAGCGAAAAGCTGAGAAATATCGGCGAACGCTTTGAACTCTAAGGCGTTGCCGAAAGGGTCTTTGAAAAACATGGTGGCTTGTTCACCCGGCTTTCCTTTAAAACGAATGTAAGGTGCGATAACAAACTCGGTATCGGCAGCCTCTAATTTACTTGCCAGTGCTTGCCAATCGTCCATGGATAGCACAACGCCAAAGTGTGGCACCGGCACAGCATGATCGTCTACCCCGTTATAGGCAGGCGGCGACGGCATAGCCTCTACGTAATGGGTCACTAATTGATGGCCGAAGAAGTTCCAATCTATCCACTGGGTGTCACTGCGGCCCTTTTCACAACCCAACAACTCACCGTAGAACGCTTCTGCGTCGGTTAAATTAGTGACCGGAATGGCAAGATGAAAAGGTTGAACCATGAAAACTCCTGTTATAAAAACTTCTTAAGCAACGACAGCTTAAACTTAGAAAACGGCGCATAACGAAAGAACACGTCGAGCGCAAAAGAACGTTTCATTACCGTTTTAATATGGCTGAATGTATCAAAACCTGCTTGGCCATGATAGCTACCCATGCCGCTATTTCCTACGCCACCAAACGGTAACTCAGGGTTAGTCATAAACAGCATAGTGTCGTTAGTACACACACTGCCTGAACTGGTTTTGCTGATAATATTATCAAGCACATCATCCTTATCACTAAATGCATAAAGTGCGAGTGGCTTAGGCCTGCTGTTCACGAACTTAATGCCCGCCTCCATGTTGTCGACAGTGACAATAGGTAGGATAGGGCCGAAGATCTCTTCTTTCATTAGCGGGCTATCTAGCGATGGCTCCAGTACAAGGGTAGGCGCCATTGCTGGACGAGATTCATCTAGCTCGCCGCCATACACCACATTGACGTTTTCAAGGTAACTTTCAAGACGCTTTAAGTGACGATGATTAACGATATTGCCGTAATCTCGTGACGATAAAGGTGCTTTGCCGTATTGCTTTTTCAGCTCTTTTTCAACCGCATCAATAAGCTTTTGCTCAAAGCCCTTTTCAACAATGACATAGTCAGGCGCAATACAAGTTTGGCCCGCATTCATCCATTTACCCCACACTAAACGGCGCGCGGTGACAGCAAGGTTTGTGTTTTTATCAACAAAACAGGGACTTTTACCGCCAAGCTCAAGGGTTACTGGCGTTAAATGTTTGGCCGCGGCGCTCATGACAATTTTACCCACCACTTCACCACCGGTGTAAAAAATATGGTCCCATTTGCAGGCAAGTAGCGCCGTCGCTTCATCTTTACCGCCTTCTATTACGGCAACGCATGAATTATCCATATATTGGGGGATAAGCTTAGCCACCAGCGACGAGGTTTCTTCAGCCAATTCAGAGGGTTTCAATACCGCACAGTTGCCCGCTGCAATAGCGGCGATGTAAGGGGCAAGCAATAACTGAAGCGGATAATTCCACGCTCCGATAATAAGTACAGTGCCAAGCGGCTCAGGCTTGCGAAAGCTCTTACCTGGCCATGCCACCATGGGCGTTGATACTTTGCGTGGCTTTGCCCATTTATCCAAATGCTTAAGCGTATGCTTGATATCAGAAAGCAGAAACCCTTGTTCCGCTACCATGGCTTCGGTCTTACATTTGCCTAAATCATTTTTAAGGGCCTGTAAGATGTCGTGCTGGTTGTCTTTCAGTAAAGTTTCTAATGCCTTTAACTGGCTTTTACGCCACTCCAGGGACTGGGTTTTCCCTGTATCGAAACTGTCGTTAAGCTTGTGAACAACGTCAACGAAACACACGCCAGTTTCCACTGCGTGAAGAGAAGGTCTATTTGGCATAAGAAAGCTCCGATAGCATAACACCCACTGCAACAATTCTATGGCTCATCTTAAGATTGTTGTCGGGCAAAGCAGCGCAATAATTAACTGATACTATCTTATATTAATAGGGATGTTCGAAGACAACGCAACTAAATTGTTAATTAATGTTTAATGAGCTCGTATTTTAGGGCAAGTGGCTGACGTCACACTTAAGGAGTATAAACAGTTAACGTTGAAGCAATAACAAGATTATATAAAAGTAAAAGGTCGAAAAATTACAAAAAAAGCCCAGTGAACACTGGGCTTTTAAACATTTAATGTGAAACTATTACGCGTCGTATGGGCTGCGTAAAACGATAGTTTCGTTTCTGTCAGGGCCTGTTGAAACGATATCAACCGGCACACCTGTTAGCTCTTCAAGACGCTTAATGTAGTTTTTCGCAGCTTGTGGAAGCGCTTCAAACTCAGTTACACCAAAGGTGTTGTCTGTCCAACCCGGCATTTCTTCATAAACAGGCGTCACTTTTTCGTAACCGTCAGCCGCCATAGGAGGAACGTCTTTCACGTTGCCGTCTGCATCTTTGTAGCCTACACAAATTTGAAGGCTTTCAAGACCGTCTAGCACGTCAAGCTTGGTTAAACAGAAACCTGTAATAGAGTTGATTTGTACTGCGCGTTTCATCGCAACTGCATCGAACCAACCCGTGCGGCGCTTACGACCTGTGGTCGCGCCAAACTCGTGACCTTTAACACCTAAGTGTTGGCCTACTTCACATTCTAGTTCAGTAGGGAAAGGGCCTGAGCCTACACGCGTAGTGTATGCTTTAACAATACCCAGTACGTAATCTAGCTTAAGTGGGCCAAAGCCAGCACCCGTTGCTACACCACCAACGGTAGTGTTTGACGACGTAACATAAGGATAAGTACCGTGATCGATGTCTAGAAGTGTACCTTGTGCACCTTCAAACATAATAGGCAAGCCAGCATTGTGTGCTTTGTCTAGTTCGTCAGTTACATCAACAACCATTGCTTTAAGAATGTCAGCAACTTCCATTGCACCTTTTAAGGTTTCGTCAAAGTCTACTGCTTCTTCGCCATAGTACTGCGTAAGCGTGAAGTTATGCACGTCTAGCACTTCTTTCAGCTTTGCTGCGAAGTCTTCTGCATTAAACAAGTCGCCAACGCGTAATCCACGACGGGCTACTTTATCTTCATACGCTGGACCGATACCACGACCCGTTGTACCAATTGCTTTTGCGCCGCGGGCTTTTTCGCGCGCTACGTCTAGTGCAATGTGATAAGGAAGAATAAGCGGACAAGCTTCACTAATCTTTAATCGCTCGCGCACTGGAACGCCACGCTCTTCAAGCATAGTCATTTCTTTCATTAGTGCGTCAGGGCTTAGCACAACACCGTTACCAATAATACAGGTAACATTATCGCGTAGGATGCCTGATGGGATTAAGTGAAGTACGGTTTTTTCACCGTCGATTACTAGAGTGTGACCTGCATTGTGTCCGCCTTGGTAACGAACAACATATTTTGCGCGATCAGTGAGTAGGTCTACGACCTTGCCTTTACCCTCGTCACCCCATTGAGTGCCGAGTACCACAACGTTCTTTGCCATGAATCATATGTGTAAGAAAATTAGGCGGGGATTCTACAAAATTCTAGCGCAAGGATCATCTCTTTTTCGAACAAAAATACGACTATTTTATTTTTATTTTTGAAATCACAAAGATGACCCACTGCCGCTCGAGCCTTTTTGAAATAAGGCTTGGCTTCTTATTTTTCAGCACAAACATTCTAAGGCGCTAATTTTTAAAGCTTTCTAAACATTACCTGGTAAAAAAGCTGAACAGACGGTCTATCGCAGTCTGCACTACGCCCATTTATATAACGTTTTGCTATTATTCGCGGGCATTGGATGCTTAAAAGCTAATGAGGTATTCAAAGGGCTGAAAATATACCTCTGAATGTTGAATACAGGTTTAAGAGCACACTTTTCAGTCAACGGTAAAGTCGCGCTCCTTTTCGTACTTTGTATTATGGTAAAGCGTGTGAGAGTGTTTGATGAGGTCCGTTTTCACACCGTTTCACGTCTCTTAATGCCTAGATCTGGGCGCTAACTCAACTGAAATAAAACAGCAGTAGTGCGCCTATTATCACAAGGGTTCCGCCAATTTGACGCAGTTGATTGCTGGGCTGTTGGCTTATCTGAAGTAAATAATTGCGCCATTTATTAGGAAAAAGAAGCGGCCCTATTCCTTCTATAATAAGTACCAACGCTAAAGCGGGTAGTAGCCACTCCATAAAACTATCCTTAAATAAGTGTGACGTTAATATTTACGTATGTTTAAAGCAACGACTTACGCTTTCTGATTCAGTGCGGTTAAATCAATGTACTCAGGGGTGTGGTACAGACCAAAACCAAACCGTAAGCGGTTTCCTCTAAAATCGGTAAGGATATGGTGCTCTTTAAGCGCTGAAGCGAGGGCTTTTGTTTCATCGGCACTATCTAATTCAAAGGTAAGGAAATGCCCTCGGTTTGCTTCATCACTTACTGCTAGATGTTTTTCGTTTAGCAAGGGATGGTTGCAGGTAGCAAGTTTCTCTAGAAATGTGCGCTGCATACCCATTATATATTCGTTAACTGTGGCTACATCAATGCCATTGTCGTCGAACATACGAAGCACGGCTCTTAATCTGTAGAGCGCGGTAAAATCCATGGTCGCACCGGCAAAACGCATTCCATCTAGGCTATATTGAACGCTGTCTTTGCCGCCAACCTTGCGAGGCTTATCTAGCTCGCCAAACTCTGCAAACCAGCCTGTATATGCGGGTCTTAGCTCACAGCCCACGGGTACGTGCGCAAAACATGCGCCCTCTCCTGCCTGAGCATATTTGTAACTACCGGCAAGATAAAAGGCTCGGTGGGCAATGTTCGCTATATCGGTAGGCTTTGCCATAAACCCGTGATAGCCATCAACCACAATAAGGGTATTGTCGTTAGTTACGCTATTTACGATATCTGTGACATCGTTCACCACGTATCCGGAATTAAAAAACACCTGACTAAAGAAAACCAGCTCGGGATCGTGTTCGGCAATGGCGGCCTTAAAGCGCGACGCAAACGTATCGTAGGGTTTAGTAGGGACGGTAATAAGTACTATCGCACCCTGCTCTTGCATCCTACTCGCTTGGCGCTGAAAACTGTGAAACTCGCTGTCTGTCGACACTACTTTATAAGGCGCAGTACTATCGATGCAGCTCATTACGCGATAAAGCAGCTCATGGGTATTGGGCGCAAAAACGATTTGCTGTGGTGCTCCAGTGTTCAGTATGTTGCTAATGCGCTGCTGTAGCTCTGGCACCAAAGTTTGGAAGAAATATCCCCATTTTTCGTCAACATACTTAGCGCTGTCATCCCAGTAGTTGAGCATTGCATCACGCGTGCAGTCGGGCCAAAAGTAGTGGCTGTGACATGCATAGTGCTGTTTACCTTTGTTCGCATTAAGAAAACCCGTATAAAAATGCTGATATGCCATGCTCTATTACCCAATATAAAAACTGCGTAAACCCTATCAAATTTCTACCTTTTTCGCATGAATCTGCGCCTGCAACAAAACATTTATTTACAAATTAAGTGTAAATTGTTTTGCCCAAATCGACGTGCTTAGTGATATTTCTTATATAAACACAACTACAGCAAATTTTTAGAACTCTGCTATACCCTATAGAGGCAAGATGTTTTTGTTAGCCGAGTTAGCAAGCTCCGTCTGTTCCACGCAGACAAACATTAAAGGTATTTTATGCGTTTTCCTAAATACGGAAATTATTCATTGGATGTCTCAGGTAACGTACTTGAGGTGTTTGCAACCGGGGCGTGGAACCTGAAAACGACAGAGTTTTTTATAGAAGAAATGCATGAACTTATCGCTAAGTTCGACAATAAGCCTTGGGCTGCCCTAATGGACGGACGCCGCTGGGTGCTTTCTACGCCTGAATGCCAAACCCGTTTAGCAGAAGCAATAAAGGTGAACATTTCGCGAGGGCTCACACGCTCAGCTTACGTGCTGGATACCGGAATGGTTAGGCGGGCCCAATTAGAACGAACCCACCCATCTAAGCACCGTGACGCTGAATCAGCTAACTACGAGCGCGATTATTTTCAAAAGTATTTCGAAGCACTTAATTGGCTGCACAAAGAGGGGTTCTCCCCTATTCTCTCGCCTAAATAAATACAGCAATCGAAGTAGAAATACACACGGTGACACTCGTCAGCATGTGTTCTCGTTCACCTGCAAGCACCAGCACGAACCTCGTACAGTCAATTTATCAAAGTCAGACTCGACTCATTGTCCCCTACGACAGCCGCTAAAATGCTGACGTTGTTAGTACAATAAGCTGTAAACTTTTCGGCGGTATTCCGACTTCAACGGGTCGCCGTCGGCAAGCGCATTCACCATATCCATCATTAGCTTTCTGGCGTCGCCAAACCCAAGTTCTTTCTTTAACACACTATAAAGAAGCTCTAGTGCATCTTGTGCTTTGTTCGCTTGCTGCAACTGTACCGCTAAATCAACTTTAAGCTGCAAGTCGTCTGGGTTCGCTTCTACCGCTGCTTGAAGCTGACGAATTTCAGGAGTGTCGGCGGCTTGTTCTGCCAATTCAATTTTTCCCGCTAAGCTCTTATAGCGAGAGTCTTGATCAACCAACTTAATTTCTTCCAATAACGCTTTGGCTGTATCGATAGATCCGGTCTCGATATAGCAATCAATAAGCATATATTTAGCGTTTACGTTATCTGGGTTAAGCGCTAGGGCTTCTTTAGCTGCGGGCAGTGCCTCTGCATAATCACCTTGCTGAATCGCTTTGCCAGCAGTGGCAAGTAGATCGTCTTCAGGATTAGGCAAATATTTAGCGAGCATTTCGCGAATTTGCTGCTCAGGTTGCACACCCGCAAAGCCGTCAACAGGCTGACCATTTTGCACCACCATCACCGTTGGTAGACTTCTAATACCAAACTGTGCAGCGACTTCTTGCTGGGCTTCGCAGTCTACTTTAGCAAGGATCAAGTGCTGGCTGTATTCACCCGCCAGCTTTTCCAAAATAGGCATAAGGTCTTTACAGGGCTCGCACCAATCTGCCCAAAAATCAATTAGCACCAGCTTATCTTGCGACGCTTCAATGATGATTTGTTGAAAGTTTTCTACCGTAATATCTACGATGGTTGCTTGGCTATTCGCAACGAGATTTTCCATAACGCAGGCCTTTAATTTCTTGTATTGAGAGGAATATGGGGCAGACGTCCTGAAATTACAAGGTTAAGGTAGGCTATCTTTGGTCACCGCGCCTTGCACTAGGAAGCGCTTCTTAATTCGCCACTTTGTTGATCTGCGCCAGTGAGCACGCATGTTTGCAAAAACTCATTCTCTTTTTGTCGTATTCACGACAATCTATTTCAGAATAGAATGTTAACGTAGTGTAAACTACTGCTACTAAGTCACTCTACTTCTATAAAATACATGCTTATGGCCGAGAGGGTTTTATGTCTACACAAACAAGCGCTGACACGCATTTTGCTTCATTCAAAGAGTTTTACCCGTTTTATTTAAATGAACATAGAGATAGTAAATGCCGCACGCTTCATTTTATCGGCTCGTGGCTGGTTCTCGGCGTTATAGCACTAGCAGTATTTATGGCTAGCTGGTCGCTACTGTGGTTTATTCCGCTAGTAGGTTACGGTTTCGCTTGGGTAGGTCATTTCTTCTTTGAGAAAAATCGCCCTGCGACATTTAAACACCCGCTTTACAGCCTAATGGGCGACTGGGTCATGTTTAAAGATATTCTTGTGGGCAAAATTAGCCTTAAAGGCGAATAAAGCTCAAATGACTTAAAGGACGGCCAGCCCTCTATTAATAATGACAACTGCCATTGCTAGCGCCCTGCGTTGTTAAACGTTGCGCTTAATGTTGGATATGTAATTTTAACGGACAATCCAGCCTCTTCACCGCACGCGCTTTACATAAAAGAAACGAAAGCGATATGGTTAGAGACAACGTTCGCAGGTTGCTACATTTGCGTTAGGATTTACGCTAAGCACACGACAGCGAACATTCTACCTATCGCGCTCAGCGCAAAAAACAATAACAAAAGGAACAACTATGTTTGCGTCTCGTTTCGCCCTTCGACCAGTACGAAAAGGCTTATGTGTTACCTCGACTGCATTATCACTATTGGTTTTAGGTATAAGTCAGGCCAATGCATTGCAGGAATCTGCCTCTGATTCGACTAGCTTAAATGCGCTGACATACGATGACACCTTTAACTTAGAATTTGTGGCCAACCCACAGTTTCTTAATAAGGATACGGTAATTTATTCTCGTCAGAGCATGGATGTCATGACTGACGGAAGACAAAGCCGACTTTGGCAAGTAAATATTAAATCCGGTGAGCATCGCCCGTTTATTGGTGTAGATGAAAACTTGTCACAGGCTACCTTATCGCCCAACGGTAAAATGGTGGCATATACAAAATCGGTCAACGGCCGCGCACAAATCCATCTCTATTACTTAGATACCATGCAGTCTGTGCGCTTGACCAACACCAGCGAAGCACCTCGTCAGTTAACCTGGTCTCATGACAGCAAAACCTTAGCCTTCACCCAGTTTACCGAAGAAAAGCAAAAGCCATTGTTTACCGGCATGCCGAGCAAGCCTAAAGGAGCAAAGTGGGCTGACCAAGGCACCTATATTGATGCGGTGCAGTATAGAGGTGACGGAAGAGGCTACTTGCGTGAAGGCTTTGACCAGATATTTGTTCTGCCTGTTGAAGGCGGTACGCCGCGTCAGTTAACAACTGGAAAATTCCCTAGCGGCGGCACCCTTTCTTTCTCTAAAGAGAATGACTGGATTTATTTCGCCACACCACAACGAGAAGACTACGCGCTGCACCCTTTGTTTAGCGACATCTATAAAGTGAATGTGAATACAGCGGCAGTTGAACAAGTTACCGATATCGAAGGGCCTGAAGGTAGACCAACCTTGAGTCCCGACGGAAAATACCTTGCATTTACTCAGCTCAACGACAGAAAGCTTTCTTATCAGAATGGCGACCTTGTGGTACTTGAGCTTGAAAGTGGTGACATCAGCCGCTTAACTACGTCACTAGATAGAAGCTTAGGCAAATTTGAGTGGCGCAAAGACAGCCGAGGATTAATCTTTTCTTACCTTGATCACGGCGAAACGAAACTTGCTGCAGTGAACCTGAAAGGCGATGTGAAACCTATCGACGTTAGCATAGGTGGACAAGCGTTTGGACGCCCTTACACGTCGGGCGACTTCGCAGTTAGTGATAAAGGCGATATTGTTTACACCACGGCAAGCCGCTCTGTGCCTGGCGACCTGGCGCTTTATAAAAAAGGCAAAGACGATACACAACTTACCGATTTAAACAGCGATGCACTTGGTCATAAAACGCTGGCAGAAGTACAAGACCTTTCCGTAGTATCAAGTGTGGACGAGCTACCTATCGACGCATGGATTGCTTTGCCACCAGGATTTGATAGCAGCAAAAAATACCCGCTAATTTTAGAAATTCATGGCGGCCCACATGCAGCCTACGGCCCTCACTTTGCCATGGAAATTCAGCTAATGGCCGCGCAAGGTTATGTGGTTGTATGGTCCAACCCAAGGGGCAGTAGCTCTTACGGTGAAGACTTTGGTAATTTGATCCACCATAACTACCCATCAGAAGATTATAACGACCTAATGGATGTGGTAGACGCGGTTGTTAAGCAAGGCTATATAGATTCAGAGAATCTGTTTATTACTGGCGGCTCAGGCGGCGGAACCCTTACCGCATGGTCCATTGGTAAAACTGACCGCTTTAGTGCAGCTGTTGTGGCGAAGCCGGTTATTAACTGGATGAGCTTTTCATTGACTGCCGACGCGTACCCGTACTTTAGCAACTACTGGATGGCAGATATGCCATGGACTATCGCGGATAAGTTATGGCAGCGTAGCCCTTTGAGCTTAGTGGGCAACGTAGTAACACCCACTATGCTGCTAACCGGTGAAGCCGATCACCGTACGCCAATTAGCGAGACAGAGCAGTATTATCAAGCGTTGAAGTTACAAGGTGTCGATGCTGCAATGGTACGAATTCCAGGGGCTTCACACGGCATTGCAAGCCGCCCTTCTCGCTTGATACAGAAAGTAGGAAATATTGTGGCGTGGTTTGAACGCTACAAGAAGAATAACGACGGCGAATAAGTCAATACGAGACCCGATGTCCTTATAAATAAAAAAGGCGCTTACTTCATTTTACAATAACAATGAAGTGGCGCCTTTTCTCATTCTGCGTCTTATACCAGAATTTGAAAGGGAACAGCCATTCCTGCATTCCCACGCTTCGCTATGAAGCTTGCCAGTGCCTTCTGAGTGAGCACTTATCTATGCGGACTGGTACTATGCTATTTGGTTAGCTTTAATACTTTGCCGTTCGGTGCATCGGTCAGTAAGTAAATGGCACCTTCTGGGCCAACTTCAACGTCGCGAATACGGGCGTGATTGTCACGAACATATTCAAACTGCTCTGCGGGCTTTCCATCTTCTACTTTTATGCGACGAAGGTGAGTAAACTTCAACGACCCCACCAGTACATCCCCGTTCCATTCTTTGAACATTTCACCTTGGTAGAACGTTAGGCCGCTTGGCGCAATTGATGGGTCCCAATACACCCAAGGCTGCTTCATGCCATCCATATGGGTTTTGTCGCTGATAATGTCGCCACTATAGTCAACACCATAGGTAATCACAGGCCAACCGTAGTTTGCACCGCGTTCAAGGATATTGATTTCATCACCACCTTTCGGGCCATGCTCCATCGCCCATACCGCACCAGTTTCAGGATGAATAGTAACGCCTTGCACGTTGCGGTGACCATAGCTGAATATTTCAGGGGCTTTGCCGTCTGTGAATGGGTTATCTTCTACTGCGCTGCCGTCACGGTTTATGCGTGCAATTTTACCGAAGTGGTTATCGGTGTTCTGCGCTTCTTTCATGTACTTGTAGCGGTCGCCCATGGTGATGTACAAGTGCTTTTTAGCATCGAACGCTAAACGACAGCCAAAGTGAAAGCCGTTATCGACAACTGAGTCGGCACTAAAGATAACGTCAACATTTTCAAGGCCTGAGTCGGTAAGCTTAGCCTTTGCAACACTGCTACTGCTGCCCGGCTTGCCCTCAACCTCACTCGCTTTGCTGTAACAGAAGTAGATAGTGTTGTTGCTGGCAAAATCCGGGTCGATAGCGATGTCCAACATACCACCTTGGTTTTGCGCAACCACCTTAGGCACATTACCTAGACGTCCTGACAACTTACCGTCTTTTGATAAACGCTGAATGCCACCTTCACGTTCCGTAACTAGCAGATCGCCATTTGGCAAAAATGCCATTCCCCAAGGATGAACAAGCCCTTCAGCGAGCGTGGTTACGGTAATATCGCTGTCGGTGATTTCATGCGCTTCGCCATGTTTATGATCTCCGTGAGCTAAAGCGGAGTGGCTGATCGTAAGCGCCAATACACAAGTAAGTGACTGCGCTAGCGCGCTCACAGGTTTGAATGGTACAGCTAAAATAGTTGATGGTTTCATCGCTAGGAGCCTCATTTTAAAAAGCCGTGTGCGCGTTCACACAGGCTTCTTCTATTATTCTTAGTGGAAGGCAGTATACAAAAAAGGGCACAGCGCTGCTGTACCCTTTGTAATAATTTTACTTGCTTATGCGATAAAGGTGACTGGCCGATTAAGCCTATGTTAAATCACTGTCACCGCACTTATGTAGCGACTTACTTCGGTAATGTTGCACGAAGCATCCACGCAGTTTTTTCATGAACGCGCATACGATCGCCAATTAACGCTGCAGATGACTCATCGTCTGCGTCTTGCGCTAGCTTTAACGATTCACGGCAGGTTTTCACAACTTGCTCATGACCGTGAGTTAACAATCTCACCATTTCCGTCGCTTCAGGTACACCTTCCACTTCTTCAATTGAACTAAGCTCAGCGAACGACTTATATGTGCCCGGTGCAGCTACACCTAGAGTACGAATACGCTCTGCAATTTCGTCTACCGCTTCGGCAAGCTCTGTGTAATGCTCTTCGAACATTAGGTGCAATTCACGGAACTGCGGACCTTCTACATTCCAGTGAAAATTATGCGTTTGAAGGTACAAAGTGTAAGAGTCGGCCAATAGCTTTTTAAGACCTTCTGCTACTGCGTTACGATCGCTCTCAGAAATACCAATATCAATCTTGCTCATGTCACACTCCTTAACGTTAAAACCCTTTTTAGATTTACCTTCAGTCCATTCATCGGCGCTGAAAAATCTTGGTTTAAATAATATAAGTTAATAGTACTACAGAAATTTTGATTTAGATTAACGGTTTAGTTGATTGCATTCATCGCATTAATCGATGACTTTATACATTCTGCCTCAGCCACTCTATTAATGGTGGTGATGGTGGCTTTCGCCCGCTTCTTTTTTAACAGGTAGCAAAACCGGTAGTTCACTCCCATCGCTAAATGTGAGGGTTAGTGCTACTTCGCTGCCCTCTTCTAATCCTTTGGTCAGCCCCATCAACATGATATGACGGCCGCCTGATTCAAAAGAGGCCATTTCGCCCGCTTTTATTATAACGCCGTCAGTTAGCTCACGCATTTTCATCACGTCTTCCTCCATCACCGTTGTGTGGATTTGCGCTTCACTTGCTACATCGCTTGATACTGAAACAGACGTCAGTGTTTTATCGCTGTCACCATGATTATGCAAAGTAAAGTACACTGCGCCGGTTTTTGCCAAAGCAAAGGTCGCTCTGGCATAACCATTCATTACCATTACTTCTGATTGCTTACTGGCGTGCTTGTGCTGCTCTTTTGGCATGTGATGGTTATCATGGTCATTGCCATGCGCGTAAATAGTCGCAGACATGCTTAAAGAAAATAAGCCAGTTACGATAACTAACGGTTTAAGTGATTTGGAAAAAAATGACATACAGTCTGCTCCGAATGAATACTCGTAAGCAAGTGTACGTAAGATTGGCATAGGAAAAAAGAAAAATGGTGCCGACTGCCGGAATCGAACTGGCGACCTACTGATTACAAGTCAGTTGCTCTACCAACTGAGCTAAGTCGGCACACTTTAAAAACCGCTGCCTAGACAGCGGATGCGTATTCTAGCGATAAACGCGTGGGTGTCAACCTTTTAATCGCGTTGCTTCACCAACTAATTTTGGGAAGTACTCAAGCGGTAAATATTTGCTCAATGCCATGAGCTTTTCACCCAAGCTTCCATAACTATTCGTGGTGACATTGATGTGTCCCATCTTGCGCTTTTCACGAACAGATTTTCCGTACCAGTGAAGATGACTACCATCGATGCTTAGCAAATCGCGCGAGAAGCTGCTGCAACCAATAATGTTGACCATAGCGCTTGGGCCAATGGCTGACGTGTCACCAAGAGGCAATCCACAGACTGCACGTAAGTGATTTTCAAACTGGCTGGTTACAGCGCCCGACTGGCTCCAGTGCCCGGAGTTATGTACACGAGGAGCAAGTTCGTTTACAAGTAGCTTGTCGCCTACTTGGAATAGTTCCACAGCCAGCACACCGACGTAGTTCATACCCTCAGCAAGTTTCACAAAAATATCGTGAGCCTGGGCCTGAAGTGCATCATCAACGTTAGTCGCTGGTGCAACCGACACGTGAAGTTGACCTTGGTGATGCAAATTCTCAGCAAGTGGATAGGTGCGTACGTCGCCATTAGCATTGCGTACACCGATTAATGACAACTCTCTGTCGAAAGCCACCATTTTTTCAACCACTAAAGGCACGGTCTGCAAATCTAATCCCTGAAGGGCATTTTTTAGTTCAGGTAAGTCAGCCTCATCACTTAGACGCCATTGACCATATCCGTCATAGCCATCGCGGCTAGCCTTAAGAATAAGTTTGCTACCCAACTGCTTTACGCAATCGTCTAACTGGGCAAGGTCGGTAACTATTTGGTGCTCACAATTTGCCACCTGCATGCTTTCAAGCAGCTTTTTCTCACGTACGCGATCGGCGCCAACGAGAATGCTGTCGATATTTGGCATCAACTTGTTTGTTTTCGCCGCGTCTTCAAGAAGCCTTTCAGGTACATGCTCAAATTCTACGGTAAGAGCATCTGCACCTTCTAATGCTTGAGCAAGTGAGATTTCAAGAGGGGTTTTGCTAACTGGATGTACAACGGTATCGTTGTTTACGTCCACAGCTTGAACGTCAATACCTAACGGGCTACCCGCCAGGTACATCATTTGAGCAAGTTGGCCTGCGCCGTAAACGACTACTCTCATTCATCTAGCTCCAACGTATTGCTTGAAGCAAGTACCGTATCAGTTTGCGATTTTCTAAAAGCGATAACGGCATTGCGTACGCTTTCGTCTTGCAGCGCAACAACTTGTGCCGCGAGAAGACCCGCATTTGCTGCACCAGCCTCACCTATTGCCAGTGTACCTACCGCAACGCCTTTCGGCATTTGAACGATAGAAAGCAGTGAGTCTAATCCGTTGAGCGCTTTTGATTTAACCGGGCAGCCAAACACAGGTAAATGCGTGTGTGCAGCAATCATACCCGGTAAGTGAGCTGCGCCGCCTGCGCCAGCAATGATTGCGCTAAAACCTTCATCTGCAGCGCTTTCTGCAAACTCTACTAGCAAGTTGGGTGTACGGTGCGCCGACACCACCTTCGCTTCAAATTCAACACCAAACGACTTCAGCATTTTTGCGGCCTGCTGCATAGTAGGCCAGTCTGAAGTTGAACCCATTACAATCGCGACTTTTGCCATCTAGAGATCCTCGGGGTAGGTAAAGTGGACAACCTTGGAAAGGCCGCGATTGTAGCGTAAAACCGTTCAAAATCCCACCGTAAATGGCGTCAATTATATCGCCTCTCGCTTAAGGGTTGTTGAGGCTACTCTCTTATAAGGGTGATCTATCTCTTCGCTGTCAGTCGTATTAACTATAATTAATTTATGTAGAAAAGTTGCCTGACTACACGGATTAACGAACGCTTTTATTTCCACATTTTGCGACGTTGACCATGAACGGGCGTTAGAGGTTATTGATGACAGATAAACACGAACCCGACGTACTTGATGAGGTGATAGAAGAAGTACAAGACGTGGTCTCTGACTTCTTAAATCGCGAAGCCGCTCCCGGCATATTGTTAATGGGTGCAACGATTCTTGCGCTCATTATTGCTAATTCTCCCCTAGATACGCTTTACGATCATTTAATCAGTATGCCGGTACAAATATCAGCCGGTACGTGGGCTATCGATAAGCCATTATTGCTGTGGATTAACGACGGGTTAATGGCGGTGTTCTTTTTTCACGTGGGTCTGGAACTGAAGCGGGAAATCTGCGAAGGTGAATTGGCCAATCCCAAAGATATTATTTTACCCGCAGCGGGTGCTGTAGGTGGTATGGCACTACCCGCCTTGATATATGTAGGCATCAACTGGGACAACCCCGTAGCCATTGCAGGGTGGGCAATTCCCGCCGCTACTGACATCGCGTTTGCGTTAGGTATTTTGGCGCTACTAGGTAGTCGAGTACCTACGAGCCTGAAAGTTTTCTTAGTCACCCTGGCTATTATTGACGATATCGGTGCTATCGTAATTATTGCCCTGTTTTACACCGAGCACATTACCGCTGGTGCGCTGTATATTGCTGCAGGTTGTTTATTGCTGTTGTGGCAAATGAATAAACGCAATGTGGTAGATATTCCGCCTTATGTTTTTGTGGGAATCATTCTGTGGGTAGCCATGTTGAAGTCAGGCGTTCACGCCACACTGGCAGGTGTCGTACTTGCTGGCTTTATTCCTATGCGGGATGAGAAAGACGAATCTTATTCTCCGGTAACGCGACTAGAGCACGGTTTGAATGGCTCGGTGAGTTTCGCGATCCTACCTTTATTCGCCTTCGCTAACGCCGGCATAAGTTTTGGTAACATCAGTCCGGAGGGTATTTTTCATCCTGTTACCTTTGGGATCTTTCTTGGCTTGGTTGTGGGTAAACAAATTGGCGTATTCGGTTTTTGCTACTTAATGGTGAAGTTAAAGCTGGCTAAGTTACCAGAGGATCTTAACTTCAAGCATATCTATGGCTGTGCGCTACTTTGCGGCGTTGGCTTTACAATGAGCTTATTCATTGGGGGACTGGCCTTTGCACAGACAGGTATCAATCAAATTTTTGACGAGCGTGTGGGCATTTTAACCGGCTCTCTTGTCTCGGCGTGCTTAGGGTATATTGTACTGCGATTCGTTAGCGAAGCGCCGAGCGATAACACTGATGTAGCCTCAAACGCTAGCAAGTTCACGGGCAATACAGTCAAATAGAACCTGCTTTCGAATAGGCTTACTTAAATGCGCATTCATGCCTGCTTCTAAGCAGGCATTTTTGTCTTCGATAAACGCATTGGCGGTTAAGGCGATGATCCTGACCATGTCCTTATTCCTGCCTTCACTTCGAATAAGTTTCGATGCTGTATGACCATCCATGATCGGCATTTGGCAATCCATTAAAATTACGTCGAAATCGTGCCTCTTCTCGGCCTTAACAGCATCTTGCCCGTTTTTCGTTCTAATACATTTGATGTTGGACGATTTGAGCATGTCCATGACGATTTCAGCATTAATGTCGTTGTCTTCAGCCAATAAAACCCGTAATCCATCAGGTAATGACGGAATCACCTCATTTTCTGCATGCTCTTTTTCTTCACTTACTGTGGCAGGAATGTGGAAGGTGAAGCTTGTTCCTTTACCCAGTTCACTTTCAACATAAAGCTCTCCACCAAGAAGCTCAACCAAACCTTTAGAAATGGCCAAACCTAATCCTGTGCCACCAAAATTTCGAGTGGTGGACGGATCGGCTTGCTCAAACTTATCAAAAATAAGGCGTAGTTTGTTGGGAGCAATGCCTATTCCCGTATCGCTAACCGAAATTTTAAGTCCTTGGTGGGCATAGCTGACGTTAACCGTCACGACACCATCACTGGTGAACTTAATCGCGTTACTAAGTAAGTTATTGATGATTTGACTCACCTTCCCTGCATCAATGTTCAGTGCGTTAGGTACGCCCTGATTAATATACAAAGCAATATCGTACCCTTTTACTTGCGCAGCGTGACGGTAGAGGTCACTAGAAGCTTCAAGTAACTCGCGAATGGCACAGCTTTGAATATCGGTAAGCATTTTACCCGATTCAATCTTCGACCAATCTAAGATACTGTCCAGGATGATAAGTAAATTGCTAGCAGAGCGTGAAATTGTTTTGGCTCTAGCCGAAACATTTTCCGGCAACTCGTTCTCGAGCATCAATTCACATGAGCCAATAATGCCATTCATTGGCGTTCTAATCTCGTGACTCATGTTGGCGAGAAACTGCGTTTTCGCCACATTCGCGGCTTCCGCTTCTTTAAGCGCTAACGCAAGGTGCTCGGTTTTCTCTTCTATGCGCTTTTCCAAAGACTGATTCAATTCCCCTAGCTCGACATTCAGGCTTTGCTCTACTTCTCTTGCAACCTTTAGCTCTTCAAATGCATCGAGCAATCGGGCTTCTAAACTCACGAACTCATCGCTTAGCGACGAGAGCTCTTGAATGTGCAGTGCCCTTTGTGGTGCTTTAACACCTTCTTTTTGTGTGGGGTCGAATTCGGAAATATAGCGAACAAGGCGACGAATAGGCGCGCCGACCATTTTTGCAACTACGTACCCGGTGAATGTTCCAAATGCAGATAATGCCAATAGCAGCAGCAAGTCTTTTAGCAAATAATTACTCATTGATGCCATTAGCAGTCGTTTGTCGAAGTAATAGCTAACTTTCCAGCTAGCAAAAGGCATATCTTTCGCTAACCTCAACCATGTTTTCCCCTGAGGCCCGTTCTCCACCTCAACAGCACAATCAGGTTCACAAATATAAAAAGGTGCTTTAGTGAGTGGCTTCATCTTCAGGCCTTTAGATGCATAGATAACTTCGCCTTTTTGATCCTCAATGAGCATCAAAAAACCACCCAAGCTTAGGTTATCAATAGCAGAAAAGCTCTTTAACGATAAAGAGCCCTCTACAATACCTTTTGGAGTGCCATCTGCATCTGTAATAGGGGCTGACAAGGCTACAATTGGATCGTTACCAAAACCTCGGCCTTGAAATACATTTGAAAGGAATGGTTTACCTGTCTGCATGACTTCAAAGAAATACGGCCTGTAAGCCACATTTGACAAGCCGCTTTGTCTTGCCTTATCCAACAGGCTAGGCGGGTAAGCGTGGGTAAGATCGCCATTGTCATCTGCAATGAGGAAGGTCAAAAATTCTGGATTGTGCGATGCCAACACCCGCAAATTTGTCACCGCTGCATTATCGAAATCGCTGTTTGATACCTCGCTAGACAACACTTGCGCTGCACTAATAATGGCACTTTGGTGTTGCTGAATAAAATTCGAAAGTTGGAACTCCAGCACATTCACCCGCTGCGACATGTAACTGTGAATTTGTCTTTCTTGCTGTTTTTGAAACAGACTTACCGACAAATAAATTACTGCCATGGAAGCAACGAAGAAGCAACCGGAAAAGAAGTACCCAAAAAGAAAATGCAGCGTAACCCGCTCGGACTTACTTGATGTTTGTCGCTTAAGCCCGTGGACTGCCAAATACGAAAAGTGTCCGGTTACAAGACCAAATACACCGCTTACCCAGGTGACCAGCACACCCGAAAACAGCATATTTGCGTTATCGCCATCATAAAGAGAATGCTCTAAAACAAGAATGGGCAGAAAGACAATAGACCAAAAGCCTGCGCCTACTTTTATCACCTGTTTAAGCGACTTGTTATAGCCAAAAAAGCTAAGCACGATGGGCAGTAGAGTAAGGCTTTCCTTTCCAACTATGCTCCCGTCGTTAAGCCATAAGGGAAGGCTGACAACAAGTGCAATAGGAATGGAAATAAAAGGAGAAAACCGAAGTGAAGCGTAGACTGCCGCACCTATACCAAATGTAGCTATCCCTGTACTATCAAAGGGTGGGTTGAGAGCATTAAGACCCGCACCTAACACACATACAAGTAGTGCTTGAAGGGCCAGAGACCATGAAAAAGAAAATGAAATACTGCCAATTTTCAACGCATGTCTCCGGCGAATAGATTTAGTGTTGAGCCATGTAATCTAGGGTAAAGTTCGTTAGAAGCTTCACGCCTAATTTCATGCCTTCATCATCAACATAAAATTCCGGTGTGTGATGAGCAGGGCTATCTTCTTCAGAGACGTCTAATGGCTTACCGCCTACCCAAACATATAAACCTGGAATTTGCTCTTGGAAAAATGAAAAGTCTTCCGCACCCGTGACCGGCTTAGAAAGCAGCGTGTTTTCAACGCCTGCGGTACGCTGCATAGTAGGCAGCATGGCTTTTGTAAGCTCTGGGTCGTTGTACGTAATGGGGTAATAGTAATCTAGCGGTAGCGTAAGTTCAGCTTCTGCGCCCATACTTTCAGCAATAGCCTTTACTTTGCGCGGAAGCGACTCGTAAATGTGATCGCGAGCGGCTTCATTGAGTGTACGAATTGTGCCAACCATTTCTACTTCATTTGGAATGATGTTTGAACGGTTACCGCCGTGAATAGAGCCAATAGACACCACCGCTGCATCGTCAATCAATTTCAACTCACGACTTACTATAGTCTGAATTGACATGATCATTTGCGCAGCGGTAACCACTGGATCAACACTCTTCCAAGGATAAGCGCCGTGGGCTTGCTTACCGTGAATAACAATTTTAAATGGGTCTACCGCGGCCATGGTGCCACCCGCGTTATAACGCACTTTACCCACATCGGTGTTAGCATTGATATGCAGGCCAAAAATAGCGTCTACATCAGGGTTCTTAAGTACACCTTCAGCAACCATAACTTCCGCACCGCCTTTTTCTCCAGCGGGTGCGCCCTCTTCTGCTGGCTGAAAGATAAACTTCACTTTACCTTTCAGGTCGCCTTTAATTTCGGTAAGAATTTTTGCCGCGCCCATGAGCATTGCCATGTGAGTATCGTGACCACAGGCGTGCATAACCGGCACTTCTTTTCCGTTGTATTCGCCCATCTGCTTTGAGCGGTAGGACAAATCGTTTTGCTCTTTTACAGGAAGTCCGTCCATGTCTGCACGTAATGCAACCACAGGACCTGGCTTGCCCGAGTCTAAAATAGCTACCACACCCGTTTTTGCCACACCGGTCTGCACTTCTAAACCTAGGCTTTCAAGGTAGTCAGCAACATATTCAGCGGTTTTAAACTCGCGATTCGATAATTCAGGAAATTCATGAAAGTGATGACGCCATTTAATTACATCAGGCTCGACTTTATTCGCTAATTCATCAACATTGATCTGAGCGGCATTAGCAGCTGACACAGAGGCCAACCCTGCAAATGCGAGTGACAGCAATTTCTGGTACATAACTATTATTTCCTTTGGTGTTTTTTAGACAGAGTAAATCATCTCAAGGGAGAACACACCATTGAACTAACGATTGCTGTTAAAAATCAATAAGCAAACGAAAATACCCCATTCACAAGACTGAGGGTATTAGACGGAAGTATAAGAAAAGTGCTTTATCGATGCAGGGAATAAAAAAGGCGCCGAGTGGCGCCTTTTCTTTAAATATCAACTTATTACTAAGTTTCTATTAACTCTTTTGTCTACGCATTGCGTCAAAGAACTCATCGTTTGTCTTGGTCATCGACAACTTACTGATAAGGAAGTCCATTGCGTCAATTTCTGACATTTCGTGAACGATTTTGCGAAGGATCCACATTTTCTGTAGTTCATCTTGCGCTGTAAGCAGTTCTTCACGTCGGGTACCAGAGCGGTTGAAGTCGATAGCCGGGAATACACGTTTTTCCGCGATTTTGCGATTAAGGTGTAATTCCATGTTACCTGTACCTTTAAACTCTTCGTAGATAACTTCGTCCATTTTAGAGCCGGTATCGATAAGCGCTGTTGCGATAATCGTTAAGCTTCCGCCTTCTTCAACATTACGGGCAGCACCAAAGAAGCGCTTAGGCTTGTGAAGAGCATTCGCATCAACACCACCGGTAAGTACTTTACCTGATGATGGGATAACCGTGTTGTAAGCGCGAGCAAGACGAGTAATCGAGTCAAGCAGGATAACCACGTCTTTTTTGTGTTCAACAAGACGCTTGGCTTTCTCGATAACCATTTCAGCAACTTGTACGTGACGACTTGCTGGCTCATCGAAGGTTGAAGCAACGACTTCACCTTGAACAAGACGATGCATCTCGGTTACTTCTTCCGGACGCTCATCAATAAGCAATACCATTAACTCACAATCTGGGTGGTTAGCAGCAATTGACTGAGCAATATTCTGAAGAAGAAGCGTTTTACCGGCCTTAGGTGGCGCTACGATAAGACCACGCTGGCCTTTACCGATTGGCGACGCCAAATCTAGTACACGAGCCGTAATGTCTTCTGTTGAGCCATTACCACGTTCCATGCGCAAGCGATCTGCTGCGTGAAGCGGTGTAAGGTTTTCAAAAAGGATTTTATTACGTGAATTTTCAGGCTTGTCGAAGTTAACTTCGCGGATTTTTAGCAGGGCGAAGTATCGTTCACTGTCTTTCGGTGGACGAATTTTCCCGGCAATCGTATCACCGGTACGCAAGTTAAAGCGTCGAATTTGGCTTGGCGATACATAAATATCGTCTGGTCCTGCAAGATACGAAGAGTCAGCTGAGCGTAAGAAGCCGAAACCGTCCTGTAAAATTTCTAGTACCCCATCACCAAAGATGTCTTCACCGCTTTTTGCGTGTGTCTTTAGGATTGAGAAAATGATGTCTTGTTTTCTGGCGCGCGCCATGTTTTCCAGGCCCATCTCCTCGGCCAGGTTAACCAACTCGCTTATTGGTTTGTTCTTTAATTCAGTTAAATTCATACTGGTGGGTCTTTGTGCTTGAACTTCGCTTACAGGACTTAAAGTCACTCTGTTCTAGTTTAGATTTGATATCACCCTGATGTGGGCGTAAGCAGAACGCTGCTCGGATGAGCGCTGAAGAAAAGTTAGCACTATATTTAATCAACGTCCAGCGTTTTACCGCCGAAATGTTAAATAATTTGTGGCTTGCTCTTCTAGAATGAAACGTTAGTCCCTGTGGCGTAAATAAAAACCGGTGCTTCGTTAGCACCGGTTTTCAATTTGAAATCAATTAAAGGTTTTCGTTAAGAAACTCTGTTAATTGAGCTTTAGATAGCGCGCCTACTTTAGTTGCAGCAACGTTACCGTTTTTGAAAAGTAGCAATGTAGGAATACCACGAATACCATATTTAGGTGGAGTTTCGTTATTTTCATCGACATTCAACTTGCCAACTGTTAACTTGCCATCAAACTCGGTCGCAACTTCTTCCAAGATTGGTGCGATCATTTTACACGGGCCACACCATTCAGCCCAGAAGTCAACCAGTACAGGACCTTCAGCATTGATAACATCTGCTTCGAATTTATCGTCAGATAACTGGATAATTTTGTCGCTCATTCTTTTCTCCATTATTGGTCTGTCGCTGATTTGTCTCAGCCTGACCATAAGTGTTATATAGAAACTGTTTTTTAATGCAAGCACTGATAAGCTATAAGCTATGCCTACTCACTTAACTGATACTCACTTTTCTGACCTGCCGATTAACGGCAAGGTTGTTGACGCCTTGGCGGCAGCTAATTTTTCACATTGTACACCAATTCAAGCACTTGCACTGCCTCCTTTATTGGAAGGTCACGACATTGCAGGTCAGGCTCAAACCGGAACCGGTAAAACCATTGCCTTTTTGGTAGCTACATTTCACTATTTGCTAAGCAAAGCAGAAAATGCAGATAACAGCAAATCAAATGGCCCTCGCGCAATTATCATGGCGCCGACCAGAGAGCTCGCCGTTCAAATTTATAACGACGCCAAACTGCTTAGTGAGCATACTGGATTGTCGCTTGGTTTGATTTATGGGGGCGAAGGTTACCAAAGTCAACGTGAAACTTTGGAAGAAGGGGTAGATATTATAATTGGTACGACAGGACGCATACTGGATTACTACAAACAGAATGTGTTCACACTGAAGAATATTCAGGTTGCCGTACTTGATGAAGCCGACCGCATGTTCGATTTAGGCTTTATAAAAGATATCCGCTTTTTATTCCGCCGCATGCCACCGGCAAGCGAACGTTTGAGCATGCTATTTTCAGCTACACTTAGCTACCGCGTGCAAGAGCTTGCTTACGAGCACATGAACAACCCTACCCACGTACAGGTAGCGCCAGAACAAACAACTGCAACTCGCGTTTCTCAAGAGCTATTTTATCCGTCTGATGACGACAAGATGCTGCTTCTTCTTACGCTGCTTGAAGAAGAATGGCCAGAAAAGGCCATTGTTTTTGCCAACACTAAAAATAGCTGTGAGAAAGTTACCGACTGGCTTACCGCAGATGGCCATCGCGTGGGCTTGCTTAGCGGCGATGTACCACAGAAGAAACGCCTTGGGATCTTAGAAGATTTCACCAAAGGCAATCTTGATATTTTAGTCGCAACCGACGTTGCAGCGCGCGGTCTTCATATCGACGCGGTAACGCACGTATTCAACTACGACTTACCTGACGACGCCGAAGACTATGTACACCGTATTGGTCGTACTGGCCGTGCAGGACAAAGTGGTGTTGCAATTAGTTTCGCGTGCGAAAAATACGCACTAAACTTACCTGCTATTGAGCAATACATCCAAAAGGCAATACCGGTTACCGATTACGACCGCAGTGCTCTACTTGATGATGTAACGCCTCCAAAACCACGTAGAAGACGTACGCCTAACAACCGCAATTCTTCACGTCGTGGAAACGGAAGAGGCCGTGGAAAGCCTCAAAACCGAAACAACAGAGCGCAACAGTGAGGCGTAAAGGTACTCAATAAGAATCGAGGTTTTATGCAGGCAGAACTCCAGCACGACGCACAAACCTACGGCGAGTATTACGCCGCCGTAGATTTAGGCTCTAACAGCTTTCACATGGTGATTGTTCACGTTGTTAACGGCAGTGTGCAAATAATAGGGAAAATTAAACAGAAAGTGCGCCTAGCAGCAGGTTTAGATGATGAGCTAGCACTTGATGACGTAAGCATGGAACGCGGCTGGCAATGCCTGCAAGTATTCTCGGAACGCCTGCAGGATATCCCCCCTTCTAATATTAAAATTGTAGCGACCGCTACATTGCGACTGGCAACCAATGCGCATGTATTCATTCGCAAGGCAGAAGAGATTCTCAATCACAAACTTGAAGTGATTAGCGGTGAAGAAGAAGCGCGACAAATTTATCTTGGCGTAGCCTACACATCCGCCAACCAAGGCAATAGCTTAGTCATAGATATTGGCGGTGCCAGCACAGAAATCATTATCGGCAACGACATGCAGCCTATCCATCTTAAGAGTTTGGATATGGGCTGTGTAACGTTTATGGAACGCTATTTCACCGGCGGCACTATCACCGAAGACAATTTCGACAATGCCAAAAAAGCCGCACACGCGCTTATTACCGATGTGTCTAGCGCGTTTTTGTGTTTTGATTGGGAGAATTGTTTAGGTGCATCTGGCACGCCGCAAGCCATTACTGAGATTCTTGTAGCACAGGGCATTAGTGATGCTATCCGCTTAGACTATTTGTATCATTTAGAAAAGCAATGTATTGAATGCGGCAGCATTAAAACCCTTGATATCGACGGATTGGAAGATAACAGAAAAGCTATTTTCCCGTCTGGTTTAGCGATCCTCATCAGCTTATTTGAAGCGCTAAATATCAAGCACATGAATATTTCTGGTGGTGCGCTTCGAGAAGGACTTATCTACGGAATGTTAGATAACGTTACCGAGAATGATCGTCGCCAGCAGACCCTTAATCAGGCAAAACATCGTTATCATGTAGATGCCAGTCACGCGAACTCGGTTAGTCACGTAGCGCTTACTTTATGCCATCAACTCTGTGCACAACAGAATATTTGTCATTTAGATACCGAAACTATTTTAGGTGCAGCCGCACAGCTTCATGAAATAGGTCTTCACATTGAATATAAGCGCCATCATGAGCATGGTGAATACATATTAAGTCACATTGATTTGCCTGGCTTCACGCGCCTTCAGCGCGCCGCCATCCGCGATTTAGTTGCTCAGCATAGATTAAACATAAAGCCAGACGTATTTGAAAAGTACCACGAAGACTACCGTCCAATGCTAAAAGGCTTATTGCGAATTTTACGTATCGCAGTGGTGTTATGTCTGCGTCGTCAGAATAAACATATACCAGAAGTAACTTTGCAGTGCGAAGAAAGTAAGTGGACACTTACTTTCCCTGAAGGCTGGCTGAAATCGCATCCTTTGATCAACGCAGAGCTAGCAAATGAATGCTGGCTTCAGCATAAAGCTGGCTGCGAACTCGTTTGTAAGTAACCACTTACAAAAAGATAGAATGCGTTAAATATGTATACCGATAAACGGAAAAAAACATGAAAAAAAGCCGTGCATTGCACGGCTTTTTTGTTGTCGAACCTTTGGTTGTTGGTATTACTTGTCATTTTGCTTCGCTAAAAGCGCAGCAGCTTGCGGAGCGAAATAAGTCAGAATCCCGTCTGCGCCAGCGCGCTTAAACGCTAATAACGATTCTAGGATTACCGCGTCTTCTTTTAGCCAACCATTAGCAAAAGCAGCTTGATGCATAGCGTACTCGCCACTTACTTGATAGGCGAATGTCGGTACTTTAAATTCGTCTTTACAACGACGCACAACATCTAAATACGGCATACCTGGCTTCACCATTACCATGTCAGCGCCCTCTTCTATATCAAGCGCAATTTCGTGGAGTGCTTCATCGGTGTTGGCAGGATCCATTTGATAGGTTTTCTTGTTGCCGCCCTTTATATTTGCAGCGGAGCCGACGGCATCACGAAATGGACCGTAGTACGCAGACGCGTATTTAGCAGAATAAGCCATAATACACGTATTGATGTGACCTGCTTCTTCAAGTGCTTTTCGGATACTGCCAATGCGCCCATCCATCATGTCAGAAGGCGCAACAATATCAGCGCCAGCTTCAGCATGCGATAACGCTTGCTTAATGAGCACCTCGACTGTTTCGTCGTTCATCACATAACCAGTTTCGTCTAAGAGGCCATCTTGACCATGAGACGTAAATGGATCTAATGCGATATCAGACATCAGCATTACTTCAGGAAACGCCTTTTTGAGCGCTCTCATAGCTTGCTGAGCAAGCCCTTCAGGATTGAACGCTTCGCTTGCACACTCGGTTTTAAGAGACATAGGTGTCACAGGGAAAAGCGCAATCGTTCTAATGCCCAGCTCTACCCATTTCTCCGTTTCTTGCACTAGCAAATCGATAGAAAGTCTTTCCACACCAGGCATAGAAGGTACGGCTTCTCGTGCGTTCTCACCGGGTAGTACAAAAACAGGGTAAATGAGATCGTCAGTGGTTAAACGGTGCTCTGCCACAAGCCCTCTTAAAGCATCTTTGGCGCGTAGTCTGCGCATTCTTCTTTGAGGGAAAGGTGAAGATGTCATAGTTTTTCCTGTAAATGGTTATGTATTACTGTATTGCGGCCCGCAGCCTTGGCTTCGTAAAGGCATTCGTCGGCGAACTTGAAAAGATTTTGCGCGTGCTCTTCATCAATAATAATGGTTGTAGAAACGCCCGCGCTTGCAGTTAGCTTAATGGTTTCCCCTTCGTAATCAAGTGGGGTCGACGCAAGGCTATCTCGCATATTTTCGGCAACGTGAAAAGCGCCTTCAAGATCGGTATTAGGCAATATAATGGCAAACTCTTCACCACCTATGCGACACAAGTCATCTGTAGGGCGATGGATGTGCTTCTGAAAGACATTGGTGACGTGAATTAAGCACGCGTCACCACCATCATGTCCATGTTGATCATTAATTTGCTTAAAATGATCCACGTCAACAATGATGAGAGATAATGGTGTTTGTTCACGTCTACTGCGTCGCCCTTCAGAACGCAGACGCTTATCGAAATGTCGACGGTTGTGCGCTCCTGTGAGCGGATCTATTGCATTTAACCTTTCCAGTTCTTGGTTAACTTCAGACAACTCGCGTAACGTAATTTCTAGCTCTAACGTGCGTTCTTGTACTTTATACTCCAGGTCATCTTGATAACGCTTTTGTACTTCAAGTAAATTCTCTTTGGCCGTATTTGCCTGTTTTTCCTGCTCTAGCGCGAACTGCTGCGCCTCAATGAGATCATCGCGACTGTGGCTATAATTAATCGCTAAGATAAGTGCCAAGATAAGCGTTTCTACCGCGCCACCAATGATCAGCAGGTTATTTGACGAAATAGGCAATTGAATAATATTAACGTTATCAAGGCTCGCACTTAGTCCACTAATTAATAGAAAACCCCAAGCAATGGTAAAATAACGTGCTACGACCACCCCTTTGAGCGTTAGCCAAATACCTAACCCAAGAGTAAAAATAACGATGAGGCTAAGCAGTAACAGGAACGCCTTTATCATGAACGAGTAAGGCAAGATAAGGCCGAGGATTATACTTAACCCGCACACCCAACTGATTGCCTGTGTGATTTTATCTAGCTTTACGCTGTGGGCTCTAATAGGTAGTAGGCTTCGCGTAAACATCGCCGCAAACATAATAGTCGCGTTGGCAAACACAAGAATTGCTTTACCTTGAAACCATGTGCTTCCCGGCCACATATAGGAGAAGCCGTAGCCGTGTAACGTCGCCAATATAAGCGCCAAACTCATTACATAGCCAGAGTAATAAAGGAACGACACGTTACTTGTCGTTACCGTTAAAAATGCGTTACTCACGCCCATTGCTACCAAGATGCCAAAAAATATCCCCAATGCCAGGTTACGGCTTGATGTATAGGCAATAAACTCTGTTTCTTCCCATATACGAATAGGAAGGCGTACGCTGCCAGAGGTTTGTATTCGAATAATCACCCGCTGCGACTGAGCGCTTACTGGTAGGGGGAATAGTGGCTTCACATGAGAAACAGGCCGGTTGTCAAAGTGCAGGCCATCGCCACCTGAATAAGTAGCAATAGGCGTGCTGCCTATTTGGCTGTAAATCGCAACGTCTAAACTATCTAAAAGGGGATAGTCGATGTGCAATAGAAATCGACTTTCATTGCTTTGTGTTGGCGCAATGACCATTGAAAACCAATGTACGTTTGTGTTCATACCCAAGTTAATGGGTGAAGATATTGGTGTCCAGTCGGTAAGCGGCGTTTGAGTAATGGTAGTAAAATCGAGCGCATTGCCATTATCTACATTGAGATAAGTAAGCTGCGAGAAACGTGGTGTTGCACTGGCGTTAGGAGACAAACTAAACAACACAGACACAAATGCAACGACGGCCACTAGGGTGATAAGAATAAGACCCGCATCATACTTGCGCATCGCTTTCAGATTTGTCTGCATATAAACCTATGTTTAGCTGAGAGAAAACAACTCACAGCTATTAGCATAACTGCTAATACGTAATTTATCAGTCTCAACTTGCAGATATTCGCCTAATTGTTTAGCGATATTGGGTAGAAAAGCAGGTTCGTTATTACGTTTTCTCGGTCGAAGGGTTTTGGGAAACAGATAAGGCGCATCTGTTTCAAGAATAAGACGGTTTAAAGGTATAGACTTCACGGCTTCGCGTAGTGCTTCGCCTCGCTTCTCATCACATACCCAGCCAGTAATACCAATATAGAGCCCCAGCGCAAGGTAGTGCTGAACCTGCTCTGCATTCCCAGTGAAACAGTGGGCAATACCACCTTTTATACGAGGCATATACTCGGCTAATAACGCGACTTGTTCGTCAAACGCATCCCTTTCATGTAAATACACGGGTAAGTCTAATGCAGCCGCAATGTCTAACTGGGCTTCGAACACTGCCAACTGAACGGGCTGTGGCGAGAAGTTGCGATTAAAATCCAGACCACATTCACCAATTGCAACACACCCTTTCTGTTGTGCAAGTTCGCGTAACCACTTGTAATCACTTGGCGTGACATCTTTTGCATTGTGAGGATGGACACCGATAGTGTAACAGCATTGGGTTGGATACTTATTATATAGCGCTACTGCGGCGTCCCATTCACTGGGGTGCGTGGTGATAATGCAGAGTTTTTCTACCCCTGCATCTTTTGCTCGTTGTATAACTTCATCGGCGTCAAATCGCTTATCAAGCAAGTTGACGCCAGCATCAAACCAAGGCATTTATTTTACGCGTTTTACTTTCATGCGCTTGTTAAGCCCTTCTACACTTAAGAAAAATGCACCCAATAAGCCCCTTTCTACGGCTACCGACTGACCTTCCTTAAGCTTCATATAGGTTCCATCAGTTTGCTGCCATACAGAACCATCGCTGAAAGTTATAACATGCTTATCACGCACATTCTTCTTGATCGAAGCGATAGTGACCGCAATCTCAGAAGCTTCGTCAGACAAATCTCGCTTATGTTCAAGTCCAAAGTCATTCTTAGGTTCTGAGGCTTGAACTTGTCCCTGAGCGACAGGCGCTGGGCGAGGCTTCATCTGATTACCATTGTTGCTCTTGTAGGCCTGTAGTTGCTCAATCTGAGCGTCTGAACCTTCGTACTTGTTGAGTGATTTCGCGACGCTGTCATAGCACATAAGTCGCTTTAAACTATTATCCGTGTTGCGACATTTCTCCAATGCATCAGCAACTGTCTCAGCTTGTACATTAAACGCCCCAAACGCGCACAGAATAGTGGCAAGAGATAGCAGTCGGGTTTTCATTTTTATTCCTTTCTTTTTTTAACATCTATGTGTTGTCTGTTGTTTCAGTAGATGTATCGTCTTTTGGTGTTTTACCCGCGTAAAATCCCCCAACAATAACCCCTACTTCAAACAGCAACCACATTGGAATAGCTAATAATGTTTGAGAGATAACATCTGGAGGTGTTAGCAGCATGCCAACCACGAATGCACCAACAACCACGTACGGGCGCTTGGCTCGTAAAGACTTAGCATCCGTTACCCCAGTCCAGCACATTAAGATAATGGCTATCGGTATCTCGAATGAGACCCCAAATGCAAAGAACAGTTTCAAGACGAAGTTCAAATAACTGGATATATCTGTACTTACCGTTACACCTTCAGGTGCTACGCTTGTAAAAAACGCGAACGCTATTGGAAATACCACAAAGTAGGCAAACGCCATTCCTGCGTAAAACAGCAGCGTACTGGAAAGTAGTAAAGGCGCTACCAGGCGCTTTTCATTTCTGTACAAACCCGGAGCCACAAACCCCCATACTTGATAGAGCACATAGGGAATAGCAATAAAAAACGATAACACCAGTGTAAGTTTAAACGGAGCAAAGAAAGGTGATGCAACGTCGGTTGCAATCATGCTCGCATTTTCAGGTAAGGCTTCAAGCAATGGCATCGCCAATAGCTTATAAAGGTCTTGCGCAAACGCCGCAAGACAAATGAAGACGATAAGTACGCTCAAAAGGGCTTTGAGAATACGGCTACGCAATTCAATTAAATGAGAAATAAGGTTATTAGCGTCAGACATCTATTGCTTTTTATAAGGTTCTTGAACCGACTCTGCAGCTTTTTTTAGCTCATCGACGCTTTGTTCAAGTTCAGGTGAAAGATCTTTAAGCCCTTGCTGCTCTGCTTTTTTCAAATTTTCATGCAATTCGTGCACGCGCAACTGATGCTCAACTTCTTGCTTAAAGCCCGTTGCTACATTACGCACGCTACGAATTGTATTTATAGTTGAGCGCATGGCACCCGGTAATCTTTCTGGCCCTAAAATAAGCAGCGCCAGTACACCGATAACCAATAGCTCCCAAAAGCCGATATCGAACATTAGGATTTTTCTTTAACGTCGCTCTGCGTCTTAGTTGAAACAGGCTCTGCTGCTGACTTTTCTTCAACTTGCTTCTTTTGTTCAAAGTCTGCGTCTTTGTCTTCTTCGGTGACAGCTTTTTTGAAGCCTTTGATTGCGCCGCCTAAATCAGTACCTATACCTTTAAGGCGCTTCGTACCAAATAAAAGCACCACAATAACCAGTATGATCAGCAACTGCCAAACACTAATACCACCCATAAAAATAATCTCCCTTACATCGATTGGCACAGTATGCCATTGCCTGCTGATGCTTTCACCTGAATATTTACTTCAATGAATAAAGATTGACGTTTTGGTTGGGACAATCCATGCTCTGTATATTCCCAATGCGAATGGTCGAAACATTCAACTATGCTAATTTTTACAAGGAGTTAGTGAGCAATGCTATGCCTTACCGTGGTCTATTGCCATTTATTGCTCGCTTTACCTGTTGCACCTGACTCAGCTGCTGACACGTTGAACTCCCCCGTAAATGCGACCAGTGTAGGTATAACCTATCGGGACATTGCTCGGCCAGAAAATACGCCTTCTAACCGCGCTAACTCGACAAAAGAAAGTACACACTCCTTGCCTCCTTCAATACCTAATGAGCAATGGTTTGATATTTGGCAGCGTAGCTTCACCGACACCATGGACTTCACCGTAAAACAGCTTGATGGTTTGTTTGAAAGTTCAGATGAAATAGGTGCTTCAGGACAGAAGGAAGCCAGAGCCGAAGGCCGTGTTCAACTTGCATGGGAGCCAAGAAGTGGCATGCTCTCGGATACGGATTTGCGCTTCAGGGTAAGAGTTCGCCTACCGGCTTTAAAAGAACGCGTTGATTTACTATTAAGTGATAACGAAGACGAGACACAGAACAACACAATACGAGCCGCGAGGGATACCGGCAATAACAACCGCGATCGAACGACCATCGCGCTTCGCTTTCGTCCTGAGCAAGACTCTCACTACTCATTTAGAATTGGCGCTGGTCGCCGCGACCAACTCTATGCGATGACCCGATACAGAGATGCTTTTGCCTTTTCTAAACAATGGGCCATGCTATACGACGCCGAACTTTACTATTACACCCGTGACCGTTTGGGTGCGGAGGTGGGCGTCGCTTTTCAATACGAAATCAATAAAAAGCACCTGGTTCGACAAAATAATCGCTACTACTACCGCGACGATACCAACGACTGGCTATGGCGTCACGAGGTCCACCATTTGTTTTCGGTAGATCAACATAACGCCGTTATTCCTCACTTTATGGTGGAAGGACTTAGCCAACCCAACTTTCGCGTAGAAGAAGTCTATGGCGGGTTTAGGTGGCGTAACAACATGCTGCGCGATTGGCTATTCTTTGAGGTAGAGCCTTTCGTTTTATGGCTACGTGAAGAGGATTTTAAAACCTCATACGGCGTAGCCCTGCGCGTAGAAGCCTATTATGGGCGCGATACTTAGGGTAATTCCCTAGAATGAAAAAAGGCTGTCTACTGACAGCCTTTCGAAAAAACGCTTTGCGCGAAAACTCGGGAAAAAATTTAAGGACGAAGCGCCCTATCACCTCGAGCAAGCCCACACACACCGGTTCGCGATGATTCGATAATTTCAGCACACTGCCCCATAGTCGTGGCAAATGCATCTAGCTTATCTGTGGTGCCCGTAATTTCAATGGTGTAGTTGTTTACGTTCACATCCACAATACGCGCACGGAAGATATCAGAGTTCCGCTTCACTTCAGCACGTACCGACTCTGTGCGAGTCGCGACTTTAATCAGCATAAGTTCGCGTTCAATGTGCGTACCTTCAGTAAGGTCTACCACTTTTAGCACATCAATAAGCTTATTCACTTGCTTAGTAATTTGCTCTATGACTTTGTCGTCGCCGTGCGTGATAATCGTTAGACGCGAAAGGCTCGCGTCGTCGGTTGGTGCCACACACAGTGAGTCGACGTTGTAACCACGTTGTGAGAATACACCAACGATACGAGATAGTGCGCCAGGGGCGTTTTCCATTAATACAGAGATAATACGTTTCATCAGGTTCGCTCCGTCTTGCTTAAGCGCATGTCATCCATTGCGCCAAACTTAATTTGCATTGGATATACGTGTTCGTTTTGGTCTACTGCTATGTCCATAAACACTAAGCGATCTGTGTAACTGAAACATTTCTCCATTGCTGCGTCTAGCTCGTCAAGCTTGTCTACTTTAATGCCCACATGTCCGTAAGCTTCTGCCAATTTCACAAAGTCAGGCATTGAATCCATGTAAGAGTGTGAGTGACGTCCTTTGTAAATCATATCCTGCCACTGACGAACCATACCTAGGGCACGGTTATTCAATGAGATAATCTTGATAGGCAGGTTGTACTGCAAACAAGTAGATAGCTCTTGAATATTCATTTGAATACTGCCGTCACCCGTTACTACCACAGAGGTTGAACCTGGATGCGCAAACTGCACACCCATTGCAGCCGGTAAACCAAAGCCCATGGTGCCAAGACCACCTGAGTTGATCCACTGACGCGGTTTATCATAAGGGTAATAAAGCGCAGCAAACATTTGATGCTGACCCACGTCAGAACTTACGTAAGCTTTACCGTCTGTGTGTTTGTACAAGGCTTCGATAACGCGCTGAGGCTTAATTACCTCTTCGCCCTGTGCGTAGTTTAAGCACTGACGAGCGCGCCAGGTTTCAATTTGTTGCCACCAATCGGCCAGCTTTTCGCTTTGACCTGATAAGTCTTTCTTATTTACCTGACTTAAGATTTGATCAAGTACTTTATCTACCGAACCTACCACAGGAATATGCGCATTTACGGTTTTAGAAATCGATGCTGGGTCAATATCAACGTGAATAATATCCGCATGTGGGCAGAACTTATCAACGTTATTAGTAACACGGTCATCAAAACGTGCACCTAGTGCAATGATGCAGTCGGCATTATGCATGGTCTTGTTCGCTTCAAGCGTACCGTGCATACCTAGCATGCCGATAAATTGCTTGTGTGTACCCGGCATAGCACCAAGGCCCATTAGCGTACAAGTTACCGGTGCATTAAGCTTCTCGGCTAATTCAATAACCTTTGCAGACGCATCGCAAGCTACAGCTCCACCGCCTACATACAGTACGGGACGTTCTGCTTTAAGTAGCGACTCAACTGCTTTTTTGACCTGTTTAGGATGGCCTTTTTCAGTTGGGTTGTAAGAACGCATGGTCACGTCAGTTGGGAACTCGTACGGGTGTTCTTCTGCTACGTTCACAATATCTTTTGGCAAATCTACTACCACCGGGCCAGGACGACCTGTGTTGGCAATATAATAAGCTTTAGCAATCGCTTCTGGGATATCAACCGCGCGCTTTACCAAAAAGCTGTGCTTAACGATAGGGCGTGAGCACCCCACCATGTCAGTTTCTTGGAATGCGTCTTCACCAATATGCTTCGACGGCACCTGTCCCGATAAAATAACCATCGGAATAGAGTCCATATATGCAGTAGCAATACCTGTAATAGTATTCGTAGCGCCTGGACCTGATGTGACGAGCACTGTGCCGGTTTTGCCAGTTGAACGTGCATAACCATCCGCCATGTGGGCGGCTGCCTGTTCATGACGTACGAGGACGTGTTTGACATCATCTTGCGCAAATAACGCATCATAAATGTCTAATACGGCACCACCTGGGTAACCGAACACGTGTGTCACTCCTACATCTTTTAGCGCTTCAACCACCATGGCTGCGCCCGACATCATTTTCACAGTGCTTTCTCCTGTAATGGGTTGGGGGGTTTGTCAGCGTACGTTGACGATGCCCCGACTATATCTAAGGTAATAGGAAGATAAAACACCAAATTGCGTAAAAGTGAGATATATATCCCAATATTCGCAATAATTAGGATAAATATTTCGACTTAAGTGTAATTTTGACAGAAAATAGGATATTTATTTACACGATTTTAACAGCGCAAACAATAAACATAGTTGCTTTAAGAGAGGCGCCTTTACACGTTTTAAATGCATAAAGGCATAAGCTTAATCATCGAGGTCGATATCAAGATCACTGTTATCGCTCATATCGTCGTCATCGTCAACATCTTGTTCAGCAGCACGCTTAGAGCCATAAATACTTGCTGTTTTTGGACGGTTTATTCTGGCTTGGTATTTCAACCACGCTTTCTCTTGCGGTGTTGCAGGGTCACGATGACCAAGAGCCGATTCCAAATAGGCTTGTTCTTCATCATTCTCTGGCGTAATTTTCCCGTCCACTAGTGCAGCGAATAAACTACCATGAGCCTGAAGAAGCTTACTTTCATTAATTGAAAAATCTCCTGAACGGGCAAAGCCGTACGGGTAATTTTTCTTATCTATAAAGGGTTTTCTTGCGAATTGCTCTTTTGTGATTACAGACATCTTAACCTCTTCCACCGCTAATACCTGCGTTGTAAACACAGACATAATTGCAACACCAACTGTTGAATGAAATAGACTACTGATATAGCGCCTTAATCGCTTTCAAGGTTATTCTTAGTCGGATTTTTATTTTCTGTCAAACAGAAAAGTAGCTGTAGTAAAAACTTAATATTGAATGTTTTAAAAGAGCATAAAAAAGGCCGCAAGCGCGGCCTTTTAATATAAGTGGGATATCAGCGTTTTTCACTTACCCAAACCGTAATAGTTCCGTCGACGACCACGGTGCCTTCAGCGTTATACGCCTTAACAGAAATAGGTAAGTCACCTGGTTTCCATGCGTCAGCTGGCACTTCTGCTACACAACGAATATCTGAGTCTGCTTTCGCCGGATACTTTACTTCCATACCTTTCGGGATCCACCTAAGGTTTTTAGGTATGGATGCTTCACACATGAACCCCATGGCCATTTCCAGACCATTGCAAATAGCAATAACGTGAACCGTTCCAATGTGATTTTCTACCGCTTTACGTTTACTAATAAGCACTTCACAGTAGTTTGGTTTAATGTCTGAGATAAGTGGTGAAACGGTAGAAAAATAAGGTGCCCTGCGCGCTGAGTACCAGCTAAATAGCTTCTTGCCAAACGGAAGTTTCATGAATTTATTATAGGTATTTAATATATAGTTCTTTGACATAGTGTCCACGCTAGCTTCAATTAAGCCTTACAAAAGTTCGCCTTTACACAACGTAGATTACGTGTGTCGCCAATCTGGTTTGACCAGTTACATACCTATAAACATAATCGTTGTGTGAATGGGTTGCAACTTTTGAATAGCGGTAAACGCAAAAAGCAGCACACAGTGCTGCTTAACTATGTTTTTCTGCAGTGCAAGTAAGTAAGCGTTAATTACTTGCCAATTTTTAGAAAAATGACCAACTAAAAATTCTGCATTGTATAGGCGCTATCACCAAAAACGAAACGATTTACCTTGCCACATTGGGCAAAGTGATTACCTGATGAGTAAGGTGTATTGGACTGGTTTACGTCAGCTTCCCACCCCTGACCGTTTTTGATAAATGCTTTAAGTTCAAACCAGCCGTTTACTGTTTTACTACAATCCATTTCAACGTCTAGCATCCAATGGTGTGGTCCCCAAACATTGAGTGGTTCAAGTCCAAAACCGTCAGACGCCACGGCTTTTGTCTCGCCCCACTGCGCAGGCCAGTTATTCGTTGTCCAATCCATTGCACTTCCTTCTGCTTCAGTACTTTGTGCAGACTCAATACCATACCAATCAAGGAAGTTATCGCCCTGCTTCCATGGCGAAGTTGTCGCATTGCGCAGGTTGTTGTGCCTTACAGGAATGGCACATAAATAATTACTATCTGTGCAGGTCGTACCGAACACTGATGCTGCATAGCCATGATCGATCCCACCGCGAACAAACATATCTTGTCCACTTTGGGTTTCTGCTTCAATAAAGATCACGGTGCGCTGCCAATCTGCACCAGTATTATCTGTTGGATTAACCCGGTTTTCATGATGAATAGCAAGAGCATCCCATGGTGCAAGGTCAACGTTAACCGTACCATCGGCATTTACTGTAACGGTTTCTCCAGTGCACGAGCTGCCATCAGCTCTGAGGTTACCTTTTAATACATTACAATAGGTGCCGGGTTGCATGCTTGAGGCGAGCGACGTGTATAGCACGCTGTCTTCTTTATTAATGGCAACAAATCCTTTATCTCCGCGGCCAAAGGCAATCTGGTTGTTGTTATTCGACCACCAATTAGTTAGCGAAAAATTTGATGCAGTAGCGTTTCTAAACGCCATGGCACCAGCTATGTATGACCAACGATGTTCACACTTCCAGTTATTGCCAAAGCACTCCAATGTGCCATTGTTATGAACGGGGACGTTTGGCCCCCCCCTTTCAGTATCACCGCCAAAGTCGTAGCTCGACATTACCTTTGGATAACCATAGGGATAAGCAAGCATAAATACGTTGGCTAAATCGTACAGCCTGCCATCTTCAAACGTAATAACGTTACCGCCACCACCGTGGCCGCGCTGATTATCGTGATTGTCTATAAAAACCACAGCTTTCGAGCTAGGCATAAAGCCCCAACCTTCCCCAAAGTTGCTCAGCCATGCTAGCTTGCCATTACGGAAAGTGTTGCCTATTTCAACGCTATACTTGAACTCAGTAACCAAACCATTTCCAAAGTATTCGTTGGCACTAATTGCTTCACCGCCTTGGTCAATGACTTCTTGAAAAACCAGTGGTGTGTTATTCAAACGCGCGACAATGCTATTGATATCTCCACTTGGCATGTGTTTACTTGCATCAAACCGAAAGCCTGCAACACCTAAACTAATTAAGTCGTTTAAGTAATTTACGATGGTGTCCTGTACATAAGTGCTGTCAGTATCTAAATCAGCTAAACCCACTAACTCGCAGTGCTGCACTTCGTAACGATTGTTATAGTTACTTATGGCACATGTCGGGTGAAAGTCGTTCGGCGAGTAAATAGGATATTGTTTAGCTCCGAATGTGTTACCCGCCGTTCCCGTTCCACTTCCAGCTGCCATGTGGTTTATTACCGCATCAACGTAAACATCAACACCGGACGCTTTGCACCGTTGCACCATATCAGCAAACTGAGCTCTGTTACCTCCGCGACTGGTAAGCTCATAACTTACCGGTTGATAACGTGCCCACCATTGAGACACCGTAATGTGCTCGTTAGGCGGAGACACTTGTACCGCGGCATAACCCTCAGGTCCTAGAAATGTTTCACATTCAGTAGCGATATCTTCCCATTTCCATTCAAATAAATGTACAAAAGTAGTGGGAGAAGCAATGGCACTGGTACTTATTGACAACGTAGACGAAAGTGCCAAAGCGGCAGCAGTAGAAGAGATTTTCATGGGTGTGTTCCTGCTTATTTTGTGAACACTAAGTAAGCCAGACGTTTCAAATTTGTTAAATATGCATACGTATGTAAGAACAAATGAATACGTATGCAGTGCCTTTATTGCGAAATCACTGCCTTAAGTACATCCAATTGCGGTTCATATCGTTTCCAGCGTCCAATAGACTTTGTATTAATTGGCTCTCGAACCTGCACTTTACTGGCGGTCGAAACAGGGAGCGTATTGTTTTCAACTTGTAGACATTGCGCTTCCCAAGGCAAGTTACAGAATGCCAATAGATCTTTGACTTCAGCTTGCGGATTCTGAGCAAGTTGCTCGTATGATTGCAGGCGAATAGCATTCGGATATGTATCAGCAAATTTCCTCACCCACTGTTCGAAGCTTTGATAAAGCTGTCCAATCACCTCAAGGTCGTAAGCGTAAGCGTAGTAAGGGCTGTGGATAGAAAACAACTGTCTGAAGTTACCTACGCAGGTATCCATTGGATTACGCAGCAAACAAACAATTTTTGCATTAGGTAGTGCCTGTCGAATTAGGTCGATATAGAAAAAATTGAATGGCAGTTTGTCGACTAAGTGCTTTGCCTCTTGTCGCAAGAAAGCCGTACGCTGAAGATAAAGCTCTCCAATTTTGGCCAAGTCACTCTGATATGCACTTTCAATGGTAGGCGTATCAAGCACTAGTTGGCTGCTAGTTTGGGTTACCTGTTTAACAGCAACGCCAAAGTCTTGTAGCTCTCCTCCAGAGGCAACTAACGAATGATGACTTAAAATACGCTCAACCAGTGTTGTGCCACTGCGCGGCATACCCACTACAAAAATGGGGGCGTCGCTTTGAGAAAGATTGGTGGAAAAAGCGTCCGAGCTAATCTGTGATTGCAAATTAGCATGAAGAGTATTAAATATTGCCTGATAATCTTTCAGCGTATTTTCACTACGTGCCTTCTGGGGCGCTTTCGCGTGTTGCAGGGATTCAAAAACACGAGTGTAATCACCTAGTGCTTCATACTCTTTCGCGAGCGCATGCCCTATGTGAAGTCGTGCATCGGGGTTTGCCTTTACTTTTTCCACTAAGGGGTCAAGTCGCGCTAAATGATTATTTTCACGCGAAATGCCGCCGAGATCAGACAGGGCAAAATGCGCCTGAAAGAAATTAGGCTCGTTATCGATGGCTTGTTCAAAATGCTTTCTGGCTAGCTCAAATTTTCCCGCAAACTTGCAGCTGACTGCATAGTTGTAGTGGTATTGCGGATTTGATGGCGCCAAAGCAAGGGCCTTTTCAAAATAGGCGATAGCATCCTCATGTAGGCCTACTCTCGATAATGAAACGCCAACCGTATCTAAGTCGAGAGCACGGGTAAGGCTCTTTACTGGCGAACGAGCCACACAGTCTAGCGCTTGCTGCATGTCGCCTTTTAACGCAAAGCATTTGGCCAGATAGGCAAAGGTAATTGAACGGTTTTCTATTTCGTTAGACTTAGTTAACAAGGCAATCGCCTTTTCTATCTGTCCGATTTCAACATGAATAATGCCAAGTAAAAAATAGGCGTGAGCATGCGGCCCGAATTGTTGAATCACTTCTACACAACAGCGGTGTGCTTGCTGATAATCACGTTGTGATAAAAACCTTACGGCGTCGTCTAAGCGAGTGTTACTTGTATTCATTTTTATCTTTTTTCAAAACCGTTTTAATACGAAAAAGGCGCTTACACGTTAAGCGTAAGCGCCTTTTTATTGTATCTTATAGCGATAACTATACTACATGCCGAATTGATACTTAAACATCAATCCCACAGTACGCGGTGTTAGCACATAATGGCCATAGTTTCGCTGTAACTCGATGCCATTTGGCTCTAGGGTGTCGTTAAACTGACCTAAACCAATATCGCCTACGTTACGACGAGTTGAAGTAAACGCATACTTATCGAATAAGTTGTCGATGTAGAGGGTTACCGACCAATCTTCATCTGAAATTGTCGCGTTCAAATTACTTACTGCGTAGCCAGGCAGCGCCTCACCATCTTGACGAAGGCCAACCGTGGTATACACATCGCTTTGCGCAGTGATACCGTAGTTCACATTCAACATTTTATCGTCAAATACTTCTTGGCTGTATGTGATACCGAATGAGAACTGATGCTCTGCAGTTCCCGGTAAACGGTCACCATCTTTACCATCGTAAAAGTCTTGAAGCTCTGTGCGTTGCTCATCAAACACACCAAATAAGAATGGTGCGTCTGCAGTTAACTCAGCTTGTGTGTAGGCGTATGTTGCATAAGTCGTGATATTGTCGCCAATAATGCCGCGAATCGAGAATTCCGCTCCCTTCGACTCCGCACCTTCAGCATTAACGATAATCGGCTGCTGACCATTGATTGTGGCACCCGACACCTGAGGGTCTTGCCAGTCAACGTAGAATAGCGCCGTATTCAGCTGAAGTTTGTTTCTGAAGAAACTGGTTTTAACGCCTAGCTCATAGTTAGTTGTGGTATCCGCCTCAAAGAGTTGTTCTTCAGGAGTAGCACAAACAATTTGGTTATTCAGATCATCGACATTATCTGGGCAAGCACCAACGCTGTTCGCGCCACCAATTCTGAAGCCTTCACTGATGGTCAAATAACCCATTGTGCTGTTCGTAAACTGATAGCTAGTGTTGAATTTGAATAACGTGCCGCTATCGTCAGCTTCTGTCTCACCATAATCTAGTACGATAGAGTCAGACGCTCTGCTTTCAAATACTGAGTTGTAAAGCGGTAAGTCGACAGCCGAACGTGAATGCACATCATATTGGTATGCACGTAAACCTAATGTAACGTCCCAGTCGCTTGTTAGCTCGTAAGTAAGTTCTCCGAATAACGCTTTTTCAGTAACCTCGCTTTCGTCAACTGAGAAGTATTCAAGTGCATCTGGACGATAGTTACCGTCTACACCCCACACGTCAATGGCATAAACATCGAAGTTAGGTGTAAATTCTTTACTGCTGCCTTCACTGTCTAAGTCGTAATAAAAGCCGCCAATGATCCATGATAGAGGCCCACTGGTTTGAGAAACTAAGCGCAGTTCTTGCGTAAAAACTTCCCGTTCTTCCACTTCTTCCGTGTACGCCGAGAATGCTGGAAATTCTTCATAGCTGTAGTCTAAACGAATTAAAAGATCAGTTTGGTCACGTTGGCCGTTCGCGTCAAAGTTAGATAGACCGGTTGCAGATACTAATTCTGCAAAGCCCAGGTCAGCACTTACTTCTAAGCTTAATAGCTCGTCTTCTTTTTCACGCGGCTCTTCGTAGCGATAGGCTGATTCGTACTTGCCGATAACATCGCTTAAAGGATTTTCGTCCGAAAGCGCGTCGTAATGTGTGATAGAGCGACCTTCAACGTCCTGCTTTTGGTAAAAGTAAGTCAATGTGCTGTCAAACCAGTCGTTCGGCGCCCAGCGTACTGCAATACGGCCTGTTAGCGTATCTTCACCGTTAGCATCTTCAACACGACGTAGGTTGCTATTCACCTCTTCTTCATTAGACCAGTCTGGGTCTGGCAGTGACACACCGCCCTCTTTTACCACATAGTTGTAGTCAAGGAAGCCTGGGTTATTGAAATAGTTCAATGACGCGCGTACGGCTAATTCACCATCAATAATAGGTGCGTTGAAGACAATACTGCTTTCTCCACCTAGTGAATCGCTCTCGCTAATGCTGAACACATCACCCGTTACTTCCCCAGACACAAACTCTAAATCGACTTTCTTAGGAAGATAACGAATAGCACCGCCCAAGGTTCCTGCTCCGTAAAGCGTACCCTGCGGACCAATAAGAACTTCAACGCGATCTACGTCTACAAGACGCATATTCAGGAAAAGAGGGATATCACCAAAGTAGGTGGCTACCGTGCCGCCATTTGAACCAGGGCCTGATGAATTAGTATTTAGACCACGTACGATAATTGGAGAGTCGTTTCGTCCACCTTGATCTGTCACCGTAAGACCAGGTACCCAACGCGCTACGCCGTCAAGATCTTCAATATTCTGTTGGTCTAAAACGTCAGAGGTTAGCGCTGAGATATTAATAGGCACTTCTTGTAGGGTGCCGCTTCTGCGCGTTGCGGTTACTTCTACTTTTTCAATTTGTTTTTCGTCTACTGTAACCGTTTGGGCATATACGCTTGGGCTTGAGCAAGCGGCTAACACGGCGCCTGCTACAGCGGAAATATGGAAAGGAGCACTCTTACTATGCATGTTCTCTCTCTTAAAATGGACATTGCTAAAAACCACTAGCCCATTCCATAGGAAAAAACAGAGTCCTTCTAATTAAGCGTTTTAGCGTGAATTGGGTAAAAATGTGTACCGGCTCGTTCTTTGTAGCGTTCTTATTATTATTCATTGCTACTCAGTGAAAAGGGCCTAGAACCCAAGACTCAGCAGAATACGTGCCGGAATTTGCGCGCATTCTAATATAAAAAACGTCAAAAGCCAGAGCAAAACAGGGTATTTATTCATTTAAAGCGCAAATAATCCCACAACACGTTGCGCATTGGGGCGGCCGCACTTTATGAGAGCTCATAAAATAATTACTTTTAACTGAAATATCATAGCCTTATAGAAATAGGCACATAACTATATTAAAGTCGCACGACTTTGGTGCGTGAAAAATCGAATTTATACCCAGAATCAGTGCAGGGTTTTGTGGGAAAGGAAAGCTTAGAGGAACACCGTTCGATGCAAGTGAATTTGGAGCGAGAAACAGATTTGTTCTCGTTGTGAAGCAATGGCCGACACTCGGTCGCGGGCCCACCAAGGGGTCGCACTTAAAAACAAGATAAGTTTTTATTTTTGAGGTGTCTGAAAAATTTGGAGCGGGAAACGAGATTCGCCAACTGGCCGACACTCGGTCGCGGGCCCATCAAGGGGTCGCATTGATACACTAATCAAAGGCTGTTACAAAAATAGGAGTGTAAAAATTTGGAGCGGGAAACGAGATTCGAACTCGCGACCCCGACCTTGGCAAGGTCGTGCTCTACCAACTGAGCTATTCC